>NZ_JAAVJC010000018.1:14379-43664 GCF_012033785.1 Streptomyces bohaiensis
CACCGTGGTGTCGGGGGCTTCGTCGGTCCTACGCGGCGGCTCCCGCTGCCCGGCACCAGCCGCCGGCGCCGCCCCGGGGCACCACCGCACCAGCCCGTCTGACCGCCCGGGAGAGCCACCGTGGACACCACCGCCATCACCGGCCAGCTGTACGCCATCACCTGCCGCTGGCCCGACCTCACCGCAGCCGCCGCCGGGCGGCCCCACGGCGCGTGGCCGCCCGCGAGCCTCACCACCCACCAGCGGTCGCGCGAGGAGTACGAGCCGGCCGACCACACCACCCCGGTTCGGCTGCACCTGCTGGACGTGCAGACCGAGATCACCGAGCGGCTGGTGGATCTGGCCGACGAGATCGCCGCGGTGATCCAGCGCCCCGCGGTGACCCCGGCGCCACTCGGCTGGTCCCCGGCGGACCGTGCCCGGCGGAACGCGTTGGCGGCGCAGGACACCGCCGACCCGCGCCGCTGGCGGTACGTCGGGACCCGCACCGCGCCGCAGGCGGCCACCTGGCTCGCCGGGCGGCTGACGTCGCGGCCTGGTGGCCCGCACCGGCCCCTGAGCCTCCAGCAGGTCGCGCAGATACAGGCCGCGTCGGCATGGTCGGCCGCCCGGCTGCACCACGCGCTCGGCACCGTCCGCCGCTCCGTCGCGCTCCCCGTGGGGTGCCACTGCGGTGGCCAGCGGCGGCTCCACGGCGGCGACGGCCGTGAGCCCGAGGTGCGGTGCGTCGCCTGCGGCAGGACGTGGCGGGCAGCGGGAGCCGCCGCGTAGGACCGACGAAGCCCCCGACACCACGGTGTCGGGGGCCTTTCGCTGCGCCGTCCGGATCTGTCCTAGGTGGTCACCGCCCTGAGAGCGCTACCCTTATCGGTAAGGAAGCACATCTACCGAAAGGAGGGGCGATCGTGGCACGAGAGCTGAAGTCGGAGGCGCTCGCACGCAGCCTGCGGGAGCAGATGGACAGCGGCGAGCTGCCGCCCGGCGCCCCGCTGCCGACCACTGCACAGCTGCGCGACGCCGGGCACAGCACCAGCACCATCCAGACCGCGGTGGCCATCCTGCGCAGGGAGGGCCGCATTGAGACCAGGCAGGGCGCCCGCCCGCGCGTCCTGCCGCAACGAGCGATCATCACGCACTCAGCGAGCTACGTGACGCCGGTGGACGGGAAGCGCGCCACTTGGAAGAGCACCCTTGCCGACCTCGGCATGGAGGGCACGCAGGAGCTCGGCAGGGTCGGCGAGGTGGAAGCACCCGCAGACGTCGCGGCCGCACTGGAGATCGAGTGCGGCGAGTCCGTGATCGTCCGGCCCCGGGTGATGCGGGCCGACGGCGAGGCCGTGCAACTGGCCGACTCGTACTACCCGCTGGACCTCGCCTCCGGCACGCCGCTTGCCCGGCAGGGGCTGGTCAAGGGCGGGCTCTACGGCGTGCTCGCCGCAGTCGGCCTCACCCCGGGCGACACCGAGGAGGAGCTGACCTGGCCGTCGCCCACGCAGGAGGAGCAGGAGCGGATGCGCATCGGCCCGGACGTGTGCATCGTCCGGCAGGTGCGGACCACGCGGGTGACCGACGGGCGGGCCGTGGGTGTTGACGTGATGGTTCTCCGGGCGGATCGACACCGGCTGAGGTACCACCTGCCAGCGCAGTAGCAGCAGGTCGGAGGGGGGGGCACTTCGGTGCCCGCCCCTTTCGCATGCCCTGAGAACATCTGGGTTTACCTGAGAAGATTGACTTTATCCATGAACTTGGTAGTGTCTACGCCCATGAGCCAGAGCGAGAGATCGCAGAGGCTCCTGACCGCCGCTGAAGTGGCGGCGGAGCTTCGAGTGAGCACGTCCACCGTCTACGCGTGGGTCAGCAGCGGCGACATCGAGTTCGTTCGCTTCGGCCGGCAGAGGCGGAAGGGTCAGCGCGGCAGGGGCGGAGCGATCCGCATCCCGTCGTCGGAACTCACCCGCCGGACAAACGAAAGGCCCTGACCGCGCTGCAACGCGATCAGGGCCCGCCATCCACCTGCATCACCAGGAGATGACCATGCAGAACTCTACGACCACCCCCGCCGCGGCTGTCCCCCCGCCCCGACGCCGTGTGCTCGCCGTCGGCCGCATCGAGGCCGGGCTGGGGCACACCCGCTCGGTGACGTGCACCCTCCACGGGGCCGCCTGCGACGGGGACCTGTCCCGCCGCCACCACGCCCGCACCGACATCGCCGCGATCGCGAGCGTCCGGTGAGCCGCCGTCACCGCGCAGAGCGCCTGCGCCACGGCACTCCGGTTGCCCCCTCCGATGTCGTCGCCTGCTGCGGGCGACCCATGACGGACAGCACCGTCCCCGGGGAAACCTCCCGCGGCCTGGCCTGCACCTCCTGCGGACGCGCGCAGACCGTCGACCCCGACGGCCGCGCGTTCCGCCCCCGCCGCTGACCCGTCTGCCGCCTGCCCGATCCGCCCGCCCCGCGCGGGCGGTGAGGGGAGCCGGACAGCCCGGCGACACCGACCGCCCAGGAGGCACCCATGGACAGCGCTACCCCTTCGCCCGCGTACTTCTTCGTCATCACCCTGGAGGCGCCGGACGGCACCGCTATCACGCAGCCCGGGCTGTTCGTGCCCGGCCCGGACGCCTCACAGCAGGCGATCTTCGAGCAGGCCCGGGCGAAGGTGGTCGCCGACCATCCGAGCCTCGCCCGGAGCGTCGTCACCCACTGGTACCTGGCGCCGAACGCCCTGTGACGCGCTCCCGCCTGCCTGCTGCCTCCCCCCGGCCAGCGCCACCACGCACTGGCCGGGGCGAGGGGAGCCGGACAGCCCGGTGACCACCAACCCGCCCAGGAGGCACCCCGTGCAGTACCACTACGTCCTCGTCCTCGACACCGGCACCGCCACCTACGACGACCGCGGCGTCATCGACATCGACCCCGACCAGGTCACCCGGCAGGACGCCCTGGAGGGCCGGATCGCCGAGATCGTCGCCGAGGAGCCGGACTTCGCCGGCGCCGCCGTCACCACCTGGCACCTGGCACCGAACCAGCTGTGACCCGCCTCCTCGCAGAGCTGCGGTCGCCGCTGGCCCGGTGGGGGCTGCTCGCCCTCACCGCGCTCGCGGCGGCCGGCGGGGCAACCGGCCCCGCACTCGCCGTCGGGACCGCAGCCGCCGTCGCCTGGATCGCCCACACCAACCACACCCCCGGAAGGAACCGTCGATGAGCCCCATGGCTGACATCGTCACCAGCGGCGAAGCGATCGCCGCCATGAACACCGCGCTCCGGCCCGACCAGATCGAGAAGCACGCCGCCCGGGCGTCTGCCCTCGCCGCGTTCGAGAGCACCGAGGAGCTGGCCCGCACCGCCGACGCCCTGGAGCGCATCGCCGACGCGCTGGAGAACCGGCCCACCCCCGCGGTCTACCCCGCCCGCCGCAGCCGGATCGACACCTGGCTGCACCGGGCCGTCCTCGTCGTCGCCGGCGTGGCCATCGTCGCCATGACCATCTCCTCGTTCCGCTGACCCCCGATCGGAGCCATGCTCGTGACCACCGCCGCCCTCCCGGGGCGTTCGACCCCGGCCCCCGCCGATTCAGCGGCACCCGCCGCGCGTTCGAGCGCGTGGCGCGACCCCATGGTGATGATCACCATCGCGGCCGTCATCGGCGGCCTCGCCCTCGCCCTGATCGGCTTCGCCGGGTCCTACGTCGCCGTCCGCGACCTCGCCGTTCGGAAGGGCTTCGGGGACTTCGCGCCGTTCGTGCCCATCGGCATCGACGCGGGCATCGTGGCGTGCCTGGCGCTGGACCTCCACTTGATCCGCCGCCACACCCCGTGGCCCCTGCTCCGCACGATGGCGCACGGACTCACCCTCGCCACCATCGCGTTCAACGCCGCCTCCGCGTGGGGCGACGAGCTGGCCGTCGCCATGCACGCCGTCATCCCGATCCTGTTCATCGCCAGCGTCGAAGCCGCCCGGCGGCTCGTCATCCAGGCCGCGCGTCTGGAGACCGGAACCGTAGGGGAGGGCATCCCGGTGGCACGCTGGCTCCTCGCGCCGCTCGCCACCGTGCGGCTGTGGCGGCGGATGCGGCTCCGTGGCATCACCTCCTACCGGGCGGCCCTCGAACTCGATCAGGCGCACCGCGTGTACGGCACCCTGCTGCGGGAGGAGCACGGCAGCCCCCGCAAGGCGCCCCCGCTGGCGCTGCTGCCCGTGAAGCTCGCCCGGTACGGCCTGAGCCCGGCTGAGGCGCTGGCCGCGCCGTCCCGGCAGGCTGAGGTCGACGCCCAGCGCGAGGCCGAGGCAGCCGAGCGGGCCGCCGACGAAGCACACGCCCGCCAGCTTCGCCAGCGCCAGCGGGACGCCGAACTGGCCGAGGCCGAAGCCCGGGCGGCAGCCGCCGCCGACGCCCGACGACGCGAGGCCCAGGCGGCCGAGTCCGCCACCGCCGCGGCTGCCCGCCGACGCGCCGCCGAAGACGACGCGGCCGCCGCTGAACGAGAGCAGCACGCCGCTGAACGCCGGACCGCGGCCGCCGAACTCGCGCTGCGCGCCGCCGACACCGAGGCCCGTGCCGCCGCTCTCGCCCGCCGCGCCGCGGACGACGAGACCGCCACCGTTGAAGCACGGGCGAAGGCCGTTGAAGCCGAGGCGCGCGCCGTTGAAGCCGAGGACCTCCTTCGGCTGACACCCACCGAGCGCGACGCCCGACGCGTCGCCCGCATGGCGATCCGGCAGCACGGCGGCGACGTCGACGCGATCCCCGGAGCCGAGATCGCCGCACTCCTGAACGTCAGCACCGCCACCGCATCCAACCGCCGAACCGAGGCGCGCCAGCTCCTCGCCGCCGGCTACCGAGAGGGAATCTGATGACGACGACCCACCACACCCCCGGGGGAGGGGAGGCCCCTGAGGCCATCACCCCCACCCGGATCATCCCCGCCGGGCAGCCCCTCCCGGACCCCGAGCCCGGGTGGGACAGCGAGCCGCAGCGGCCCGCGCGGGAGAGCTGGTCTCGCTACCGGGACGGCGCCACCCCGCTGGACGCCGCCCCCGAGGGGGACCGAGACCTCCCGCCGTGGCGGCGACTGCGGAAGCCGCGCGAGACCGAGACCCCTGGCGGCACCGGCGCCCCCGCGCCCCGCGAGACCGCACCCGAGACCCCCAGGTCTCACCCCACCCCGCCCGAGACCCCGGAAGTGACGATCCGTCTCGCCGACGCCGACCGCGAGACCCTCGTCGCCATCCGAGACGCCCTCGCCCCGGTAGAGCAGTACCGCCCGACGCTCCGAGACCGCCTCTTCGGTCTCGCCCGCGGTCTCGCCGCCCCGTGGCGCGGCATCGTCCCGATCGTCGCCACCGTCGCCTGCCTCATCCCGATCCTCGACGACGGGCACGGCGTCCTCACCTGGTGGCACGTCACCGCCGGCCGCATGCGGGACGAAGCCGGCCTCGTCGCCGCGCTCATCGGGACCGGCTTCACCATCGCGGTCACCGCCGCGTCCGCCTACACCCCCGACCGCTCCTGGCGCCAGGCCGGTCTCCTCGGGACCGCCTACCACGCCGTCAGCCCCGCCCTCCTCATCGTCTCCGTCGCCGGGCTCTTCGGCGCCGTAGAGCTGTGGGATCTCGTCTACGTCACCACCGGAGTACCCCGATGATCACCTTCGGAGCATTCGCCACCATCTTCGTCATCTTCACCGTCTACCTCTTCCTCTGGTGGCGCGCGGGCCACAAGGTGAAGGCCGCGTTCTTCGGCATCGCCATGCCGCTGATCCTCGGGACGCTCATCGCCGCGTGCACCGGTGGCCTCATCGGTCACCTCGCCGGATGGTCCGCGAAGGGCGCCAACGGCGTCGGCGGGCTCGCCGCCGGGGGAACCGGCGCGCTGGACGGGCAGGTAGCCGGCGCGGCCGGCGGCGTCAGCCTCACCCAGGGCGGCGCCATCGTCACCCTCGCCCTCCTCGCCGTCGGGCTCGTCGCCCTCATCGGCGCCATCAAGGGGTCGAAGAAGGGCGCCGCGATCCAGCTCGGGCTCCTCGCCGCGTGCGGCGCCGTCCTCGCCCTCACCGCCGGCGGCGGCGGGCTCGCCTCCAGCACCGTCTACACCGCGGTGAACTGGATGGGCGACCCCATCACCGGCTGGGTGAACGGGGCCTGACGTGCAGCTCCTCCGACACATCGGGTGCGCCGCTCTCCTCCTCGCCGCCCTCGTCATCGCCTACCTCGGCACCATCGCCGCCATTGCGGTCGCCGCCGCGGGAGCCGGATACGCCGCCTCCCGCGGCTGGGACGCCGCCAGGAACCGCCGGAAGGACCGTCATGACCAGCAGTGAGACCCGCGAGCGCCCCATCGTCGACCTCGCCCACCGTGCGGTGGATGGTGGCGCCGCCATCGTCACCGCGGTGCCCCGCTGGTGGACCGCCTACCTCGCCACCTGCCCCGTGCAGCAGTCGGGGAAGGTCGGCCGCTACCTCGGGTACACCGTGTGGGGCCTGCCGCCAGCGTTCATCGCCGTGTCCGCCCCCATCGCGCTCGCGATGTCCGGGCCGGTCGTGTGGGTCGGCTGCTGGGCGGCGACCGTCGGCGCCTGCCTCCTCGCGGCACCGACAGAGGAGGGCGAGGACGAGGCCCCCGAGAAGGCCGCCACCGAGGCCCCGCAGGAGGCGCCGAAGACCGCCCCCGAAGACGTCGCCCAGCAGGCCCTCCGCTGGGTCCACCAGACCCTCGGTGACCGCCCCGGGATGCACCTCTCCGAGCTCCTCGCTCGGGGGCACTCCGAGGGCCACTTCACCGACCTCTCCGAGGGCGACATCGGGGCCCTCCGCGCGGCCCTGACGGGGTGGGGAATCCCGGTCGAATCGCAGCTGAAAGTGGGGGGCGTCAATCGCGCCGGGGTCCGCCGATCGAAGCTCCCCCCGATCGGGCCGCCCGGGGCGCCTACCGGCAGCCCTACCCGCGTCCCTACCGCCGCCTGACCTGCAAGAACTACCTCTGCCCTACCGGCGCCCTACCCGCCATCTACCGCCCGTCTACCGCCTGCCCGTGGCGCCCCGAGAGGGGCCCCGCGGGGAGCCGGACAGCCCGGCACCACACCCCCCCCCACGGCCCGGGGCGGCACCGCCTGCCAGCACAGCCGCCCCAGGCCCCCATCCCATCCCTGACGAGACGGAGCGAACATCATGGCACTCAAGCCGAACCCGAAGCTCGACATCCGGCCGCGGCCCGCAGGCGACCCGCCCCGCGACGGCGACGTCATCTACGACCCGAAGCGCGGCGGCTGGTACCCCGCACCGCGCCGCGCTTGACCCCGCGCGCCCCAGCGGTGCATGATCGACGGGCGCCGCATTGACGCGCCCCAAAACACCCGAAGGCCCCGGATGGCACACCCGCCACCGGGGCCTTCGCCATGCCGCCGCGCCGGGCCCGACGACATGCGGGTGTTGGCTGGCCCCGGCGCGGCACCCTCACCCGCAGGAGGAACCGCATGCGACTCCAGATCCTCGAACTCCCCGAAGCCGCGACGGACACGCGCAGGCCCTTCGCCCTCGTCATCGACGAGATCCCCCAGTCCGTCCCCACCGCCCACCTCGCCGAGGTCGCCGCTGAGATCGGCGCCGCCGGCGTCCTCCTCTTCGACGAGCGAGTCGACATCCCCTCCAACGACCACACCGGCTGGGCCGGCGGCGTCAGCGTGCGAGTCGAGCCCGACCTCACTGGCTTCCGCGCCCAGGTCCAGGCCGAAGTCGACGCCGCAGCACAGCAGGTAGCCGACGCACGCGCCGGCCTCGCCGCGAACCTGGACGAGTCGTGACTGACGAGGACGGTGAGACGGGCGACCTCGTCGCCGTCACCTTGCCACCGAGTACCGGCTACCGAACGCGTAACCCCGGGGAGGCCCGATGCCGACAGCCCCGCCCTCCCGCTGCACCACCCCCGGCTGCCACGCCATGGCCACCACCCGGGGCCGATGCCCCCCCTGCCAACCCCCGCCCTGGCAAGGCCGCCCCCCCAAGACCGCCCGGTACGGCGGGCTCACCGCCGGCCGCTGGCGCACCCTCAAGCGCGCCGTGGGCCGCCGCGACCTGGGCCACTGCTACCGGTGCGGCGCCGAACCCCCCGGACTCGGACCCAACGGCGAGGAACCCCCGGGCTACCACCTGGACCACATCACCCCGGTGAGCGAGGGCGGGTCCCCCGACGACCTCGACAACCTCGGGCTGATCTGTCCGAGCTGCGACACCGTCAAGACGCGAGCCGAGCGCGAGCGCGGCAACGCGCGCAAGCACGCACGGCGCCGCAGCCAGCGCCGCACCTGACCACCGCGACCCCGCGACCCCCACCCCGGGGGGAGGGGGAGTCGCCGCCACGCCGCCCGCACCCCGGGAGCCCGGCGCGGTCAACTCGGCACACGCCTGAACAGAATGGTGATGGGGGGTCCTCGTGGCACGCACGTCGCAGCCCGCCGCTTTGAAGCTGATCAAGGGCCGTGCTCCCGGCAAGGACGTGGCCGGTCGCTCGGTCGCTCCCCCGCCAGCGTTCAAGCGCATCCCGCCGGAGGTGCCCGACTGGCTTTCGCCCGAGGCGGCTGCCGAGTGGGCCCGGGTCGTGCCGGGTCTGGCCCGGCTGGAGCTGCTGAAGCCGGAGGACCGGGCGAGCCTGGCGTCGTACTGCGAGGCGGTGGCGACGCTCCGCACCGCAACCGAGCTGGTGCAACGGGAGGGGCTGACGATCGAAGCGAAGCAGGGGACGCTCCCTCACCCCGCGGTGGGGATCGCCCGTGCGGCCGGGCGGGAGGTGCGGGCGTGGGCCGCGCACTTCGGCCTGACTCCGTCGACGGAGCAGGGCCTGGCGAAGGGGCCTGACGATGCCGCGGAAGACAACCCGTTCGCCTAAGGGCAAGCCGCCAGCGGCGTACCTGGACGAGGCGCTCCTCTCCCGGCTGAAGCTCAGCCCCGAGGTCGCCTGGTACCTCACCGAGCGGGGTATCCCGCTGCCGGACTGCCCGCCGAAGGTCATCACTCCCTCGCCGGGTGAGGCGCCGGGCGCGGTGTTCGACCCGGGCCGGGTGGACCGGGTGCTGAAGAGCTTCCACCTGCTGCGGCACACGCAGGGCAAGTGGGCGGGGAAGCCACTGGACCCCGACCCGTGGCAGGTCGCCTATGTCCTGGCGCCGGTCTTCGGGTGGGTGCGGCACGACGCGGAGGCCGGCGGCTACGTCCGGGTCGTGCGGCGCCTCTATGTCGACGTCCCCAGGCGGAACGGGAAGACCACCTTGGCCGGTGGCATCGCGGTGTACCTGCTTGCTGCTGATGGGGAGCCGGGTGCGCAGGTCTACGCCGCGGCCACGTCGGAGAAGCAGGCGCGGTTCACCTTCGACCCGATCCGGCAGATCGCCGAACGGGCGCCCGCGCTGAAGGGGAACGTCAAGGCGTTCACCAAGCGGATCACGCACCCCGCGAGCGGCTCGTACTTCACGGTGGTGTCCTCGGTCGCTGAGGCGATGCACGGCGCGAACGTGCACGGCGGCATCATCGACGAGCTGCACGTCCACCGCGGGCCGGACCTGGTGGAGACGATCGAGACCGGCACTGGGTCCCGGCGTCAGCCGCTGGTCGTGATCATCACGACGGCGGATGACGGCCGGCAGGAGAGCATCTACGACCGGCGGCGGCAGTACATCGAGCAGCTGGCCCGCGGCGCGCTCACCGACCCCGACTCCTACGGGGTGGTGTGGGGCGCGGACACCGAGGACGACCCGTTCGCGGAGGAGACGCTGCGGAAGGCGAACCCCGGGTACGGGGTCAGCCCGAGCGCCGCGTACCTGCGGGGTGCCGCGGCTGAGGCCCGGCAGTCCCCCGCGGACCTCGCGAAGTACCTGCGGCTGCACCTCGGCATCCGCACGAAGCAGTCCACCAGGTACATCCGCCTGGAGGACTGGGACGCGAACGCGGGGATCGTGGACGAGCAGCTGCTCCGGGGCCGGGAGGCTTACGGTGGGCTGGACCTCGCGTCGACGTCCGACCTGTGTGCCCTGTCCTGGCTGTTCCCCGAGGACGACGGCGAGGGGCTGGCCGCGATCTGGCGGTTCTGGGTACCCGAGGCGGCGCTCCGGGACCTCGACAAGCGCACCGCCGGCGCCGCGAGCAGGTGGGTACGCGAGGGCTGGCTCACCGCAACCCCGGGCAACGTCGTCGACTACGACTGGATTCGCGAGCAAATCCGCCGCGACCTGGACGCCTTCGACGTGCGGTCCCTCGGGTACGACCCGTGGAACGCTTCGCAGCTCACCAACGACTTGGCGTCCGAGAGAGCGCCGCTGGTCAAGGTCCGGCAGGGCTTCATCACCATGTCGCCAGCGATGAAGGCACTCCAGCGCCTCGTTCTCGCGGGGACGCCGGAGGTGCCGCGGCTGCGGCACGGCGGTAACCCGGTGGCGCGCTGGTGCGTCGACAACTTGGCGGTGGCCATGGACCCCGCGGGGAACGTCAAGCCGGACAAGGCGAGGGCCGGGGAGAAGATCGACGGCGTCTCGTCGCTCGCCACCGCGATGTCCGAGGTCCTCGCCCGTCCGCCCGTCCGGAAGTCGGTCTACGAGGACGGCGACTTCGAAGCGATCTGAGGAAGGGGGCGGCATGCCCTGGTGGCGACGCAGCAAGGCCCCCGCGAGCGGCGGGCAGGTCATCGACCAGGACGGGGTTCTCGTTCCCGTGAAGGGGCAGCAGGCCGACGACCTTGCGTCCCTCGGGGCCTACGTGGCTCAGCACGGGCTGCGGGTCGTCGACCCTGGGGTGCCGCTGGCGCAGTACACGGACACCGCGGCAGCGATGGACGTGTGGCGCACCCAGCCGTCGGTCCGCAAGGTCGTCGACTACATCGCCCGCGCGATCAGCACGATCCCGTGGCACGTCTACGAGCGGGTCAGCGACACCGACCGGCGACGGGTGACGGACCATCCGCTCGCGCAGCTCCTCGCAGCCCCGGGACCGGGGCTGGGCCCGGCCCGGCTGTGGCACTCGCTCATCGTCGACTGGTTGATCCACGACCGGTGGTGCGCGGCCGTGCTCCCGAGCGCGGACACTGGCAGCGGCTGGGAGCTGCGGCGGAAGCCGGCCCGGCGGATGCACGTCCTCGCCGACGACGACGACCGGCCGGTTGCCCTGTACCTGGTGCGGTCCACCGGCCCGGCGGACGTCGTCGACCTCCCGGCCCCGTTCCTGTGGGACTCGGGGTACGCGGCGGTCGGCGCGGACGGCACCAGCCCGATGGACACGCTCCGGCACGTGCTGGCCGAGCAGGCCGAGGCGGTCGCGTGGCGGCGGCAGGTCTGGCAGTCCGGGGCCCGCGTGCCGACGGTGATCGAGCGGCCCGTGGACGCCGGGGCGTGGTCGGCCGCCGCGAAGGCCCGCTTCGCCACCGCCTTCAGCGCGTTCATGGGCCGCGGGGGGCAGGCCGGCGGGACGCCGATCCTCGAAGAAGGGATGAAGCTGGTCAAGATCGACAGCTTCAGCCCGACCGAGGCCCGCGATGTGGAGGGCCGCCAGCTCTCCGACGCCGAGGTGGCGTCCGCGTACCACATCGCCCCGGAGCTGGTCGGCGCCCGCCAAGGCAACTACAGCAACGTGGACGCGTTCCGGCAGATGCTCTACACCCACGCGCTGGGGCCCTACATCACGCAGCTCGAAGGCGTGCTGAACGCGCTGCTCGTGCCGATGCTCGCCCCGGGCTCCAGCCTCTACGTGGAGGCGCACGTAGAGGCGAAGCTGCGCGGCAGCTTCCTGGAGCAGGCGTCGCTTCTCCAGACCGCGGTCGGCGCCCCGTACATGCTCCGGTCGGAGGCTCGCGCTCGGCAGAACCTGCCGGCGGTGGATGGCACGGACGAGCTGGTGACCCCGCTGAACGTACTCGTGGGCGGCCTGGCGTCGCCCCGTGACACGGCGCCGCCGCCGAAGACCGGCCGCCCGCTGGTGAAGTCGGCGTCGCGGCCTGACGACCTCGGTGACGCGGACAGCGAGACCGAGGCGCTGGAGACCCGCCTGGCCCTGTGGGCGCAGGGCCAGGCGGACCGGCTCCTCACCGCGGCCGACGCTGCGAAGGACAGCGGGCCGCCCGACTTCTACGCCCTCTGGGCGGCGCAGTCACCAGAGCGGCAGGCCCAGCTCGCGGCGATCCTCGCCGCGCACGGGCTGCGGCTTGCGCAAGTCGGCGCCTGGTCGGTCCTCGGGCTGTGGAACCCCGAGGCGGACGGCTGGGACCCGGCCGCGATGGAGGCGTGGCTCGCCGCGGCAGCCGAGACGCACGCTGAGCAGTACGAGCAGGCCGGATACGAGGCGTGCACCGAGGCGGTGCGAGCCGAGGGCGACTGGCGGGAGAACCTGGCCACCGGCATGGCCGCGTGGGTGTCCGCTGCGGCGACCCGGGCCATCACCGCGGCCACCGAGGCGAAGAGCTTCGGGCAGCAGGACGCGGCCCGCGTCTCCGGCCTCACCTACAAGAAGTGGGTCACGAAGGGCCTGAACCCCCGTCCGTCCCACCGTGCCCTGTCGGGCTCCCGGGTGCCGCTGGACGACACCTTCGCCAACGGGCTGCGCTGGCCCGCCGACATCCGCGGCCCGGCCGACGAGACGGCCCGCTGCAAGTGCGACATGACCTTCTCGCGGGAGGAGTAGGACCGGTGCGAACCAAGGAATGCAAGGCCCGCGTGAAGGCCGCGGGTGAGGCCGACGGGTTGAAGGACGGCCAGTTCCGGGCCCTCGTCAGCGTCTTCGGCAACGAGGACAGCATGGGCGATGTGATCCGCCCCGGGGCGTTCGCCGACGTTCTCGCCGCGTGGAAGGCGTCCGAGGACCCGATCCCGGTGGTGTGGGCGCACAAGTGGGGCGACCCCATGGCCCACATCGGGTCGGTGATCGAGGCGAAGGAGACCGACGCCGGGCTGGAAGTGCTGGCGCAGGTCCAGGACATGGACAGCAACCCCGTCGCCAAGCAGGTCCACGGGCTGCTCAAAGGCAGGCGCATCACCCAGTTCTCCTTCGCCTACGACGTCGCCGAAGCCGGGTGGATCGAGACCGACGACCTGGAGAAGCACCCCTGGGGCGAGTACTACGAGATCCGCCGCATGGGCGCCCTGTACGAGGTCGGGCCGTGCCTCGTCGGCGCCAACCAGGAGACGTCCCTGCTCGCCGCGAAGGCCGCTGACTTCGCCCACCGGGCCAAGGCCGGGCGGGTGCTGTCCCAGGCGAACTACGACACCCTCTCGTCCGCGCACACCGCCATCGGCGATGTGCTCGCCGCGGCCGAACCCCAGAAGACCGCCCGCTCCGGTACCGGCCAGCAGCCCCGGACCGCGCCCGCCGCCGCCCCCACCGGGGCCGCCGCGAAGGCCGCCGGCCCGCTGCCCGCCCAGGTCGCCGCATGGGCCACCACCAACCTGATGACCACCGGAGGTACCCGATGACGCTGCGAGAGCGGCTCCAGGCGCTGGCCACCGAGGCCGGCGACCTTGCCGAGAAGGCGAAGTCCGAGGGGCGTGACTTCACGCCCGAGGAGATCGAGCGGATCACCGCCATCAAGACCGAGCACGACAAGGTCGCCGAGAAGGTGAAGGCGGCCGACGCGGCGCAGGCCGCCGCCGCGGCCGTCGCCGGTTCCGGCGGGGCGAAGACGCCTCGCGCCGGCGCGCAGGTGAAGGACCGGGACGACGTGCCCGCCACCTTCGGCGGCCGATTCGTCAAGAGCCCCCTGTACGAGGCATTCCGCAAGGCCAACCCATCCGGCGTGGGCCGCGGGTCCCCGGTCGACATCGGCCGTGTCGGCGTCGGAACGCTGGACGAGTGGATGGCCGGCCGAAAGGCGGCGCCCCTCACCGTCGACCTCGGGCACGTCGCGCCGATCCGCATGCCCCTGGTGGACCAGGTCGACCGCGACGAGCTGACCATCCTGGACCTCATCTCGCGCGGCCAGACCGCGGGGAACTTCGAGTACCTCCAGGTCACCGGCGTGGAGCGTAACGCGGCGGTCGTCCCGGACGAGATCCTCCCGGGCGACGCCGTCCTGAAGCCGACGTCCCGCATCGCGACCGAGCTCGCCGACGCGAAGGTGTACACGTACGCCGACGGCTACGACGTGACGAACGCGCTGCTGTCTGACGCGCCGGCCCTCGCGTCCTACATGAACAACGAGCTGGAGTACTCCCTCGACTGGGTCATCGAGGACAAGCTCCTCAACGGGTCCGGGAGCAACGGGGAGCCGCGGGGCATCCTGAACACGACCGGCGTCCAGGAGCTGACCTACACCCCGGGCCCGGACGCGATGGCGCAGGTCCGGGCGATCCGACAGGCCATCACGCGCATCACCACGCTCCCGGGCGGCCAGGTCACCGCGGTCCTGATGAGCCCCGAGGATGACGAGTCCTGGGACCTCCTCCAGGACGCGAACGACCGGTTCTTCGGTCAGGGCCCCTTCGGCCAGGGCCCGGCCACCTCGTGGGGTCGCACCCGCGCGCTGTCGCAGCGGCTCGCGCCGGGCACAGTGATCCTCGGGGACTGGCGCCAGGTCGCGCTGCTGGACCGCGAGGGGCTGTCGGTCCTGGCGTTCAACCAGCACAAGGACTACGCGCAGCGGAACCTCGTGTACGTCCGCGCTGAGCTGCGGGCGGCCCAGGTCATCTGGAAGCCGAACCGCCTGATCGTGGTCCGCCCCGAGACGGGTGGTGAGGGCTGATGACCGAGGGCCCCGTCCACAAGATGATCACGATCGACGGCGTTCGGGTGCGGCCGGAGGACGAGGCGCGGTACCGGGCCCGCCGGGGCCTACCGCGCCGCCGGCAGGCGCCGCCGGTGACCGCTGCTGAGGCCGATCCGGCCCCGGCGAAGCGGACCCGGAAGCCCCCCACCGCGCCGAAGGAGTAGCGATGGAGCCGTACCTGGCCGCTCCGGCCGACCTGGCGCCGCTGCTCGGCATAGGAGCGGACGACCCCCGCCTCCTCGCCGCGCTGGCCGCGGCGACCCGGCGGTTCCGCGGCCAGGTGCGGCACCCCGTCACCCGGGCCACGTCCACGATCGACCTGGACGGGTCCGGGGGCGACGTGCTCCAACTCCCGGCCGCGCCGGTCGTCGCCGTCGGCCAGGTCCTCGTCGACGGCGACCCGGCCACGGGCTGGCGTGTGCGGTACGCGGCGGGCCTGCTCCAGCGGCCCGGCGGGTGCTGGCCGGAGTGGTCCCGGATCACCGTCACCTACACCCACGGCCACGAGACCGCGCCGGACGACGTCGCCGAAGCGGTCGTTGACCTCGCGCGGGTGCTGTACCGGGCGGACCCGGCGATCCAGCAGATCACCACCGGCAGCGAGTCGCTGTCGTACAACTCCAGCGTCGTCACCGGCGCCACGAGCCAGTGGACCGCGGCGGTGGAGCACCACCGGCTGAACCTCGGGGATTCGGCGTGAGCGCGATCGGGGCGGCGTGGTGGCACCGCGACCGCCTCACCCGCGTGAGAGCCGATGTCGTGGCTGACGCCTACGGCAACCCGACGCGGGACTGGCCGAACGCCGTCCGCGCCGAACTCCCCGGGGAGTGGCGGGTACAGCCGATGCCCGGCGTCGACGTCGACACCGCGGAGACCCTGCCGCGGGACGGGCTGGATCGCTCCCGGCGGGCCTACGGGCCGCTGGACGCGGACGTGCTGGCCACGGACCGCATCGAGTGGGACGGCGAGACCTGGGTGATCTCCGGCGAGATCGGCCGGCACCGGTCGCCGACCGGGGCGATAGATCACACCGTGATGACCCTGACCAGGATGGAGGGCTGACGACGTGGCGAAGATCCGTATCGAGGTGCCGCGGGGCGGCATCCGGCAGATCGCCCGCTCCGACCGCGTGAAGGCGGACCTGGAGCGGCGGGCCCGGCAGGTCGCCGCAGCCGCGCGGGCCACCGCCCCGACGATGCACACCGGGACGATCCAGGTCACCACCGAGTCGACCAAGGGCAAGGACCGCGCCCGGGCGAACGTCATCGCCCTGCACCCGGGGGTGTTGGCCGCCGAAGCGAAGTACGCGTTCATCCGCCGCGCATTGGACGCCGCGCGGTGACGGGGCCGGCCCACCGGTTCCCGGACGCCGCGCGGCTGGCCGTCGACTACCTCCGTCCGCTCCTCCCCGGGGTGCACGTGGGCACGGCGGTGCCGCGCCCACGGCTGCCGGAGATGGTGCTGCTGCGGCGGATCGGCGGGAGCCAGCGCAACGCGCTGGTGGACGACGCGCGGCTGGACGTGCAGGTGTGGGCCGGCAGCGACGCCCGCGCCACCGAGCTCGCCGAGGAAGCCCGCGCCCACCTCGCCGCTATCGGCCGGCACCGCAGCGAGGTGCGGCAGGTCGACGTGTCCACCGGCCCGACGCTCATCCCCGACGCGCCCGCGGACGTACCGCGCGCGCTCATGACCATCACCCTGTCGGTCCGCGGCGCCGCCGTCCCGACGTAGAGAGAGGACGCCACATGGCGAAGGAGACCGCGAACGCCCGCGCCTGGTACGGCGCCGACTCGGGGCTGTGGGTGACCCTCCCGGGCCAGCCCGTGCCCCCGCTACCGGGACCGATGTACGAGGAGAACACCTTCTCCCCGCCCGGGGAGGGTTGGTACGAACTGGGGTGGCTCAGCGAGGACGGCCCTACGCAGGGCCGGAGCCGCACGGTGGAACGCTTCCGCGCTTGGCAGGGCCACACCCTCGTCCGCACCGCAGTGACGGAGGACGACCACACCTTCCAGGTCCAGGCCCTGGAGGACAACTGGGTGGTGCAGCAGCTCAGGTACCCGTCGTCGCCGATGACGACCGCCGCCGGTCTCACCACCACGGTGGTCACGCCGCAGCGCGGTGAGGACGTCCGCTCCGGCGTCCTCGACCTGAGCGACGGCGACACCTGGAAGCGCATCTTCGTCCCCCGCCTCGTCGTCGACGAGATGGGGGACACCAGCTTCACCGCTGGGGAGCTGACCATGTACGAGCTGACGCTCCTCGCCCGCCCGCACGTCATGACCGTCGGCGACTACACGGGGCCCGTGACGCTGATCGAGGTCACGAACGCGGCCGGGATGGTGCAGCCCACCGGCGGCGAGGGCCCCGAGGCCATGGTGCTGGCGAAGGCGTCTGCGACGCGCCGCCCGACGGCCGACCGGCCGACCGTGGCCTGACCCACCCACAGACAGGGGCGCCCCGCCATGCGCGGTCCGGGGCGCCCCTTCCCATGTCCAGACCGCGCGCACCAGGAGAGACCGCGCATGAGCAAGAAGACGACGTACAGCCTGGACGAGCTGCGGCAGCGTGCTGCCGACCGCAAGGGCGGCGACAAGCTCACCATCACCGCCGGCGGGAAGCCCTTCAGCATCCCGATGCCCGGTTTCTGGCCGGACGAGGTGAAGCGCAAGGCGCTCTCCTCCCGGTCTGAGGGCGACGAGCCCTTCATCCGCGCTCTGATGGGCAGCGACGCCTTCGACCGCTTCGTCGCGGCCGGCGGGCGGACCGACGACATCAACCTCCTCCTCCAGGAGTACAAGGAGGCGCAGGGCGCTGACCTGGGGGAATCCTCGGCCTCGTAGAGCTCCTGGAGAGGTACTACGGGGAGATCGAGTACGACCTCCTGCGGATCGGCGTGGACATCACGGACGTGGGCACCCCGCGTCTGACGTGGGGTCGCCTGCGCCGCATCCTCGCCGCTCAGCCGCCGACGTCGGCGAGCGCCTACGCGTGGGCACGGTGCGCTGAGGGCGGGGCCTGGCCGATCGACATCGAGCTGCTCGCCGGGTCGGTCGATGCGCTGTCGGTGGCGAACTGGCAGCGGTCGAAGAAGGCCAGCCAGGCGAGTTCGGCGCCGAAGCCGATCAAGCGGCCGAACAAGACCGAGGCCCTCCGGGGCGAGGCGAAGGCAGAGCTGGAGACCCGGGGTCGGCGGCTGCTGGAGCGGCAGCGGCCCCGGCCCGCCGCCAGCGTGTAGGAGAGGGGTGGGGCGGTGGCGTCCGGACCGCAGGTAGGCACAGCGTGGGTCGCGATCGTCCCCTCCTTCTCGGGCTTCGCGAGCAGCATCGAGTCGGAGCTGTCCCGGGCGGCATCGTCTGCCGCCCGGGCTGCTGCGAGCGAGGCGTCCCGCGAGTTCAACAAGGAGTTCGAGCGGGAGTCGTCCAGCTCCCCGCCTGAGCCCGCGTGGGACATGGGCGGCGTCGGGATGGCGGCCGGGGCGGTCGCGGCCGGCGGGCTCGCCCTCGGCATGCAGGCCGCCATGGACATCTCCGGTGCCACCAGCCAGATCACGGCCCAGCTCGGGATGACCGAGGCAGAGGCCGCCCGGGTCGGCGACACGGCCGGCGACCTCTTCACCTCTGGGTGGGGCGAGTCGATGGGCGATGCGACGCAGGCCGTCGGCGCCGTCATCACCTCAATCGGCGACCTCGGGGACTTCACCGACGCCGAGCTGAGCAGCATGACCAAGTCGGCCATGGGCCTTGCCGACGCCTTCGAGCTGGACGTGACGGAGTCGACCCACGCGGTGGGGCAGCTCATCAAGACCGGCCTCGTCTCAGACGCGGAGCAGGGCTTCGACCTCATCGCCGCGACGATGCAGCAGATCCCGGCAGGGCTCCGGGACGACGTGCTGCCGACCATCGGTGAGTACTCGACTCAGTTCAGGAATCTCGGGTTGACCGGCGAGCAGGCCATGGCGCTGATGTCGCAGGGCGTCCAGGCGGGTGCGCGCGACGTGGATGTCGTCGCCGACACGCTGAAGGAATTCAGCATCGAGGCCGTCGCGGGCAGCGAAGACATGGCCGAAGCCTGGGAGGACCTCGGGATCTCCAGCGAGGACATGTTCGCGAAGCTCGGGGAGGGCGGCTCGTCCGCCACCGAGGTCCTCGGCATCACCCTGGATGCGCTGCGGGACATCGAGGACCCGATCGAGCGCAACGCCATGGCGATCGAGTTCTTCGGAACCAAAGCGGAGGACATGGGGTCAGCTTTGTACGCGCTGGACCCGACCACGGCCGTCCTGGAGGACATGGCAGGGGCCAGCGCGGACCTGAACGCGACACTGGAGGAGGATCCGGGGCGGCAGCTCCAGGCGACGTGGCGCGAGCTGGCTCTGACGCTCGGGACGGCCCTGCTGCCGGTGCTGTCCACGGTGGGGTCGATCGTCGGCGAGAACTCGTCGGCGTTCGTCGGGCTGGGGTTGGCGCTGGGCGCCGCCGCGGCGGCGGTGACCTTGGTGAACTTCGCGACGAAGGCCTGGACGGCGGCGCTGACGGTGGTCCGGGTGGCCACCCTGGCGTGGGCAGCGGTGCAGTGGATCATGAATGCCGCGCTCTGGGCGAACCCCATCGGGTTGGTGATCCTCGCGATCCTGGCGATTATCGCCGTCATCGTGGTGGCGATCGTCTACTGGGACGAGATCGCGGCGGCGATCTCCGCTGCCTGGGGCTGGATCGTCGACGCGACATCTGCGGCCTGGACGTGGCTGGTTGCGGCGCTGGGTCAGCTGTGGTCGTGGGTGTCGGCGGCTGCGGTCGCGGCCTGGCGGGCGGTGTCGGATGCGGTGTCCGCGGGCTGGCGGTGGATCACCGGCACGGTGTCCGCCGGGTGGCGGTGGCTGACGCGGACCCTGGGCCAGCTCTGGTCCAGCGTGACCGGGGCGGCCGGGGCGGCCTGGCGGTGGGTGTCCTCGCTGATCTCGGGCGCGTGGACGAGCATCACCGGGGCCGTGTCCCGGGCCGCATCGAGCCTGTCGGGGCTGCTGTCCCGCACCTGGTCGTCGATCCGGTCCAGCGTCTCGTCCGCATGGACGAGGGTGCGCACGGCGATCACCGACGCCATCAGCGGGGCGGTGCGGAGCGTCCGTGCGACGCTGTGGCGCTTCACCCAGATCGGCCGCGACATCATCTCGGGCATGGCCCGCGGCATCACCAGCGCGGCGAGCTTCGTGGCCGACGCGGCGCGGAACGCGGCGAGGGGCGCCCTGAACGCCGCGAAGTCCTTCCTGGGGATCGGGAGTCCGTCGAAGCTGTTCGCGGCCGAGGTCGGCCAGTGGATTCCCGCCGGAGTTGAAGTCGGGATCGAGGGCGGCCAGCGGGACCTGACGAAGCGCATCGACGCCATGGTGCAGGTCCCCGACGTGCCGGTGGTGCGCGCGACGGTCGCCACCGGGCAGGCCGCGGCGCCGGCGCCGCTGGTGATCCGCGCGGACGGCACTCGGGCGTCCCGCGCGCTGGTGGAGATCCTGCGGCACTCCGTTCGTACCGAGCTAGGCGGGGACCTGTCCCGCCTGACGTAGGAGGTAGCACGTGCCCGACATCCGGCTGGAGCTGGCGCTGGGGGCATCGCCCGACAGCGAGCCGTCCACCTGGACGTGGACCGACGTCACGCCCCGCGTCGGCGCCCAGGAGGTGTCCGTCGCTGTCGGGCGGCCGGAGGGCGACACCGACCCGACCCCCGCGTCGGCGACCATCACCCTGGACAACCGCGACGGGGCGCTGACCCCGGACCACCCCGGATCCCCGTACTACCCGCACGTCCGCCTCGGGACCCCGGCGCGGCTGTGGGTCCGGGCCGGGGAGCGGCATCTCCTCGTGCCGGACCGGGTCGGCGCGCGCGCCCGGGTGGACGACGTGTCCGCGCTGCGGGTCACCGGAGACCTCGATGTCCGTGTGGAGGTGGCACTGGATAGGGTGCCCGCGCAGTGGGCGACGCCCGCGCCGGAGACGTACCTGGCGCATGACGCGACCAGCCAAGAGCTGATCGGCCGGTACTACCTGACAGCGACCGGCAGGTCGTGGCGCCTCTTGGTCGACGAAATCGGCTGCCTGCGCCTCGGCTGGAGCCGTGACGGCACGGCCGCCACCTTCACCGAGGTGGCAAGCACGGATGCCATCCCCTACGGCTCCGGGGAGCGGTGCGCGCTCCGGGTGACGCTGGATGTCGCCGACGGGGCCGGTGGGCACACCATCAGCTTCTACACCGCCCGCTCAATCTCCGGCCCGTGGCGGCGCCTCGGGACGCCGGTGACCCTGCCGGGCAGCACGCAGATCCACCCCGCCGTCGGGACGCCGCTCGACATCGGGGACATTGCTCAGCTGGGCTTCGCGCGCGGGGCAGGCCGCTGGTACCGGGCCCAGGTGCGGGCGGGCATCGACGGCGAGCTGGTGGCGGACGCCGACTTCACGGCACGCCCGCTGGGCTACCCGACGAGTTGGGTCGACTCGGCCGGCCGCACCTGGCTCGCGGGGAACGGCGCGATGATCGTCGACTGGCAGCGGCGCCTCGCTGGGGAGATCGCTGAGATCGCCCCGGAGTGGCCTCACGGGGACCTGGCTGACGAGGCCTCCGGCTACGAGGGGGAGTCCACCGTCACGCTGACCATCGCTGGGGTGTTGCGGCGCCTCGGCACCGGCCAGCCCCCGCTCCAGTCGACGCTCCGCAGACGCATCCCTGCTGACCAGCCTGCCGGGTACTGGCCGCTGGAGGACGGGCCGCAGGCCACGCAGGGCGCCAGCGCGGTGGATGGGGTCAGGCCGATGGTGTGGCGCGGGCCGGTCCGCCCCTCGCAGGGCACCCCGCCGCCGGGTGCCGCCAGTGTGGTGACCCTGGACGCGGGCGCCTCGTGGGCTGCCACCCCCCGGCGGCTGACCCCGGGGCAGTGGCGGATCGAGTTCCTCTACAACCTCGGGTCGACGATGCCCGACACGACCGCCTTGCAGGAGGTCGTGGTCGCGCACACGACCGGCACCTGGTCGCGCCTCGCGGTGTACCTGCTGCCCACCTCCATCCAGCTCCGTGGCTGGCGGGCCCCGGACGAGGGCGCCCCTTCCGAGATCCTCACCAACACGGCCGCTCCCGGGCTGCTGGACGGGCCCGGGGGCTGGGGGCGGATGATCCTCCGGGCGGTGCAGACCGGGGCGTCCACCACCATCTACCTGCACTGGGTCAGCGTCGGGGGCGGGGGGTTCATGCCGAGCTGGACCGGGACGGCCACGGCTGGCGCGGTCACCCGCATCACCGCGACGCCCGGGCCCGAGCTGGCCGGGATGCAGATCGGACACCTCGCGCTCCTCCCGGATGCCGCATCGACTGCCTACGTCGGGGCCGATGACGGGTACTCGGGCGAGCGGGCGCTGACCCGCATCCGGCGGATCGCGCGGGAGACCGGGGCTGCGATCACCGCTGCCGGCGTCCCCGTACTCTCGCCCCGGATGGGTCCGCAGCGGGTGGCGACTGTCCTGGATCTCGTGCAGGACTGCGCTGCCGCGGACGGCGGCGTGCTCAGCGAGCGGCGGACCGTGCCGGGGCTGGAGTACCGCGCTCGCCACCTCCTCTACTCGCCGACGGTGCGGCTCCCGCTGGATGCGCGAGCGGTCGAAGGCGGGCGGATCTCCTCGGAGATCGCCCACCCCTTCGCGCCGGTGCTGGAGGACACGCGGCTGCGGAACGCGGTCACCGTCTCCCGCCCCGAGGGCAGCTCGGAGACAGCGGAGGACGCGGCGTCGATCGCCGCAGCGGGACGCCGGCCCGGGTCGACGGAGATCAACCTCGCCTCGGACGACGACCTCCCGGGCCAGGCGCACTGGCGTCTCGCGCTCGGCTCCTGGCCGGGGCTCCGCTACCCGGCGGTGACCACCGATCTCGTGATGGCGCCGCAGCGGACGGACGACTGGCTGTCTGCTGCTGCGGGCACCCGGGCGGTGGTCACCGGCCTCCCACCGCAGCACCCGGGGGACGCGGACCTGCTGCTGGAACACCTCACCGAGCGGATCACCCCGCACAGCCACTCGGTGACGGCTACGTGCTCCCCGGCCGGGCCGTACCTCGTCGGGGTCGTCACCCCGGAGGAGGGCGAGGACAGGGACGCGCCGCACCACGTCGACACCGACGGGTCGATCCTTGCGGAACCGGTCGGGCGGGAGGAGGAGACCCTGCTCGTCGCCGCCACGGCCGGCCCTCGCTGGGTCGTCACCGGCGGGCCCGAGTCCGACCCCGCGGACGTGCCGCTCGATCTCCTCGTCGGGGGCGAGCTGGTGACGGCCCGCCACATCGGCCCACCGGCAGTCCCCGAGTTCGCCCCCGTCACCTCCGTCGCCCGTGTGGAGACGCCGACGACCGCGCACGCGGCCCCGGCGCTCGTCGCCCCGCAGGACGGTACCTACCTGATCAGCGCGTGGGGCACCTGGGGTGCATCCGGCCCGGGGCTGCACACCCTCCCGGCCGGGACCACCCTCGCCGGGCGGTCCACCGGGCAGTACAGCACCTTGACCGACGGCGTGCAGCTCGTTGCCGCCGGCACGGTCCCGCCACGGGTGGCGACGTTCAGCGCTCCGGACCGGTACGCCGCCGTCAGCATCGCGATGGCGTACCCGACCCTGCTCGACTACAAGTTCGCCGTCAGCAACACGGGCTCCGCGACGATGACCACCATCGCGCTGCCCGCCGGCGCCCGGCTCCTCGTCCTCTACATGTGGGACGAGGACCGGGACGGGACCCAGCCCGAGCCTGGCGGGGGCGCCGGGTGGCAGCGCCTCGCCGACACCGGGGCCGTGCAGGGCTCCAGCCGCATCACGGTCTGGACCCGCACCTCCGTGGCCGGCGGTGTCGAGACGGTAGACCTCCCGCGCGGGATTGCCGACGTCCACGGCCGCCTGTACGCCATGGCCCCGCCCGAGGCCACCGGGCCGCAGCCGGTGACCGTCACCCGCGGCGTCGGCGGTGTCCGCCTCGCCCATCCGGCCGGGGCGCAAGTGCGTCTCGCCCGTCCGATGATCACCGCACTCTAGGAGGCACTCGTGACCCTATGGCGCCCCGGCATGGCCGTCACCGCAGACCGGCTCAACGGCATCGTGATGCCCTGGACGCCACTCTCCGAGTTGGGCAACTGGTCGGGTGTTGGCGCTCCGCACGGCGCCAACGCCCCGAGGATGCAGAAACGGGTCGCGCCCGGCGGCGACCCGGTGTGGGAGTTCGAGGGCGAGATCGAGCTCCCCTCGGTCGCCACGAACTCGATCGTCACCATCTTCACCTTCAGCACTGCGCACCGCGTGTCGCGCGAGCAGCGACTCAGTGTCGGGTGGAACACCACCGGCTACTACTCATTCTGGATCCGCTTGCTGACCAGCGGGACTTTCGCGACGGGCCTACCTGCCGCGGCGACAACCACCGCGTCGACCCGGCTCTCCCTGGCGGGCGTGCGCATCACCAACCCCTGACCCACACCATCCACCACCGGCCCCGGGGCGTGCTCCCCGGGGCCTCGTCATGTCTGGAGGTGGCCGCGTGGCCACACCACTGACCGCGAAAGCGATGCTCAAGGCACTGACCGAGGAAGGCGTCAACGTCATCGAGGTCGGGTCGTGGCGCACCCACAACCGCGGCACGCGCGGCACAGGGTGGGGCCCGGTGAACGGGGTGATGATCCACCACACCGTCACGTCCGGCACCGACGCGTCGGTCCGGATCTGCCGGGACGGGTACGCCGGGCTTCCCGGGCCGCTGTGCCACGCGGTCGCGGACAAGCAGGGGCGCATGCACCTGGTCGGTCACGGCCGCGCCAACCACGCGGGGGACGGTGACCCCGACGTCCTGGCGGCGGTGATCCGCGAGGACGAGACCCTCCCCGCGCCGCGCGTCGCCACCCAGGACGGGAACTCCCGGTTCTACGGGCTGGAGGCGGTCAACCTCGGGGACGGCAAGGATCCGTGGCCCGCGGCGCAGCTGGAGGCGATCGCCCGGTGGGCGGCGGCGATCTGCCGCGCGCACGGGTGGAACCAGTACAGCGTGCTGGCCCATGCCGAGTGGCAGCGCGGGAAGATCGATCCGCGCGGCCCGGGGAAGAACGCGTCCGCGATGATGCGGGACCTGCGCGCCCGTGTCGGTGCCCTCCTCGCGGCGCCCGCCGGCGGCGAGAAGCCGAAGCCCCCGCCGAAGCCCACCCCGCCGGCCACCGGGGGCGGGGCGCACACCGTCGCCAGGGGCGAGACCCTGTGGAGCATCGCGCAGCGCTACGGGGTGACGGTGGCTCAGCTGCGGTCGGCGAACCGGCTCTCCGGCGACGTCATCCACCCAGGTCAGCGGCTCACGATCCCCGTGACCACGTACACCGTGCGCCGCGGCGACACCCTCTGGGGCATCGCCAGCAAGCACCGCACCACCGTGGCGAAGCTCAAGGCCGCGAACAAGCTCTCCTCCGACACCATCCACCCGGGGCGCACGCTCCAGATACCGAGGTGACCGACATGACCATGCTGAACTTGCCGTTCTGGCAGGGGGCTTCCGAGAGAGCGGTCCGCACCGCGGCGCAGACGGGAATCGCCACACTGGGCCTGGAGACGACCGGGCTGCTGGACGTGGCGTGGGGCCCGGGCCTCGCGCTGGTCGGGTCGTCCGCAGTGCTGTCGGTCCTCACCTCGATCGTCTCGGCTCCCGTCGGGCAGCACGGGCCCGGGGTGACCGAGTCCGCGCTCCCGTCGCCCCGGAGCCTGCGGGCGGCGCGGGATTGGGACGCGGCCGGGTGACCGGGGGCGTCGTGGCGGCCGTCCGCCGGCGGCTCGGTCGCCGCGGCGCCTACCTGCTGGTCACCGGCATCACGTGGACGCTGTACGGCATCGGCGTGATCATCGACCCGCGGGTCGGCACGATGCGGGCGGCCGTCGTCCTCCGGGACGCGGCGCCGCTCCAGGTGTGGGGCGCGGTGTGGGTGGCGGGCGGCGTGGTCGCCGCGGCGTCCGCGTGGGCCGCGTGCCCGCGGTGGCGCGCGCTCGGGTTCGGGTTCGCCATGTTGCCCCCGTTGCTGTGGGCGCTCGCCTTCGGCTGGGCCTGGGCGACCGGCGAGTACCCGCGGGCCTGGACCGGGGCCGCAGTGTGGGCCGGCGCCGCGGCGAAGGTGTGGATCGTGGCGGGGTGGACCCCGCGCCCGGGGCCGGTGGTGCTCTCGGTCGTGCCTCCCCCGCCGGGGGGAGGGGCGCTGAGTGGATAGCACGTCGACCGGGTGGGGGGCCGTCCTCCTCACCCTGATCAGCACGGTGGGCGCCGGCGTGGTGGGGCTGCTGCACTGGCGCAAGGCGCGGGACGAGGCCAGGGAAGCGCGACAGGTGGCCTCGTTCGAGGCGATCTCCCGGTGGATGGCTGAGGACCGCGAGCGCCTGGCGGCCGACCGCGACCGGCAGGCCCAGCGGATCGCCGACCTCGAAGCGCGCGCCCAGGAGCAGGAGGAGCGGCAGCGCCTCACGATGGCGTACCTCCGGACCCTGCTGGAGGACGTGCGGCGGGCCGGCGCGGAACCGAGCACACCGCCGCCAGGGCTGGACCTGACCTGACGTAGAGAACCCCCCGAGGCATCGCGCCTCGGGGGGTTCTTCGCCGTGCCGGGAGGGGGATCGGCGGCACGGCCAGGGGTGGTCAGCTGGGGCGGACGTCCGCCTCGTACTGGTGCTCCGCACCGGCCGGGGCGTCCCGCCAGTCCCCGACCACGGTGTAGCCCTCCCGGGCCATGGCCTCGGTGGCGGTGGTCGGTGACCAGGGGTCGGCCGTGTACTCGCCGGTCTCCAGGTCGGTGACGTCGCCGCCGTGCCCGAGGCAGTAGCCGAGGTCGCCGCTGTCCATGGCGTCATGCTGCCGGACAGCGCCAGCGTCCCGCAGGCGTTCGCCGCATCTCGCCGTGTGCGGCACCCACGTCGTCCCGCCCCAGAGGCGGCGGGTGTGGCATCGGGGGCAGGTGGCGCCGGTCGCGGGGTCGGGCATGCACCGGATCGTCCCCAGGGTGGGGACGGGCCTCTCGCTACCGGGCCGCCTCTCGGGGGCACGACCCCGGCGCAGGGGCGTGCTCGGCTAGTCGAGATCGGCTGGCAGGAGACTCAGTGGCGAGACCTGGAGCGCTCGGGCGATGCGGAGGATGACGTCCAGCCGCGGGCTGGTGGCCCCCACCTCGGTCCGACTGATGGTCTGCCTGTCGAGCCCGACGCGGTCTGCGAGCTGCTCTTGCGACAGGTTCCGGTGGAGGCGCGCTTCCCTGATGCGACGGCCCGTGTCCAGGCGGGCCGCGACCAGCCAGGGCGGGATCTCGTGGGGCACTCGCCCACATCAGCCGCACCAAGATCATTTGTCTGCATCAGCAGTGCGTCAGTTTTGGATCATGTGCGATGGGCATACCCGATGCGGCGGGGATCGTAGGTCCCCCGCGACGCCAAGCTTCGGTCAAGGCGTCCCGCCCTCGCTCCGGATCGGCGCGGGGGCGGTCTACGTTTGCAGACAGACGGCCCCCCGCTGACGAATGCAGCGGGGGGCCGTTCCGCGGGGCCTACCTCCCCGTAGGTCACCCGCGGTGCGCGAGGGCGTAGGTCCGGGGACGCCGGAGAGAACGTCGCCACCCCTCGTGGCCCATCACCCTACGCGCGCGGGCTTACCCCCCGCGAGCGCCATTCGGGGGGTCTTGTGGACTCCTTGTGGACTTTGGCAAGCAAGAGGCCCGACCGGTCACCGCCGGTCGGGCCTCTTAGTGCCTAGTCAGACACTCTGTGGAGCGTAGGAGAGTCGAACTCCTGACATCTGCCATGCAAAGACAGCGCTCTACCAACTGAGCTAACGCCCCATGCAGGACCAGGGTACCCAATCTTCCGACCTGATTCCGACCGGGTATCGCCCGACGCGGCTCGGCTCCGTAGGATGACGCGGACTTCGCGTACGTGAAGCCCCACCGGGGGACCAGGGGACGACAGGGGAGAAGGAGATATGGAGACGGGGCAGCACGAGGCCACCGATCGCGCACGTGAGCAGCAGACCACCTGGTACGGCGAGCCGCTCGGCACACTCTTCCGCCGTCTCATCACCGATCTCGGCCTCAACCAGGCGCGTCTCGCGGTCGTCCTCGGGCTCTCCGCCCCGATGCTGTCGCAGCTGATGAGCGGACAGCGGGCGAAGATCGGCAACCCGGCCGTCGTGCAGCGGGTCCGGGCGTTGCAGGACCTCGCCACGGAGGTCCGCGGCGGGCAGGTCAGTGCGGCCGAGGCGACCGCCGCCATGGAGGAGATCCGCCGGAGCGCGGGCGGCAACGTCCTGGGCCCCAACTCCTCGTCGACGCGGTCCGGCCAGACCGGCGTGCCGGCCAACCCCACCAAGCGCGTCGTC
Organism: Streptomyces bohaiensis; assembly: GCF_012033785.1. Lineage (GTDB taxonomy): Bacteria > Actinomycetota > Actinomycetes > Streptomycetales > Streptomycetaceae > Streptomyces > Streptomyces bohaiensis. The sequence goes on from NZ_JAAVJC010000018.1 coordinate 42,501, forward strand.
CGGGAGATCCAGGGGCTGCTGCGGTCGGTCGCCGACGCCTCGGAGATCCAGAGCGCCTCCGCCGCCCTTGCCCACACCCACCCCGAACTCGCCGAGTTCCTGCGGATCTACGGGGTCGCCCGGACCCGCGACGCGGTGGAGCACTACGAGAAGCACCAGGGCTGAGAGCGGAGAGCACCATGGGCGAGGTCTTCGCGGGACGGTACGAGCTGATCGACCCGATCGGGCGGGGCGGGGTGGGCGCCGTCTGGCGTGCCTGGGACCGTCGGCGACGCCGGTACGTGGCGGCGAAGGTGCTGCTGCACTCCGACGCGCACACCCTGCTGCGGTTCGTGCGGGAGCAGGCGCTCCGGATCGACCACCCGCACGTGCTGGCGCCGGCGAGCTGGGCCGCCGACGACGACAAGGTCCTGTTCACCATGGACCTGGTCTCCGGTGGTTCGCTGTCGCATCTGATCGGCGACTACGGCCCGCTTCCGCCGGAGTTCGTGGTGACGCTGCTGGACCAGCTGCTCTCCGGCCTCCAGGCGGTCCACGACGAGGGCGTCGTCCACCGGGACATCAAGCCCGCCAACATCCTGCTGGACGCGACCGGTTCCGGGCGGCCCCGCCTGCGGCTGTCGGACTTCGGGATCTCCATGCGGAAGGGTGAGCCCCGGCTGACGGAGACCAACTTCGTCATGGGGACGCCGGGCTACTTCGCGCCCGAGCAGATGCTCGGCGCGGAACCGGACTTCCCCGCCGACCTGTACGCCGTGGGCCTGGTGGGCCTGTACCTGCTGACCGGTGCCAAGCCGGACTCGCAGGCGCTGTACGAGGCGTACGAGGACGGCCGACCCGATGCGCCGGACGGCGTGCCGGACGTGCTCTGGGACGTCCTCGGGGCGCTGCTCCACCCCGACCCGGAGAACCGTTTCCGCTCGGCGACCGGCGTCCGGCGTGCGCTCGCCCAGGCGACGCTGCTGCTGCCCGGTCCGGCGACGGACCGCGAACCGGTCGAGGTGTTCGACCAGATCGGGCCCCTGCCGGAGGGCTTCGGTCCCGACGGGCCGCTCGCCGCGGCCGAGGCGACAGCGGGGGACGGTGCCGCGAGCACCGCGCCCGCCGGTGTGCGCCGCCCGGGCGGTACCGGGCCGACCGCGCCGCTGACGGACGGTGCGGCAG
>NZ_JAAVJC010000190.1 GCF_012033785.1 Streptomyces bohaiensis
GCCCGGTGAGCCGGCGGTGGGCGCTCCCGCCGGACGCGGCGCCGCGGGCGGCTCGGGGGCGACCGGAGCTGCGGGCGCCGGAAGCTGGTCGGCTATCGCGCGCGCCAGCTTCTCCGGCGTGTCGGAGTCGCCGAACAGGTCCCGTACCGGCACCCGTACGTCGAACTCGGTGGCCAGGTCGCGGGCGGCGGCCATCATCGACAGCGAGTCCGCCCCCTGCTCCAGGAAGGTGCGCTCGGTGTCGACCTCCTCGGCGGTCGCGCCCAGGCGCTTCCCGACGACCTCGCGGACCCGGCTCAGCACGGCGCCGGCCTGCTCCGCGGCCACGGTGGCGGCGACCTCCGCGACGGAGACCGGCTCGACCGCGGCGGCGGTGCTGCCGGACGTCCCGGCGGTACCCGCCGGTGCGTCGGCGTCGGCGTCGGCGTCGGCCCGTTCGGTCGTGGTGCTCGCGGGCTGCGCCGGGTCCTCGAACCGGGTTCGGCGCAGCGGATGTGCGGGGAGGGGCACGCGGCGTCCTTCGGGGGTGAGTTCGGTCCAGTCGGGGTCGACGCCCTGCTCGTAGAGGGTGGCGACCGCGGGCCGCACGGCGTCGCCGTCCGGTGTCGCGAGAGTGGGGGTCCAGCGACTGTCCGGCAGGGCCCGGCGGCCGATGCCGCACAGGACGCGACCCGGGCCCAGCTCCAGGAAGTCGGTGGTGTCGGAGGCCGCCACCGTTGCCAGCGAACCGGCGAACTCCACCGCCCGCCGGGCCTGCGCGACCAGGTAGTCGCCGTCCGGGACGGTCCCGACCGGGTGCCGTACCGCGTCGGCGGTGGTGACCAGCGGCAGGCGCAGCGGGTGCAGTTCGACGCGGTCGACGGCCGCCCGCAGTCCGTCCAGCGCCTCGTCCATCAGCGCGGTGTGGAAGGCACGGTCCACGGCGAGCGCCCGCCAGGTGACCCCCTCGGCGTCGAGGACGGCCCCGGCGGCGGCCACCGTGTCGGCGGCGCCGGCCAGCACGTGGTGGCCGGGCGCGTTGGCCGCGGCGACCTCGAGGCCGCACCGGGCGGCGAGTTCGGCGGAGCGCGCGGCGTCCGCGACCACCGCCACCATGCCGCCGGGCGCGGTGGCCTGCATCAACCGCCCGCGTTCGGCGGTCAACCGCACCCCGTCCTCCAGGGAGAGGGCGCCGGCCGTGTGCAGCGCGGCGTACTCGCCCACGCTGTGACCGAGCACCACGGCCGGGTGGACGCCGATCCCCTGCCAGACGGCCGCCTGGGCGACCTGGAGCGAGAACAGCGCCACCTGCGCGGTGGCCGTGGGCCAGGGCTCGCCGGCGTCGGCGGCCTCCACCGGGGCGCACAACCGCTCCAGCAGCCCGCCGGCCTCGGGCGCGCAGGCGCGGAACAGCGCCTCGCACCGGTCGAGCACCGCCCGGGCACGCGGGAAGTCCGCGTACAGCCGCGCGGCGGAGCCGGGGCGGATGTCGCCCTGGCCGCTGAAGGCGAAGGCGAGCGGTCCGGCGGTCGCGCGCTCGGCGATCCGGTCCGACTCCCGCAGCGCGGCCACCAGTTCGGCGGTGGTGCGGCCCGTGACGGCGCGCCGGTGGCTCAGGTGCCGTCGGCCCAGGGCCAGCGTCCGGACCACGTCCGCCGCAGGGGGCGCCGAGGCGCCGTCGAGGTGGTCGGCCACACGGGTGACCAGCTCCGCGAGGGTGGCGGCGTCGGAGGCCGAGAGCGGCAGCACCACGGGGGTGTCCGCCGTGCCCCGCGGCTCGCCGTCGGTCGGCGGCGCCTCCTGAAGCACCACGTGCGCGTTGGTCCCGCCGACGCCGAGCGCGCTCACGCCCGCCCGCAGCGGTCCGCCGTCCGGCGACACCCAGGGGCGCAGCTCGGTGGCCGGCCGGAACGGTCCGCCCGACCAGTCCATGTCCGGGTGCGGACGGGCGAGGTTGACGGTGGGCACCAGCTCGCGGTGGCGCAGCATCAGCACCGTCTTGATCAGCCCCGCCATCCCGGCGCAGGTGTCCAGGTGTCCGACGTTGCCCTTCACCGACCCCAGCGCGCAGCGGTCGGCGCCGGCCGGGCGGTCGCCCAGCGCCCGGGTCAGCGCCCGGAACTCCACCGGGTCGCCCACGGCGGTACCGGTGCCGTGCGCCTCCACGTAGGAGATGGTGTTCGCGGCCACCCCCGCGCGGCGCAGCGCCGCGCTCACGACGTCGGCGTGGCCGCCGACGGAAGGCGCGGTGAAACCGGCCTTCGCGCCACCGTCGTTGTTGACGGCGGTGCCCGCGATCACGGCGTGGACGGTGTCGCCGTCGGCCAGCGCGCGGTCCAGCGGCTTCAGCAGGACGGCGGCGACGCCGTTCCCGCCGACGGTTCCGTCGGCGTCGGCGTCGAACGGCCGGCAGCGGCCGCTGCCCGAGAGGATCGAACCCGGCTCGTACCGGTAGCCGGCCTCCTGCGGCAGCCGGACGGCCGCGGCACCGGCCAGCGCCAGGTCGGCGTCGCCGGCCAGCAGCGCCTGCACGGCGAGGTGGACGGCGACCAGCGAGGTGGAGCAGGCCGTCTGCACCCCGATCGCGGGGCCGGTGAGGTTGAGCCGGTGCGCCACCCGGGTGGCGACGAAGTCCGGCAGGCCGCCGGTCGCGGCGTGCACCGCCGCGGTGCCGTCGTCGTGCCGGGCGCCGGTGCCCTGCGTGTCCTGGTGGCCGTAGAGGTGCATCCCCGAGCCGGCGTAGACCCCGATGCGGCGGTCGGCCGCGGTCCCGGCGTAGCCGCCGTGCTCCAGCGCCAGGTAGCAGGTCTCCAGGAACAAGCGGTGTGCCGGGTCGATGAGTCGGGCCTCGGCGCGGCTGATGCCGAAGAAGCCCGCGTCGAAGGCGTCGACGTCGTCCAGCACGCCTGCGACGGGGCGCAGTGCCGGGTCGGCGTCGGCGGTGCCACCGAAGTCGCTGACGCTGTCGCGGCCCTCCCGCAGGTTCGCCCAGAACCGGTCGATGTCGGGGGCGCCGGGGAACCGTGCCGAGATGCCGATGATCGCGATGCGGCCGTCGGTCGGTGCGTTCCCGCCGGGGCCGTGCGGTGGCGCGGTGGCGGGAGACGGCGCGGTCGCCGCCCGCGCGACGCGGTCGGCGAGGTGGCGGGTGAGGTCGGCGACGGTGGGGTGCTCGTAGAACGCCGCGGCGGCGACCGTGGTGCCGAGGTCGCGTTCGAGCGAGGCCCGCACCCGTGCGAGGGCGACGGAGGTGAGGCCGAGGTCGAAGAACGCGACGTCGTCGGCGACCTGTTCGCCCGTGGCCGTGGCCACCGCGGCGCGTACGGCGCTCAGCACGGCGCCCTCGGCCGCGGCGCGGTCGGCGTCGCCGGGGGCCTCGGTGGCGGCTGCGGGGGTTGCGGGGGCTGCGGGGGCGTCCGGCAGCGGGCCGGTGGCGCCGGCTGCGGTGGCGGCGGTGGCCGCCTCGACGGTCGGGACGGAGTGGACGGGTTCGGCGTCGCCGCCGATCATCCGCGCGAGCTGGTCGCGGCGGACCTTGCCGCTCTTGGTCCGGGGGAAGTCGGCCTCGGGCACGGCCACCACCCGCACGTCGGAGAGGCGCAGCCGCCGGAACACCGCCGCCCGCACCTCCCGCGCGGTGGCCGCGTCGCTGTCGGGGTCGCCGGTGGCGGAGGCGAACCCGATGAACAGCCGCTCGCTGCCGGACTCGGCGTCCGGGATGCCGCAGGCCCCGACCGTCCCCGGAACGATGCCCGCGGCCGCGGTGGCGGCGTCCTCGATCTCGTGGCAGGTGTAGTTGTGGCCGTTGAGGATCAGTACGTCCTTGGAGCGGCCGGTGATGAACAGTTCGCCGTCGGCGAGGAACGCGAGGTCCCCGGTGTCCAGCCAGCCGTCGGCCGTCAGGGCCGCCTCGGTCGCGGCGGGGTTGTTGGCGTAGCCGGTGGTGATGCGCACCGACGCGACCTGGAGGCGGCCGATGCGCCGTTCGGTCAGCAGCCGGTCGGCGGTGTCGACGACGCGCAGCGCGGACTCGGCGGCCGGCGGCCCGACACCGACGAAGGTCACGGTCTCGTGGTCCGGAGCGGTCGGGTCCGCCCAGACCAGTTCGCCGTCCAGGCTGCCGCGGACGACGCGGCGCACCCCGGTCGGCGAGGCGAACCGTCCCCAGGTGATGGCGGTGGTCGTCTCCGCCATGCCCCAGGCCGGACGGAACGTTTCTTCTCCCACGCCGAACGGGGCGACCGCTTCGAGGAACTCCCTCGCGGCCTCCGGCTTGATCTGCTCCCCGCCGCACAGCAGGGTGTGCACGGCCGAGAGGTCCCAGGTGCGTTCCGGCGCCGCGGCCAGTTCCCGGCTCACCAGGCGGTAGCCGAACATCGGGGCCCAGCTGTGCCGCACCCGGTACTCGGCGAGCAGGTCCAGCCAGCGCAGCGGGCCGGCCAGCACCAGCTCGGTCGGGGCGTGGACGTTGGTGTTGCCCTGGAACACCGGCATCAGGTGGTAGATGAGGAACGCCCCGCTGTGGTCCACCGGGAGCCAGTTCAGCGTGACGTCGCCGGCACCGACCTCCAGCTCGTCCGCCGTCGACGCGGCGAACAGCGCGAGGGCGCGGTGCGTCAGCTGCGCCGCCTTGGGCGCTCCGGTGCTGCCGGAGGAGAGCATCAGCAGCGCCACGTCGTCGGGCTCGGGCCGGTGGTCCGCCGCGGCGGCCGGTCCGTCGGCCAGTTCGGCGACATCGGCGGCGACCGGGCCGTCCTGGCGGGCGAGGACGGCGGCCCCGGCGGCGTCCGTGACCACCAGCGGTTCGTCCAGCAGCCGCCAGGTGTGCGCCAGCCGGTCGGGGACGGGGCCCGTGGTGTCCGGGTCCTGGGTCTCCACCAGGGCGGCGGGACGGATGCCGCCGAGCAGGCAGGCCCAGAAGGCGGTGAAGTGGTCCGCCAGCGACAGGCCTTGCAGGATCACGTCGTCACCCGCGGCCACGCCGCGGCGGTGCAGGCCGCCGAGGACGCGAAGCGCGCGCTCCAGCAGCTCCGGGTAGTCGAGCCGGGTGGCGGTCCCGTCGGCGGCGAGGGTGACCACACCGTTGGTAGGAGCGGTCCGGGCTGCCCGCAGGAGGGCGGCCACGGCGTCGCGCGGGTCGTCGGGACCCGGTCGCAGCGGCGGTCCCTGACTCAACGCGGGCGGGGTGGGCGTCGGCACGTTCGGAAGGCCTTTCACCAGGCGGATGCTGTGCGATATTCCGGCTTCCCGGCCCCGCACGGGAATGGGCACTTTATAGACGCGCCCGTACGGTGTGCGCAAGGTCCGGCCGAAACGCCGCCGCTGAGCGACCGAGACAGCTTCAGCCTACAGCTGACTTACGGTCATTGCCGTTGTCACCTGTGTGTTCGCGGGACTCCGCGGTGCTGCACGGGCCGTGTCGTTACGCCTGCGGACCGTGTGCGGTGGCTGGTGGTCGTGTTTCCCTGATGTTTCCTCGGCTTTATCCGAGCCCGTGAGGAATACCTCCCCGGGAAGATCTGCTACGCCGTCGGATTACGGCCAGTGAATTGCCGGTGTGATATCGCGCGAGCGCGCGAAGTCCCGGCGGACGTCCGACGGGTGCCGCGCGGTTGTCGCTGCTGCGGCCCGGTGCTGCGGGCGGTCGCTCGGCGACATGCCGGGGTCGGGGGTTGGGCTCGGCGGTGGGTCGCAGCAGTCACCGGTACGAGGGACGCGGTCGGCCGCCGACGGGCCCTCGAACGGGGGGCGCGCCGGCGGCCGGAAGGGGCGTCGCTCAGGGCTGCGGGCGGTGCAGCATGCTGATCAGAACCTCGTGCAGCACCTCGTGGTCGCGGGTGTCGTGCAGCGTGAACGGGCCGCCCTGGATCGTGTACCACTCGTCGGCACCGTCGTACCGCACCTTCAGCGTCAGGGTGCCGTCCGGGGAGGCATCGGTGAGCAGTTCGAGATCGCCGCTGATCACGCCCACCTCGTCGGTCATGAGTCCGCCGCGAGGGGCCTTGAAAACGGTGGTGCGTTCGGTGGATTCGCTCATGAGGGGCATCTCACCACATGCGGACGGGGCATTCGCGGCAGTCGACACCGGGGCGCACGCCGGTGTCGGCGGATCGGCGGGGGGAGTGCGCACCGCACGCCGGGCGTGCTCGCGCCTCCCGCTGCGCGGCGCACGGCGACGGCCCGTCCGCCGGGTGGGCGGACGGGCCGTCGGTGGTGCGGTGGAGTGCTGAGGTCGGCGGTCGGGAGTCCGGTCAGCAGTAGGTGGTGAGCGCCGACTGCAACGCGGACTTCTCGGCCGAGTCGGCCGTGAGGTCGTAGGCGTGCTTCACCCTGATCCACATGCGCGTGTAGGTGCAGCGGTACTCGGTCCGCGGCATCCAGTCGGCCGGATCCTGGTCGCCCTTGGAGCTGTTGGACGAGGAGCTGGCGACGATCAGCTGCGGCCAGTACAGGTCGTTGGCGAAGTCGGCGCGACGCTGCTGGCTCCAGCTGTTGGCGCCGGAGCGCCAGGCCTCGGCGAGCGGGACGACATGGTCGATCGTCGCCTGGGAGACCGTCGACGTGGTGGTGTTGTCGTACTGGCTGTACCAGCTGCCGGAAGTGGGCTGGCAGTTGGAGCCGACCTGCACGTTGGAGCCGTCACGCTGGAGGACGGTCTGCCGGGCGGTGCAGCCGCCGCTGGAGCGCCAGTGGGGGAACTCGCTGCGGGAGTAGCCGGCCATCGACCCCTCGGGGGCCACGCGCAGCTGGTTCAGCTCGGACTGGGCGGTGGCGGCGGAGGGGATGCGGGGCGGGGCCGCCGTGGCGGCGGAGCCGAGCAGCGGGACCAGCAGCGCCGCCACGCAGGCGATGACGGCTGCCGCCAGCCAGCGGGTGCGGCGGGTGGTGGGGGGACGGAGCACGGAGCGCCTCCTGGCGGTAAGTGGGGGTTACCTGGGGAGAATCACCGAGCAATGTAGCAGGTGCATGTCAATCTGCTACGCGGGTTGATGAACGCCCGTGGACTTCACGGCGCCACTCGGAGCGGGCGAGCGGACACGCGACCCTGGCGTGCGCCGCGTCCCCGACGGGCGTTGCGCCGCACGCAGTTGGGTCGGCGTACGAGCCAACGGCGGCGGGGCCGCGCCGTGTTGTCCACGGTGCGGCCCCGTCGGCCTGCGGTGCGAGAGGTGGTCCGCCGTCAGATCTTCCGCACCACGACGGTGCCGACGATCTTGTCCGCGAAGGTCTGCTTCTTGGCGTCCCACAGCGGCCACAGGAAGCCGAGGAAGCAGGGGAGGGCGTTGACGATGTGCAGGAGGACGCGGGCGATGCCTATGCCGGCACCCACCGGCTTGCCCGTGCTCTCCTTGAGAACCTCGATGCTGACGGCCTTCTTGCCGGGCGTCTGGCCGGTGGTGCCGGTCAGGTAACCCCAGAGGACCAGCGCGGCGATGCTGAGCAGCGCGCCGAGGTAGTAGAGCGCGCCAGGGTCCTCGCCCACGGCGCTCGGCCCACCGGCGACCATCAGGATCACGGGGATGCTGTAGAAGATGATGTAGTCGAGGATGTAGGCGACCACGCGGGAGAACCAGCCGGCGTAGGCGTTGGGGACCACGCCGCCGTGGTGGCCGCCCTGCTGGGGGTAGCCGGGGTAGCCGCCGGGCTGGCCCTGCTGGGGGTAGCCGGGGTAACCGCCGGGCTGGCCCTGCTGCGGGTAACCGGGCTGCCCCTGCTGGCCGTACGGGTTCTGGCCCTGGCCGTAGGGGTTCTGCTCGTTGCCCGGCTGAGGCGGGTAGCTCATGTGGGTGTTCCTTCTGCCATCGAGTGAGCGGTACGTCCCTCCGACGGGTCGCCTGACGCGCACTGCGGCATCCCCCCGGACGGTCACGGGGATCATATGACCGTCATCCTGGACGTTCCGGGAGGCGGCCCGCACTGTGTCAAAGCTGCAACCTGGGCGGTCCGCCGCCGCGCTCCGTTGCTGGTTGCGTACGGTGCGTTCCGGGCGGTGGCCCGTTGGTTCACCCCCGTCACAGCGCGGCGGCTCCCGGGGAGCCGATTGGAGCCGGAGGGCCGCCATCCGCAAGGATGACCCCCATGAGTGCCCAGATTCTCGACGGCAAGGCCACCGCGGCCGCCATCAAGTCCGACCTGACCGCACGTGTCGCCGCCCTGCGCCTCCAGGGGATCACCCCCGGACTCGGCACCCTGCTGGTGGGCGACGACCCCGGCAGCCAGAAGTACGTCGCGGGCAAGCACCGCGACTGCGCGGCCGTCGGGATCGCCTCCATCCAGCGGGAGTTGCCCGGCACCGCCACCCAGGAGGAGATCGAGGCCGTCGTCCGCGAGCTCAACGCGGACCCCGCCTGCACCGGCTACATCGTCCAGCTGCCGCTGCCCCGCGGCATCGACACCAACCGGGTGCTGGAACTCATGGACCCGGCGAAGGACGCCGACGGGCTCCACCCGGTCAGCCTGGGCCGCCTGGTGCTCAACGAGCCCGCGCCGCTGCCCTGCACCCCCAACGGCATCATCCGGCTGCTGCGTCAGTACGGGGTCGAACTCGCCGGTGCCGAGGTCGTCGTCGTCGGCCGCGGCACCACCGTGGGCCGGACCCTGCCCCTGCTGCTGACCCGCCGCAGCGAGAACGCGACCGTGACCCAGTGCCACACCGGTACCCGTGACCTGGGTGCCCAGCTGCGCCGCGCCGACATCGTCGTCGCCGCCGCCGGTGTCGGCCACCTGATCAAGCCCGAGGACATCAAGCCGGGCGCGGCCGTGCTCGACGTCGGCGTGAGCCGCGACGAGAACGGCAGGATCGTCGGCGACGTGCACCCCGGCGTGGCCGAGGTCGCCGGGTGGGTCTCCCCGAACCCCGGCGGTGTCGGCCCGATGACGCGGGCGCTGCTGCTGGAGAACGTGGTGCTGGCGGCCGAGCGCGAGGCGGAGCGCGCGGCATGAGCGAGCGCGAGCCGGCCGACGGCCCGTCCGCCGGCTCCGCCGCACCCGCTGGTCCCCGGGGCGGCCGCCCCGGCCTCGGCCGCCCGATATCGGGCCCGGCCGACCCCGCGACCCCACCGGTGCAGCGCTCCACGCCGCCCGTGCAGCGCCCGACGGCGCCCGCACCCGCGGGAACCGGTCGATCCACCTCGGTCCCCGCCGGGCCGGCGCCCGTTTCCGCGGTACCGGCCGCCCGGCCGGACGC
>NZ_JAAVJC010000191.1 GCF_012033785.1 Streptomyces bohaiensis
CGGACCCCGCAGCGGCCCGGCGTCGTGCGGCCGGCGCCCACCGGTCGCGCGAACGGGGGCGTCGCACGCGTGCGACGCCCCCGTTCGTCCGGTGGCCGGAGATACGTTCTCGGGTGGACCGCTCAGACGGTCGCGCCGGCCAGCTCGCCGCCGAGCTCGCGGCCGCGGGTGGCGGCGGTCTCGTGCGCGGAGGCGGCGGAGGCGTCCGCGGCGTCGATCAGACCGGACATGGCCGGGACGACGCGGGCCAGCGTCAGCTCGGGCACGATGAACTCGGCCTTCAGACCCAGCACGGTCCCGAGGGCGTGGGTCAGGTACGGCACGGCGAAGTCGTTGCCCTCCTGCGGGGTGCCCTCGGCGTAGGAGCCGCCGCGGCTGCTGACGACCGTGACGGGGGTGCCGGCGGCGCTGGGGTTCTCGGTGCCGCTGGTGCGACCCGGCAGGATGACGTGGTCGAGCCATGCCTTCAGCGTCGAGGGAATGGCGTAGTTGTAGAGGGGCGCGCCGATGAGGATGGCATCGGCCTCTTCGAGCTCGCGGATCAGCTGGTCGCGCAGGGCCGCGGCGCTCTGCTGCTCGGCGGTGCGCTCCTCGGCCGGGACGAATCCGGCACCGTAGGCGTCCGCGTCGATGTGGGGAACCGGCTCGGCGGCCAGGTCGCGGTGGATGACCGTGCCATCGGGGTGGGCGGCCTCCCATGCCTCGCGGAAGCTGGCGGTCACGGCGCGGGAGACGGAGTTCTCGCGGGCCAGGGCCGAGTCGATGTGCAGCAGCGTTGCCATGGGGTGATGCCTCCAATACCTGAAGTGAGTAGCTCTCACTGGGTGCGCTGCTATTAGTACCACAGAGGCTTACTTTTCTGCACCTGCAAGATGTTTTCCAGTAGGCTGGGGCCATGACTGAGATCGGGGCACGACAGGCGGCCGGCACCGACGAGCAGAGTGTCTGCCGGGAGCCGGCGGACGGCATACAGCGGGTGTTCTCCCTGCTGGGCAAGCGGTGGACCGGGCTGCTCATCGCAGCCCTGATCAACGGCCCGGGTGGCTTCGCGACGCTGCGGCGCTCCGTGCCCGGCATCAGTGAGCGCATGCTCTCCGATCGACTGACGGAACTGGCCGAGCTGGGGCTGGTGACGCGTGAGGTCGACGCGGGGCCGCCGCTGCGGGTCCAGTACCAGCTGACCGCCGCCGGGCATGCGCTGCGACCCGCCATGCTGGAGCTGACCAGTTGGGCGGACCAGCACCTCGCGGACGGCGCGGCCTCCTGTCCCGAGCAGTTCCGCACCGAGGGCTGAGGTCGGTGGGGCCGGCGCGCGGGGCCGCGGCGGCGGCCCGGGTGGACAGGTGGAGCGCGTGGTCCGTTTCACGTGAAACATCGATGTGCGGGCCCCGTGGCGGGCCCGCGGTGCTGCCGCGCCGCAGTCGTGCGGGGTGTACGGCCGGGCCGGGCGAGGGGTGTCCGACGAGGGATCGTCCCCGGGGGACGGCCTGTGCCATGCCGCGTAGCCTGTTCCGCGTGACCACCCCGGAAGACGCACAGCACCGGCCCGGCTCCTACGACGCTCCTGGCGAAGGGGCGGGTGATCGGGCGGAGACCCCTCCTCCGTACCCGGAGACCTTCGGCGCTGCGGGAGACCCCGCGGCGCCGGAGCACGACACCGCCGCGGCGGCTGCCGCGGACCAGGCAGCCACGGAGCGGTTGGAACAGGCCGTTCGTGCGGTCGAGAACGCGCTCATCGAGTACGAGATCGCGGTCGAGTCCTTCCGGGTCGAGGTGGAGAACTTCGCGCGGCTCCACGAGGAGCGCCTCGGCCCCCTGCACCAGCGACTCGAGGAGTTGGAGGCGCTGATCGCCGAGGCGATCGCTGCGCAGACCGGTGATCCGGCCGACCGCCGCCGCGCCGAGGAGGCGCGAGCCCAGCTGCTGCCCATGCCGCAGCTTCCCGGGCTCTTCGAGGGCTGGCTGGAGGCGGAGGGAATCCGCTCGGACGCCGTGGCGATGCTGACCGGGCAGTCCGTCCAACCCCCACCGCGAGTGCGCCCCGGGGAGCAGGCGCGCAAGCTCTTCCGTGAACTGATGCGAGCAGCGCACCCCGACCTCGTCACCGACGAGACCGAGCGCGGTCGCCGCGGCGCCTTCGTCGCCCGGGTGAACCAGGCCTACGCCCGTGGCGACGTCGAGGCGCTGCAGCGGCTCTTCGACGAGTGGGCGGCCGGTCCCGCTCCCGAGCCCACCCCCTTCACGCGGGCCGAGGAACTCGCCGCCCGACTGGAGTGGCTGGCGTCCCGCAAGGAGAGCCTTGCCGTCGAGGCCGCGGAGCTCGAAGCCGGCGCCGTCGGCTCGATGCTGCAACTCGCCAAGGACGACCCGGACGCCCTGCTGGAGGAGATCGCCGCCGACCTGCACCGGAAGATCGGCGAGCGCGAAGCCGAACTGCACCGGCTGCACGGCGGTGCCACCTACGCCACCCCCGCTCAGGGGGACGGCGGCTGGGACGCCGGAGGGGCGAGCGGCTACGGTGCCGGCACCGGCCCTGCGTCCGCCGACGAGAGCCGGAACCAGGGCGACTCCGAGGGCGGCGCCGGAGCGCCCCGCACGGGGCAGGGCAGCTGAGCCCGGGCGGCGGTCGGCGGGCCGTGCGCCCGTGCCGCCGCGCTGCCCGGCATGAGTAGGGTGCAGGCATGAACTTCATGCAGGTGCCCACCGTCACTGTCGAATCCCTGCCCGCCGACGGTCTGCTGCTCGACGTCCGGGAGTCCGAGGAGTGGGCCGCGGGCCGCGCCGAGGAAGCGCTGCACATCCCCATGGGCGAGGTCGTGCAGCGCCTCGGCGAGATCACTGAACGCGCGGACGGCGGCCGGGTGCACGTGATCTGCAAGGTCGGCGGCCGCTCCGCACAGGTGACCGCCTACCTCGTGCAGCAGGGCGTCGACGCCGTCAACGTCGACGGCGGCATGCTCGCCTGGGCCGACGCCGGCCGGGCCATGCAGGGCGACCACGAGCAGCCGTTCGTCCTCTGACGGCGGACCGGCTTCCCCGCCGGTCCCACGGTCTCCCGCCCCGGCCCCTGCCGCGTCACGGCAGGAGACGCTCCGGCACGGCAGGACACGGCAGGACACCAGCAGGCGCGGGGTGACGGAGCGCGGCGCGGCCGGTCGCGGCGTCTCGTCCGCCCCGGCGCAGCCCGCCGTCGACGGACGCTCGACCGCGCTCAGGCGGCACCCGGCCGCGGCAGGGCGGCCTCCACGAGGTCCGCCGCTCGCTGGGTGCCGCCCTCGCGGAGTGCCTCGGCCCGCAGCTCGGCCAGCCGCTCCTTCATCCCGGGGTCGTCCGCAACCTCCAGCAGCGCCGCGCGCAGCGCGAGCGGTGAGACGCCCTCGGAGTCCACCCGGCGTGCCACCCCGAGCGAGACCAACCGGTCGGCGTTCATGAACTGGTCGGTTGCCTGCGGCACGGCGATCATCGGCACCCCGTGGTGCAGTCCCTCCTTCGAGCCTCCCATCCCGGCGTGGGTGACGAAGGCGTCGGCGTGGGCGAGTACCGCCGGCTGCGGTACCCAGGAGTGGATCTCGATGTTGGCGGGGATCTCGCCCAGCAGCGCCGGGTCGGTCTGCCTGCCGATCTGGAGGACCACGTACCAGCCGGGCAGGTCGCCGAAGGCGGCGATGCAGGCGCGGTAGAACTCCGGGAGGTCCGTGAAGGCCGTGCCGAGCGAGACCAGCAGCAGTCGCCGTCCCGCCGCGGCCGCCGGGCGCTCCCACCCGGCGGCGGTGTCCCGGGCACCGAGACAGGCCCCGACGAACGCGTAGCGGTCGGGATCCACGCGCTCGGCGTGCGGCTGCATCGCGCGGGGAATGACCGCGATGCACCGCGGCGGCCGGCCGAGGAAGGCGTCGGGGTCGGTGGTGGTGGCGCCGACCTGCCGCAGCCACTGTTCGGCCTTGGTCCGGTAGGCGTCGGCGCCCGGCTGCGCGCGCAGCCACGCGCCCACCTCCTCCTCGTAGCCCTCCCACGCCACCGCTGCGGGCGAGAGCTGCACCAGTCCGACCCCCTGGGTCTCCGCCAGGACTCGGAACGGGGCGCCCGCGATGTCCGCGAGGTAGAGGTCCGGCCGGTCGTCGGTGAAGTGCCCCCGCAGCTGCGGCAGCACCTGGATCGCCTCGTCGAGGAAGAGGTCCATGGCGGCGACGGGCGACTCCGGCCAGTCCGCCTCCGGGAGGATCGAGGTGTACGGCACCAGTTCGGCCCCGGTGCCGGTGACCAGCTCCGCGACCCGTCGGTCGTTGGCGTAGCTGACGCGGTGGCCGCGGCGCACCAGTTCCCGGATGACCTCCAGGTGCGGGTAGACGTGGCTCACGGCCGGGATGGACAGCATGGCGATGTGGGCGGGGCGGGGGCGGGTCACAGGCTTCCTCTTTCGTCGCATGTCGGGCGCGCACTCTACGGTACGAGACGTCCCGTCTCGTGTCCAAGTCGCGCGCCTGGGCCTCCCGGGTGGGCCCGCCGGGGTGGTCCACCCCCGCGGCTGCCAGAGCCTGTTGTGGCGCTGCGCTCGGTGCCCGTAGTGTCGCCCCCGGTGACCGATCGCGTGCGAGGGGACGGCCGATGACCGCCGAGGAAGTCCGCGACACCGGCAGGCGCCGTGATGCCGCCACCGCCTCCGACACGGGGCCCGGCGCCGTGTCGCGGCCCGCCGACGCCCCCGATCGGGTCACGCGCCGGTGGCTCGCCGCGCTGGACCTCACCACCGTCTCGCCCGCCGAGTTCGCCCGGCTCGCCGCCGGCCTCACCGACGCCGAGGTCGCCGACCTCGCCGCCGATCCGGTGCTGCGCAAGCGGGTGCTGGACGAGGTGTTCGCACGGATGCCCTGCCAGATGCGGGCCGAGGCCGCCGTCGGGCTGTCCGCGCTGATCCGCTGGGAGATCGTCGGGGCCACCACCGAGACCTACGAGGTCACCGTGGATGCCGGCCGCTGCGTGGTGCGCGCAGGGGCTTCGCCGGCCGCGCCGCGCACCACGCTGACCCTCGGCGATCTGGAGTTCCTCCGGCTGACCTCGGGCGCCGCCAACCCGTTCGGGCTCTACGTGGCCCGACGGGTGCGGGTGGCCGGCGACCTCGCGCTGGCCGCCGGTCTCTCCCGGCTGTTCCTGGTACCGACTGCCGACTGAGCGGCGCCTTGCCTCGGCTCCCGTGCTCGCGCCGGGGTGCCGGCCGCGGGAGCACTCGGTCGGACGTGGTCAGCCGTCTGCGTCCGGTGCGTCGACCGGTCGACCGGTCGACGCCTGCTAGCGTGCGCGAAATCGGACATCGCGCCCATGTCGGTCGGCTGGGTCGCGCCGCAGTGGACCCGAGGGGGCCCGGAGCATGGCACGGACCGTACTGATCACCGGCGGCAGCAGCGGCATCGGCCTCGCCGCCGCCAAGCGCTTCGCCTCCGACGGGGACCGCGTGGTGATCACCGGTCGCCACGCGGACCGCGTGCGGGCGGCCGCCGACGAGAGCGGAGCAGAGGGCGTCGTCTGCGACGGCACCGACCCGGCCCAGGTGGCGCGCCTGGCGGAATCGGTCGGCGACGAGCTCGACGTACTGGTGAACTCCGCCGGAGGGCTCCCGGAGTTCACCGCCTCGGCCCACTCCCGGTTGGAGACCACACTCGCCGAGTGGAACGCGGCGCTCAGCAAGAACCTCCTCACCGCCGTCCTCACCACCACCGCGGTCCGCGACCGGCTGCTGGCCTCCGGGAGCGGGACCGTCATCTCGCTCGGCGCGATCGGCGCCGACCACGGCGCGGGGTCCTACGGCGCGGCGAAGGCCGCGCTCGCGGCATGGAACGTCGTGCTGTCGTCACTGCTCGGTCCGAAGGGCGTCACCAGCAACGTCATCGCCGCCGGCTTCGTCGACGACACCAACCTCTTCCACGGGCGGATGACGGACAGCCGACGCGAGGGGTTGGTCGCGGAGACCCACGACAAGCGGCCGGGCGCCGTCGACGACATCGCCGCCACCATCCACTTCCTCGCCTCGCCGGGCGCCCGCCACATCACCGGGCAGACCATCCACGTCAACGGCGGTGCCCACACCACGCGGTGACGGCGCGCCACCGACACGGAGAGCCGGCAGCCGGCGGGCTTCCCGTCGCCGGTCAGACCCCGTCCCGCGGTGTCCCGCCGACCCGACGGCAGAGGTAGCGGGCGAACACCCGCCCCCGGTAGTCGCTGCGCAGCACCTCGAAGCCGGCGCGCTCCAGCATCGGCTCCAGCAGCCACCGGAAGGTCGAGAACTCCGTCCGCAGGTGCTCGGCGTAGTCCGCCGCCGTGTAGCCCTCCGCCGGGTCCACGGCGGCCGCGTCGGCGACCCACCGGTGGAACATGGGCTCCGCCTCGGCCGGCGAGCAGTCGTACACCAGGTCCGTGAGGAGCAGCAGTCCTCCGGGGCGCAGCATGTCGGCGATCCGCTGGAGCGCGACCGCCTTCCACACATCCGGCAACTGGTGCAGCGCGTGCCGGGTGTGGACCGCGTCGGCCGGGGCACCGCGGTGCTCGTAGCTCAGGAACCCCGCCGCCACCTGGGTCAGGCCGGTGACTGAGGCCGCCGTCGCGGCACGCGTCAGATGGTCCCGCATCGCGGGGGAGACGTCGACCGCCACCACCGAGCCGAACGCCTGGGCGGCGGCCAGCGCGAACCGGCCGGTCCCGGAGCCCAGGTCGACCACCGTGGCATGGGGGCCGGTGCCGTGCTCCCGCAGCAACGCGATGTCCGGCTCCGGGTCGGGTTCGCCCTGCTTCCGGTCGAACCCGGCGACGAAGGCGGGGTCGAGATGTTCGGCGCCCGCGAACGCGGCCTCGTCCGGCCGGAAGGACGGCGGTCCGCCGGCCGCGCCACCGGGCGCGCGGGTGGGCGGCGGCGGTGCGGCCGGTGCGACGGTCGGTGCGTCGGGCGTCGCGGGACCGGTTCCGGCGGGGGCCTGCGGCGGCGACGCGGGCGGTGGCGGCGGTGCGGCGGGAGGGGCGGCGCCGGGGAAAGGACCGGCGCCGTCGGGTACGGCGGGCGGAGCGTCGCCCGGATCCGTGGGGGCGATGGGCGCCACCGGTCCGGAGGAGGTGGGACGAGCGGGGGCCGGATCTGCGGGCGGCCACGCCACCGGGCGCGTCCCGTCCTCCGCCGCCTCCGGCACGATCGCCGCCACCGGCCCGGCGGTCGAGGGTCGCGCGGGGGAGGAGGCCGACCGGCTCCGGGGCGCGTCGTGGGCCAGGGGATCGTCCGGCGCGGCACCGGCGAGGGAGTCGTCGACGACGCAGAACCGGTTGCCCTCGGTGTCCGCGAGGACCACGAAGTCCGCGTCGGCCGGATAGTGCTTCCACAGCACCCGCTCGGCGCCGAGCCCCACCAGCCGCTCGATCTCCGACCGCTGCTCGTCGGCGGTCGGGACGTGCAGGTCGAGGTGGAGGTGGGGGAACTCGGGTGCGGGCCGGTCGCTGACGTCCATCGCCAGGCCGGGTCCGCGGCCGTCCGGCGGCAGCAGGACCAGCCAGGCGTCCGGGTCGTCCGGGTCGCGCTCGACGTAGCCGAGCGCCGCCTTCCAGAACTCGGCGGCGCGCCGGTCGTCGGCACACCCCAGCACGATCATGTCCAGGCTCAGCACGTCCGCTCCTCTCCGTGTCCGACCCCGCCGTCACGGACGCGGCCGGTCCGCATGACCGTCCGTCGCGTCAGCGTAGGCACGGGGCGACCGGGCGCGCACGCCCGAATCACGCCGTCCGGCCGTAGCCCGCCCGCCACCGGCGGGGGCGTTCGGAGGCGTTCGGCGGCGGGCCCGGGGGTGGCGCGGTCGCTAGGGGCGGGAGCCCTCGGGGATCTCCTCGGCGGCCGGCGGCGGCCCGGGCGGGGTGCCGTCACCGAACGGTGTGCCGCCCAGTTCCTCGCGGTGGTGCGGCGTCAGCCAACCCGAGAGGTCCGGTCCGGCGGGGACGATCTGGGTCGGGTTGATACCGGTGTGGACCTGGTAGTAGTGGCGCTTGATGTGGTCGAAGTCGACCGTGTCGCCGAACCCCGGGGTCTGGTACAGGTCGCGCACGTACCCCCAGAGCACCGGGTCCTCGGTGAGCTTGTTGCGGTTGCACTTGAAGTGGCCGTGGTAGACGGCGTCGAAGCGGACCAGCGTCGTGAACAGCCGGATGTCCGCCTCGGTGATGTGGTCCCCGACCAGGTACCTCCGGTTCGTCAGCCGCTCCGACAGCAGGTCCAGCCGGCGGAAGACGTCCGCGTACGCCGCCTCGTACTCCTCCTGCGAGGTGGCGAAACCGGCGCGGTACACGCCGTTGTTGACGTCGCGGTAGACGCCGTCCATCACCTCGTCGATCTCTGCCCGGAGCGCCTCGGGGTAGAGGTCGGGGGCGCCGGGGCGGTGGAGCTCCGTCCACTCCGTCGCCAGATCCAGCGTGAGCTGCTGGAAGTCGTTGGTCACCAGCTTCCCGCTGGGCACGTCCACGATGGCGGGGACGCTGACCCCGCCGGGGTAGTCGGTCTCCCGCGCGTCGTACGCCTCGTGGAGGAAGCGGATGCCCAGCACCGGGTCGCGGTCGCCCGGGTCGAGGGTGAAGCGCCAGCTGCGGTCGTCCTGGAGGGGGTCGGTGACCCCCAGCGAGAGCGCGTCCTCCAGGCCGAGCAGCCGGCGGGAGACCAGCGCGCGGCTGGCCCACGGGCACGCGCGGCTCACGACCAGCCGGTAGCGGTCCGCCTCCACCGGCCAGCCGTCACGGCCGTCGGCGGTGATCCGGTCGTCGAAGTGGCTGCGGGAGCGCTTGAACTTCTTCCGTCCGTAGGCGGTGTTGCCGTCCTTGCTGTCGCTGCCGCCGTCCGCGCTGGTCTCGCCGGTGTCTCGGGCCGTGCTGGTCTGCCGGTCGTCGGTCATCGCGCTCTCCCTCGCCATCGCTCGTCGTCCGGGCTCGTCGTCCGGGCTGGTTGCCGGCCGCGCCGTCCGCCGCGCCGCTCGGGTCCGGCCACGCCGCTCGGCCACGGGGCCGGCCCCGGGGCGGATCGCCGTGGCCGCCCCCTCCACGGCGTGCAAGGCCCTGCGCCGCTGCGACACCTGCCGCGAGCCGTTCGACCACGTCAAGGAGGTGCGGCGGTGATCTTCCACCCGCTCACCGTG
>NZ_JAAVJC010000192.1 GCF_012033785.1 Streptomyces bohaiensis
TCGGCGGACTCGGCGAAGCGGACTACGCGGCCGCCAACGCCTTCCTCGACGCCTTCGCCGCCGCCGAGGACGGGCGCGGCCGGGTCGCACAGCGGGTGGTGTCGGTCGCCTGGGAGCCGGGCGGTCGGTGTCCAGCAGGTCGGCGAGCCGGGCGACCGTGGGGCGCTCGAAGAGGGTGGCGGCGGCGAGGTCCACGCCCGCCTCCGCCGACAGGCGGGCGACGACGGCGAGGCCCACCAGGGAACTGCCGCCCAGGTCGAAGAACGGGTCGTGGACGCCCACCGCGTCGATCCCGAGCAGGTCCTGCCACACCTCCGCCACCCGCCGCTCCACCTCGGTGCGCGGCGCGACGTACTCGGTGCGCAGCGGTGGCCGGGGGTGGCGTGCCGCGCGCGGCACGGGCGCCACCGGGGAGGCCGGCGGACCGGCGCTCTCCACGGCCAGCTCGGCCAACGGCCGACCGAGAACGTACAGATGGGAGGGACCGGCCACGATCGCGCGGGCGAGTGCGGCGGTGCCCGCGTCGTCGCCCAGGCCGTGGGTCCGGCGCGAGTGGAGCAGGTGCGCGAGCAGGTGGGGGTTGTCCGCGAAGGCCGCTGTCTGCCAGCGGTCCCGTTGCCACGGCCCCCAGGCGACCGACACCACCCGCTGTGCGACCCGGCCGCGCCCGTCCTCGGCGGCGGCGAAGGCGTCGAGGAAGGCGTTGGCGGCCGCGTAGTCCGCTTCGCCGAGTCCGCCGATGGCGCCGGCCACCGAGGAGTAGAGGACGAGGAGTTCGACCGGCTCCGCTCGCAGGGCCGCCGCCAGGGCGAGGGTGCCCGCGACCTTGGGGGCGAGGACCGCCGATGCCTGTTCGCGCGTCTTGGTCTGCACGAGTCCGTTGCCGGCCACCCCGGCGGCGTGGACCACCCCGTGGAGGCCGCCGAGCCGCTCCCGCACGGCGCCCAGCACGCGCACGGTGTCGCCCGGGTCGGTGATGTCCGCGGTCAGGGTGACCACCTCGGCGCCCAGTGCGCGCAGGCGGCGGATCTCCCGGATGACGCGGGCGGTCCGGTCGTCCTCCGGCGCCGAGGCGAGGCGGGTGTCCCAGTCGTCCTCGGGCGGGAGGGGGGTGCGTCCGATCAGGGCGAGGCGGACGCCCAGCGGGGCGAGCCGCGCGGCGAGGGCGAGGCCGAGTTCGCCGGTGCCGCCCGTGATGGCGTAGGTGCCCCCGGCGCGCCAGGCCGCCGCGTCGTCCACCTCGGGCAGCGTCACCGGGTCCAGGCTCCGGGTCCAGGGGCGGCCCCGGCGCCAGGCGCCGAGCAGCGCCGGGTCGGCGGCGGCCGGCACGGAGCCGGGGGGCGTGTCCGCCGCGGGGTCCGCCAACAGACCGTGCAGGTCGTGGAGCAGGTGTGCGGCCCCGTCACCGGCGGCTGCCTCGGCGTCGAGGTCCGTGACGCGGGCCCTCGTGGTCGGGTACTCGCTGAGGAGGGAGCGGGTCGCGCCCGTCGCCGTCGCCGCCGAGGGCCGGATCTCCTCGCCGCCGAGAACGTCCGCGGCACCCACCGTGGCGATCAGCAGGCGCAGCGGGCGCCGCGGGAGAGTCGTGGCGGCGGCGCGCGCCAGCCACAGCAGGCTGTGGAAGCCGCGGTCCAGGGCCTTCTCCGCCCCGGTGCGGGCCTGCTCCGGGTCTGCGGTCCGGGCCTGCCCGGGGTCGGTCGCGATCAGGGCGTGCAGCACCGCAAGCGGCCCGGTGTCCGTGTCCAGGCCCGCCAGCAGCGCCGCGACCTGGGCGGGGTCCGCCGGGTCGACGGTGCCGGCGGCGCCGGGCGCGGGGGCGCGGTGGGCCGCCGCGGGGTGGACGAGCAGGGCCCGGTGGCCCGCCGCTTCCAGTTGCTCCCGGAGGGCGTCGGCGAGCTCTCCGGGGTCCGCGAGGACCAGCACGGTCGTCGGCGCGGGGTCGGCGGTGCGCGGCGGGGTGTGCTCCCGGCGCCAGACGGGGGCGAGGACGTGCGGCTCCCGGTGCCCGGGGTCGGTGGCCGCCGGTGCCGCCGGTGCCGCGGCGGCGGTCGGCCGCGCGGCGGCTCCGGCGTCGGGGTGCGCGGCGGGCCAGTGATCGGCCCGCTGGAAGGCGTAGGTGGGCAGCCGCAGGACGCGGGCGCCCCGGGGGCGGGAGAGGGCGAGGTCGACGGTGAGGCCGTCGTCCCACAGCCCGCCGAGGACGGTCAGCCAGCTCCGGGCGGCGTCGCCGTCCTCGGGGAGCGCGAGGAGGGGTATCTCGCCGGGGAGTCCGGTGACCGGCCCGGCGGCGAGGGTGAGCAGCGGCGCGTCCGCAGCGGCGAGAGCGGACCCGGTGCCCGGTGAGTCGTGGGACGGCCGGGCCGCGCGTCGCCAGTGCTCGGGATCGGCGACCGGCACGACCTCGCCGTCCGCGAGGGAGCGCACGGTGACCCGGGGGGCCCGGTAGCCGGCGGCCGCGGCGCGCTGCGCGCGGGCGGTGTCGTCGGGGGCGGCCAGGAGGGCGACGGCGTCGGTGAGGGCCAGGGCGTCCGCCGCGCAGGCCGCGGCGAGTTCTCCGGTGCCCGCGGCCAGGATCGTCCCGGGGAGGTCGACGCCGGCGGCCCGCAGCAGAGCGGTGCCGGCGTACTCGGCGGCGAAGGCGCGCAGCGCGGGGTCGGCCGCCGGATCGGCCGCGCCCTCGGCGCGGGCCGCGTCGACGCAGGCGTCCCAGGCGTCACGGAAGGCGGGGTGTGCCGCGCGCAGGGTCTCGGCGGTCTCCGGGGGCAGTCCGGTGCCCGGCAGGACGAGGGTGTGGCGGACGGGGGTCTCGCGGGCCGCTCTCGCGGGCGCCGCAGCGCGCAGTGCGGCGGCGGCACCGGGCAGGTCGCGGCAGACGAGGCTCCTGCGGTACGGGAAGCGGGCGCGACCGACCGACAGAGTGTGGGCGACGTCGGCGAGGTCGAGGCCGGGGTGGGCGTCGAGGTGGTCGGCGAGGGCGCGGGCGTTGGCCGCGGTGGCCTCCGCGGTGTGGCCGGAGACGGTGAGCAGGTGCCAGTCGGGGGCCGCGGCGCGATCGGTCTCCGCCGGTCCGGTGTCGCCCTCCGCGGGGGCGGCCTCCACGACGAGGTGGGCGTTGGTGCCGGACCAGCCGAAGGAGCTGACGCCCGCCCGCAGGGTGCCGGGCGTGCCGTGCCCGACGGGTTCGCGGCGGGTGACAGGCCGCACGGGGCCGTCGAGGACGACGTCGGCGTTGGGCTTCTCCAGGTGGAGGTTGGGCGGGAGTTCATGTCCGGTCAGGGCCAGGACGGTCTTGATGAGTCCGGCCATGCCGGCGGCGGTCAGCAGGTGCCCGATGTTGCTCTTGACGGCGCCGACGTGCAGGGGGCGGTCGGCCGGGCGGTCGCCGAACACCTCGGTGAGGACGCCGTACTCGATGGCGTCCCCGAGTGCGGTCCCGGAGCCGTGGGCCTCGACGAAGTCGATCTCCTCGGCGCGTACCCCGGCGTCGGCGTGGGCGGCGCGGATGACGGCGAGTTGGGAGTGGCGGTTGGGCGCGGTGAGACCGTTGCTGCGTCCGTCGGAGTTGGTGGCGGTGCCCCGGATGACGGCGTGGGGCCGCAGGCCGTCGGCGGCGGCGTCGGCCGCCCGGCGCAGCAGGACGGCGCCGCCGCCCTCACCGACCGCGTACCCGTCGGCGGCGGCGTCGAAGGTCTTGGTGCGGCCGTCGGGGGCGAGCATGCCCATCTTGCAGGCGCTGAGGAAGAACTCGGGGCCGACGACCTCGTTGGCCGCGGCGACGAGGGCGTAGTCGCACTCCCCGGAGCGCAGCGCCTGCACGGCGAGGTGGGTGGCGACCAGGGAGGAGGAGCAGGCGGTGTCGACGGTGATGGTGGGGCCGCGCAGGTCGAGGTGGTACGCGACGCGCCCGGCGGCCGCGCTGGCGGAGGTACCCAGGCCGAAGTTGGGGTCGTCCAGGCACCCGGGGCCCTCCAGGGTGATCTGGCGGACGCCGTACTGGGATTCGGCGAGACCGAGGAAGACGCCGGTGCGGGTGCCGCGGAGGGATTCCGGGGAGATGCCGGCGTTCTCGACGGCCTCCCACACCAGTTCCAGCACCAGCCGGTGCTGGGGGTCGAGCCGGAGGGCCTCGCGGGGGGTGTAGCCGAAGAAGGACGCGTCCCAGCCGGTGATGGAGTCGAGGAAGCCGCCGCGCTGGGTGTAGGCCTTGCCGGGGGCGCCGGGGACGGGGTCGTGGTAGTCCGCCGCGTTCCAGCGGTCGGCGGGGACTTCGGTCACGGGATCGGTGCCGGACAGCAGGTGCCGCCAGAACGCGTCGGGGCTGTCGCCCCCGGGGAAGCGGCAGCCCATGCCGAGGATCGCCACGGGCGCGTCGGACGCGGCAGCGGTGGCCGGATCGCCGGCGGGTTCCGCAGCGGCGGAACCGAGGACCTCGCCGAGCACGTACCGGGCCAGGGCGTGCGGGGTGGGGTGGTCGAAGACGACGGTGACCGGGACGTCGATGCCGGTGCTCTCGCACAGCGCGCCCCGGATCTCCACCGCGTTCTGCGAGGTCAGGCCCAGCTCGGTGAAGGCGCGGCGGGCGGGGACGCCCTCGCCGTCGGCGTGGCCGAGGACGGCCGCCACATGGCTGGTGACCAGCCGCAGGACGAACGGTTCGCGGTCGACCTCCGGCAGGGCGGTGAGCTCGGCGCGGAGCCGGGTCAGGACCGCGCTCTCGGCCTCGGCGGGGGCGCCGGAGCCGGCGGGGGCGGTCGCCGCGGGGCGGCTGCGCGGGATCAGGTCGAAGTAGGAGGTGGGCCGCACGGTCGCGTGGAGCGCCGTCAGCCGCTCCCAGTCCGCGGAGACCACGGTCGTGGCGGGCCGGCCGGAGCCGGCGGCCCGGGCGAGGACGGAGAGCGCGGTGGCCGGGCGCAGCTGGTGCAGCCCGGGCCGGTCCTCCCACGGTCGGGCGACGGTGTGCTCGCCGGCCATGCCGGCCCCGGCCCAGGGGCCCCAGGCGAGGGAGGTGGCGGGCAGTCCGCGGGCGTGGCGGTGGCGGGCGAGTGCGTCCAGTACGGCGTTGGCCGCGGCGTAGTTTCCCTGGCCGGGTGAGCCGAGGGACGCGGCGGAGGAGGAGAAGAGGACGAAGGCGTCCAGGTCGATCCCGGCGGCCAGGGTCAGTTCGTGCAGGTGGAGCGCGGCGTCGGCCTTGGGTGCGAAGACGGTGGCAAGCCGTTGCGGGGTGAGCCCCGGCAGCAGCGCGTCGTCGAGGACGCCGGCGGCGTGGACGATCGCGGTCGGGGTGTTGCCGTCGCGGACGAGGGAGTCCAGGACGCCCCGGAGTCGCTCCCGCTCGGCGACGTCGCAGGCGAGCACGGTGACGCGGTGGCCGTCTGCCGTGAGCTCGGCGTGCAGGTCGGTGGCGCCCGGGGCATCGGGGCCGCCCCGGGAGAGCAGGACGACGTGGTCGGCGCCGTGGGTGGCGAGCCAGCGGGCGCACTGGGCACCCAGGCCTCCGGTGCCGCCGGTGACGAGGACGGTGCCGCGGGGTTGCCAGGGCTGCTGTTCGGGGGCGGCGGCCGGCGAGGGGGCGAGGCGGCGCCCGAGGACGGTGGCGCCCCGCACGGCGACCTGGTCGTCGACGGCCGAGGTCAGGGCGGCGACGGCGGCGGCGACGGACTCGGGGGTGGCGTGGCCGGGGGGCAGGTCGAGCACACCGCCCCAGGAGCGGGGCTGCTCCAGTGCCGCGACGCGGCCGAGGGCCCAGACCGGGGCTTGCCGGAGGGCCTCCTCCGAGGTGACCGCCTCCCCGCCGTCGGCCGTCTCCGCACCGGTGGTGACCGCGCCCCGGGTGGCGCACCACAGGCGGGTGCCCTCCAGGGCGGCCACGGCCTGCACGAGGGCAAGCGTGGCGCCGAGACCGGTGGTGAGCGCGGTGTGTCCCGTCACCGGGGTGGCGTCGAGGGCGAGCAGGGAGAGCACGCCGCCGGAGGTGTCGAGCGTCCGCAGCCGCTCGGCGAGGGCGCTCGCGGTGGCCGGGGCGGTGCCCGGGTCCTGGTCCTGGTCCTCGCCGGACGGGTCCGCGAAGCTCCCGCCGATGGCGACGGGCAGAACGGCGGCGGCGAGGCCGTCGGCGAGGGCGCGGCTCCAGGGGTGGTCCTCCTGCCCGGCGGGCACGGCCAGGACCCAGCCTCCGGGGCGGCGGGCGGTGCCGACAGCGGGGGCCAGTGGTTCCCAGCGCTCCTCGTGGCACCAGGCGGAGCCGCCGGGGGGCACGGGGTCGTGCAGCCAGTAGTCCTCGCGCTGGAAGGCGTAGGTGGGCAGGTCGACGGGCGGGCCGGGAGCGGGGGCCTCATCCAGGGCCCGTTCCCAGGCGACGGGCACGCCGTGGCCGTGGAGGCGGCCGAGTGCGGCGAGCAGCGCGGTCGGCTCGTCCTGGACGGGCGTCCCGCGCCGGACGGGCCCGGCCACGGAGGTGACGACGGCGTGGGCGTCGGTGACGCCGAGCGCGGCGTGGGTGGCGAGGGCGGCGTCGGCGCCGAGTTCGAGCCAGGCGGTGGTGCCCTGGTTCTCCAGAGCACGGACGGCGTCGGCGAAGAGCACCGGCTCGCGGAGCTGCCGGACCCAGTAGCCGGGGTCGGTCCACTCCCCGTCGGCGACGGGGCGCCCGGTGAGGGTGGAGACCGCCCGCAGCCGCGGCTCGTGGAAGGTGACGGAGTCGAGGGCGGCGCGGTAGGCGTCGAGCATGCCGTCCATGTGGGCGCTGTGGAAGGCGTGGGAGACGCGCAGCGCGGTGGCGCGCAACCCTGCCTCGGTGGCCTCGGCGCGGACGGCCGCGATCTGGTCGGCGTCGCCGGAGACGACGACGGCCCGTGGGCCGTTGACGGCGGCGATCTCGACGCCCCGGTGGCGGGAGATCAGCTGATCCGCCCCCGCCCGGTCGGTGCCCAGGGCGGCCATCGCGCCCCCCGGGCGCGCGAGTTGACGCATCAGGCGGGCGCGGGCGGCGACGACCCTGCAGGCGTCGGGCAACGACCAGACGCCGGCGACGTGGGCGGCGCTGAGTTCGCCGATGGAGTGCCCCGCGACCGCGTCGGCGGACAGGCCGAGTGAGGTGAGCAGGGCGTGCTGGGCGGTCTGGAGGGCGAAGAGAGCGGGCTGGGCGACGGCGGTGTCGTCGAGCGGACTGACTCCGGTGCGGGCCGGTTCGCCGAGGACGGCGTCCCGCACGGAGTGGCCGAGGGTGTCGGCGAGTTCGGCGTCGAGGAGGGCGCACACCTCGTCGAATGTTCGGGCGAACTCCGCGTAGCACTCGTGGAGTTGACGACTCATCCCGGGGCGCTGGCTGCCCTGGCCACCGAAGAGCAGGGCGAGGAGGGGCCCGGAGATGAGCTCGGCGCCGCTGACGACCTCCGGCGCGGTGCCGCCGTCCGCGAGGGTACGGAGCCCGGCGAGCAGGGTGTCCCGGTCGGCGCCGAGGACGACCGCCCGGGAGTCGAGGCGGGCCCGGGTGGTGGCGAGGGCGCTTGCCACGGCGGACGGCGTTGCGTCGGGCCGCGCGATGAGGTGGTCGTGCAGGCGGCCCGCCTGGGCGCGCAGGGCGGCGGGGGTGGCACCGGAGACCGGCCAGGCGACGACGCGCCCGGGCGCGTCCGGCCAGTCGGCGGGGGCCCGGTCCGGGGCCTGTTCGAGGATGAGGTGGGCGTTGGTCCCGCTGAGGCCGAAGGCGGACACCGCGGCCCGGCGGGGGTGTCCGGTGGCGGGCCAGGGCCGGGAGTCGGTGAGGAGTTCCACCGAGCCGGCCGCCCAGTCGACGTGGGAGGTGGGCGCGTCGGCGTGCAGAGTGCGGGGCAGGGTGCCGTTGCGCAGGGCCATGACCGTCTTGAGGACTCCGGCGGCGCCGGCGGCGCCCTGGGCGTGCCCGAGGTTGGACTTCACGGAGCCGATGTACAGCGGTTCGCCGTCGCCGCGTTCGCGACCGTAGGTGGCGATCAGGGCGTCGGCCTCGATGGGGTCGCCGAGCGGAGTGCCGGTGCCGTGTGCCTCGACCGCGTCGACGTCGGCGGGGGTGAGGCGGGCGTCGCGGAGCGCGGCGCCGATGACGCGCCGCTGGGAGGGCCCGTGAGGGGCGGTCAGGCCGTTGGAGGCGCCGTCGGCGTTGACGGCGGAGCCGCGGATGACGGCGAGGATGTTCCGGTTGTTCCGGACCGCGTCCGAGAGGCGTTCGACCAGCAGCAGCCCGGCGCCTTCCGACCAGCCGACGCCGGCCGCGTCATCGGCGAAGGCACGGCAGCGGCCGTCGGGCGAGATGCCTCCGACGGCGGAGAACTCCACGAACAGCTCGGGCATGCTGACGACGGTGACCCCGCCGGCGAGGGCGAGGGAGCACTCTCCGGAACGCAGGGCCCGCACGGCCAGGTGCAGCGCGACGAGTGAGGAGGAGCAGGCCGTGTCCAGGCTGAGCGTGGGGCCCTCCAGTCCGAAGGTGTAGGCGATCCGGCCGGAGATGACACTGCTGGTGGTGCCGGTCAGGAGGTTGCCGACGAGTCCGGTGGCCTGCTGGTTGCGGCCGTAGCTCTGGCCGATGGCGCCGATCCACACCCCGGTGTCGGTGCCCTTGAGCGAGGTGGGGTCGACTCCGGCCCGTTCGAGTGTCTCCCAGGCGACCTCCAGGGATATCCGCTGCTGCGGCTCCATGGCGAGGGCCTCGCGCGGGGAGATGCCGAAGAGCCCGGCGTCGAACGCGGGGGCGTCGTAGAGGAAGTGCGCGCGGGGAGCGGTGATCCGGGTCGTGTTGTCGGGGTCGGGGTCGAAGTAGCGGTCGAGGTCCCAGCCGCGGTTCTCCGGGAAGGGGCCGAGGGTCTCGCCGCCCTCGTCGACGAGCCGCCACAGCTCCTCGGGAGAGGTGACGCCCCCGGGGAACCGGCAGCCCGCGCCCACGACGGCGATCGGCTCGTGACCGCTGTCCTGCAGTCTGCGCAGCTCCTTGCGGGCCTCCCGCAGGTCGACCGTGGCGCGCTTGAGATAGTCGAGGTACTGCTTCTCGCTGGTCATCGTGGGGGCTCTCCTAGTGTGGTCGGCGGCTGCCGACGAGTGCCGAAGATCGCTGACGTCCCCGCGCGGTCCCGCCGGCCGGGGGCGGTGCGCCGCGTGCTCATAGTCGCGTCAGTGT
>NZ_JAAVJC010000193.1 GCF_012033785.1 Streptomyces bohaiensis
GGGCTGGCCTGACTGACCGCCGGAGCGGCGTGTCAGGCGCGCGCCGCGCGGGCGAATCGCAGGGGCTGCCACACCGCGGGCGCGAACAGCGCGTGGGCGGCCAGCGCCGCCAGGGCGACGGCGCCCTCCGCACCGAGGAGCACCTCCGCGGCGGCAGCCGGGAGTTCCGCCACCGGCGCGGACGCGCCGAGGAGGGCCAGCAGCAGGGTGAGCCCAGCCAGCGCGGCGGCGGTCACCAGGGTGTGGACAACGAACAACCCGCAGCGGTGGGCCGCCCCGCGCGGACGCGCGTCGGCCTCGGCGGGCACCAGCGCCGACGCGGGGCCCGAGGCCGCCAGCGGCAGCACCACCAGTGCGAGGGCCACCGCGGCGAGCCGCACCCCGTCGGTGTGGGAGACCACCTGCTCGGTGACGGTTCGACCGGCGACGACCGCCTGCGCGGCGAAGGCCAGCGCGGCGAGCCACAGCAGCAGCAGGAACAGCACGATCCGGCCCGCGGGGCGGGGTCCGGGCCGCGGCGGCCCGCCGGCGGGCCGCCGCCCGGTCATCGCTCCGACCACCTCACGCCCCTCTCCTCGGCCGGCGACGCGCCGCGTCAGCCGGTGGCGAGCAGCTTCTCCAACACCAACGCGATCCCGTCCTCCTCGTTTCCGGCGGTCACCTCGTCGGCGATCTCCACCACCGCGGGGTGCGCGCCGGCCATGGCGACGCCATGCGCCGCCCAGCGGAACATCGGGATGTCGTTGGGCATGTCGCCGAAGGCGATGGTGTCGGCGCCCCTCACTCCCAGCCGCCGGCCGGCGATGGAGAGTCCGCTGGCCTTGCTGAGCCCCAGCGGCAGGAGTTCGACCGTCCCCGGGCCGGCCATGACGACCCCGACCGTGGTGTTGACCAGCCGGGTGGCGGCCTCGGTCAGCTCGTCGTCGTCCAGCTCGGGGTGGCGGAGGTAGAGCTTCATCAGCGGCTCCGCCCAGAGCTCTGCGCGGTCTGCGTAGGGGACGGCGGCCAGCGGTTCGCCCTCGATCCGTTCGGGGACGAGGCCGGGGAAGCCGGCGGGGTCGAAGAGCACGATGCCGTCGGCGCCGTCGCGGGTCGCCGCGACCCACAGCGGGCCGAGCTCCGCCTCCAGCGCGTCGACGGCGTGTCGCGCCGCGCGGCGGTCGAGGGTCACCGAGGTCAGCAGCCGGTGCTCACCCGCGTGGTAGACCTGCGCGCCCTGGCCGCAGACGGCGAGCCCGTCGTAGCCGAGGTCGTCCAGGACGTGACGGGTCCAGCCGACGTTGCGCCCCGTGACGACGATGTGGGCGGCGCCCGCCCGCGCGGCGGCCGCCAGCGCCTCCCTGGTGCGCGGCGAGACGGAGCCGTCGCCGCGCAGCAGGGTGCCGTCGAGGTCGGTGGCGACCAGCCGGTACGGGAAGCCGGTCACGAGCCGGAGGGCGCGGTCGCGGTGCCGAGCGGTTCCAGTACCTCGCGCCCCCCGAGGTAGGGACGCAGCATCGGGGGCACGTGCACCGACCCGTCGGGGCGCTGGTGGTTCTCCAGCAGCGCCACGATGGTGCGGGGCACGGCGCAGAGCGTGCCGTTGAGGGTGGCGACCGGGCGGGTGCGGCCGCCGGCCTCCCGGGTGCGGACCGACAGGCGGCGGGCCTGGAAGGAGTCGCAGTTGGAGGCCGAGGTCAGCTCGCGGTACTTGCCCTGGGTGGGGATCCACGCCTCGCAGTCGAACTTGCGGGAGGCCGAGGAGCCGAGGTCACCGGAGGCGACGTCGATCACCTGGAACGGCAGCTCCAGGGCGGTCAACCACTGCTTCTCCCACTCCAGCAGGCTGCGGTGCTCGGCCTCCGACTCCGCGGGGTCGACGAAGCAGAACATCTCGACCTTGTCGAACTGGTGGACGCGGAAGATGCCGCGGGTGTCCTTGCCGTAGGTGCCGGCCTCGCGGCGGAAGCAGGGGGAGAACCCGGCGTACCGCAGCGGCAGCTTCTCGCTGGGGACGATCTCGTCCATGTGGTACGCGGCGAGGGGGACCTCGGAGGTGCCGACGAGGTAGTAGTCGTCGCGCTCCAGGTGGTAGACGTTCTCGGCCGCCTGGCCGAGGAAGCCGGTGCCCTCCATGGCCCGCGGGCGGACCAGTGCGGGGGTGAGCATCGGGACGAAGCCGGCCTCGGTGGCCTGGGCGATCGCCGCGTTCACCAGGGCGAGTTCGAGAAGGGCGCCGATGCCGGTGAGGTAGTAGAAGCGCGAGCCGGAGACCTTGGCGCCGCGCTCGACGTCGATGGCGCCGAGCAGCTCGCCCAGCTCCAGGTGGTCCTTGGGCTCGAACCCCTCGGCCGTGAAGTCGCGGATCGTGCCGTGGGTCTCCAGGACGGCGAAGTCCTCCTCGCCGCCGACCGGGACCTCCGGGTGGACGATGTTGCTCAGCCCGAGGAGCAGCCGCTGGGCCTCCTCGTCGGCCTGGCCCTGCTCGGCGTCGGCCGCCTTGACGGCGGCGGACAGCTCGCCGGCCTTCTTCAGGAGCTCGGCCTTCTCGTCGCCCTGGGCGCGGGGGATGAGCTTGCCGAGCTGCTTCTGCTCGGCGCGCAGCTCGTCGAACCGGCTGCCGGACGACCGGCGCCGTTCGTCGGCGGAGAGCACGGCGTCGACGAGGTCGACGTCCTCTCCACGGGCGCGCTGCGAGGCGCGGACACGGTCGGGGTCGTCTCTCAGCTGCCGAAGGTCGATCACGGCACCAGGCTACCGGGAGGCCGGTGGCGACCACCACCAGCCGGGAGCCCCGCGAGATGCGGCGATTAGTGCGGTTCGCCCGAAGTGCGGGATGGCACGGCAAGGCGGAAATCCACAGCTCAGAGGCGTGCCCCGAAAGTTATCCACAGGTAGCCACCCCCACCTGTGGAGTACCGGGCACCCGGCCACCGGTCGTCACCGACCGGGCGATACGGGCGAGAGCATCCGGAGCTATGGGCGTTTTTCAGCTGAATTGACCGGCACTAATCAGGACATGTCACTGGAGCGGTCGACCCACGGCAGCCTCGACCACCTTCGATGACTTTGGGATGGTCATGGCGCCATGTCGACAATGACCGTTTCACGTATCGACTTATGCACAGGCAATCCACCGAGCCTGTGGATAACCCGGGCCGCAGCGTTGCGGGCCGCGCACAGCGGGGCGCCCGGCCGTCACAGCTCCGGCACACCCGCTCCTCACCGCGCGGATCGGACCTCGCGGCGGATCGGCTCGCGGCGTCGGATGCCGCCGGCCGCCCGCGGGGCACCCCCGGATCGGGCCGTGTTCAGGCGTTCCCGACGGCGCGGCAGCGGGCCGGAGCCGGCGCCGCGGGGCCGGCGTGGGGTCGCAGACCCGCTCTCAGGGCGCCTCTCCCGGCAGCTCGCCCCGCCCGTCGAAACAGCGGTTCAACCAGTCGTTGGCCGCCAGGAACGCCTCGTCCGAGGTCCCGTGGCGCAGCTGCGGCCGGCCACCGTCCGCACGCGGGTACGAACCCAGGTACCGCACCCCGGCGCAGAGCCGCCGCAACCCCATCAACGCCTCACCGACCCTGCGGTCCGCGAGGTGGCCCTCGCAGTCCACCTGGAAGCAGTACTGCCCGATCCCGCCCCCGGTCGGACGCGACTCGATCCGCATGAGGTTGACGCCCCGCGCCGCGAACTCCTGGAGCAGTTCCAGCAGCGCCCCCGGATGGTCGTCGCGCAGCCACAGCACCACCGAGCTCTTGTCGGCGCCGGTCGGCGACGACGGCCGCGCGGGCCGCCCCACCAGCACGAACCGCGTCGCGGCGTTCTCCGCGTCGTGGATGTCGGTGACCAACGGGTGCAGACCGTAGGTGGCCGCCGCGAACTCGCCCGCGAACGCGGCGTCGTACCGCCCCTCCTGCACCAGCCGGGCACCGTCCGCGTTGGAGGCGGCCGACTCCCACTGGGCCTCGGGCAGCTGCCGCTCCAGCCAGCGCCTGACCTGCGGCTGCGCCACCGGGTGCCCGGTCACCGTCTTGACCTCCGCCAGCTCCGTGCCCGGCCGCACCAGCAGCGCGAACGCGATCGGCAGCAGCACCTCCCGGTAGATCATCAGTGGCCGCCCCGACGCCAGTTCGTCGATGGTCGCCGTGACCCCGCCCTCGACCGAGTTCTCGATCGGCACCAGGGCACCGCCCGCCTCGCGGTTGCGCACGGCGTCCAGCGCGGCCGGGACGGAGACCATCGGGACCAGCTCCCGGGTGGCGGCCTCCGGCAGCGTGCGCAGTGCGGCCTCGGTGAAGGTGCCCTCGGGCCCGAGGTAGGTGTAGCGGCTCGACGTCATGGACCCACGGTAGTCCCGTGCGGCGGCCCGCAGCGCCACGTCCCGACGGGCGGGCGCCCGCCCGGTCCCGGAGCGGATTCCGCCCCTCGACCGCGTGGTCCGGGGGGGCGCGCCGGCTCTCACCCCTCCAGCAGCCCCTGCCCGACGTACTCGCCCTTCGCCGCGCCCGGCGGCACCGCGAAGAGCGCCGACGCCTCATGGCGCAGGAACGGCGACAGGGCGTCGCCGCGGTCCAGCTTCCGCTGCACCGGGACGAACGCCCGGTAGGGATCGGCCTGCCAGCACAGGAAGAGCAGACCGGCATCGGGCGCGCCGTCGTCGCGGAACCCGTCGTGGTACGAGAACGGCCGCCGCAGCATGGTCGCGCCGTCGTTGCTCTCCGGCGCCGAGACCCGCACGTGCGCGTTGGCGGCGATCACCGGCGCGCCCTCCGCGGTGCGCGCGTCGAGGTCCACGGGCGTGGTCTCCTCACCACCGGTCAGCGGGGCGCCGTCCGCCTTCCGCCGGCCGATCACCGCCTCCTGCTCCGCGAGCGGCTCCTGCTCCCACTGGTCGAGGAGCATCCGGATGCGGCGCATCACCACGTAGGAGCCGCCCGCCATCCACGCCTCCTCCGCGCGCGCCGTCGACCGCTCCGCGCCCGGCCCGTCCGGGTCGGGGACGAAGACGTGGCCGGCGAACCCCTCGTCGGCCTCCCGGGGGTTGTTGGTGCCGTCGACCTGCCCCATCAGGTTGCGGGCCGTCATCGGGGAGGCGGTGGCGCCGGGCGCCCGGTTGAACCCGCTGTGCTGCCAGCGCAGCCGCGCGGCGCCCGACTCGTCCGCCGCGCGCTGCACGGCGCGCAGCGCGTGGAAGGCGACCAGCGCGTCGTCCGCTCCGACGGCCACCCAGAGGTCGCCGTCGGAGCGTTCCCGGTCCAACGCGTCCGCGGAGAAGTCCGGCAGCGGACGGAGTGCCCGCGGCCGGCGCTCCACCAGCCCGGTGGCGTCGAAGAAGGAATGGCCGAAGCCGATGGTGACCGTCAGCCCGGAGGGCCCTGCGTCCAGGGCGACGCCGGTGTCCCGCTCCCCCGGTTCGCCCGCCATCAGCGCGGCCGCCAGTTCCGTCCACCGCCGCAGCAGCGCACCCGCGGCCCGGCGTGCGTCGGGGGCCGGTGCCGGGACCAGGTCGAAGCCCAGCAGGTGGCCGTGCGCCTGCGCGGGGGTGGTGATCCCGGGCTGGTGACGGCCGTGGAACGGGACCACCGCCTCGCCGACGGCGCTGAGCGGCGTCGGCCGCTCCCCCGCGACGGCGCGCGCGCCGGTGAGCGCACCGCCGGTGCCCACCACCAGGCCGAGCGCCGCCGCACCGCCGCCGGTGGCGAGCAGCGCACGCCGGGACACCCCGCCGGTCGGGGTCCCGGCCGGCTGCTGCGGTGCGGCCGGGTCGGTGCCCCTGCCCGCCCCGGAGGGGGCGGTCGCCGGTGCGGGGGCGGCGGGGCGGCGGTTGCGTCGTGCCATGTGCTGTCAGCCGATCGGGAAGGTGTCGGTCTCGGTCACCTGGTCGATGTCCGAGGTGCGGATGGTCAGCGAGATCTCCCACTCGCCCGGGCGGGGGAGCTGGACGCCGGGAAGGGTCCAGTGCCCGATGTCCACCAGCAGGGCGTCGGGCCGCAACGGACCGATCTCCTCGGCCGGCAGGGTGAGCGCGACGCGGAGTTCGGCGGCGGGCAGCGGCTCGCCCGCGGCGTCCACGGTACGGATGTGCAGCTCGTTGTCGCCGGTGGAGCCGGGGGTGATGTCGACGAGCACGGTGCCGGCACCGTTCTCGCCACCGGTGTCGAACGGCAGCTCCAGCGCGACCGGGCCGCCGCCGACCGTGTCGGTGGCTCCGGCACCCCCGGCCTCCTCCACCGTACGGGCCGGGGGCGTCGTGGTGAGCGCCGTGGTGGCGAGGAGGACGAGCGCGGCGATCACGGCCTCGACGAGGACGGAGCGCCGCAGCCCGGAGCGGACGGGGTCGGAGTCCCGGTCCTTGAGCCGCCGCGCCCGGCCTCGTGCCTCCTGCTGCCGGGCGAGCTGCGCGGCGCGCACCGGGTCGGCCGGTGTCCGCGCGGAGCCGGTGGCGGCGGCGGGCCCCTGCTCCGTCCCGGGCGCGTCGGGGGCGGGGGCGGGATCGCCGAGGGCGGGATCGCCGGGGGCGGGGTCGTCGGGCGCGGAGGCGCTGCCGGTGCCGTCCGCTGGGGGCGCCGGGGGTTCCGGGGTACCCGCCCCCGGCGCCGGGGCGTCCGTCAACCGGGCGGTCCAGCGCCGGGAGGTCCAGCCGACGCCCAGCAGCAGCGCCACCAGCGCCACCTTGACGCCGAGCAACTGCCCGTAGCCGGTGGAGGCCAGCTGCCCCCAGTCGCCCACCTGCCGCCACGACTGGTAGACGCCGGTGACGGCGACCAGCACGACCGAGACCGTCGCCGCCGTGGAGAACCGCCGGACCACGGCGCCCGACACGGCGGGGGTGCCGCCGCGGTGCAGCAGGAGCAGCAGCGTCACCAGGCCGCCCAGCCAGACCGCGGCCGCCGCCATGTGCAGCATGTCGGCCGGGACCGCGATGTGGGTCTGGGGGCCGGAGGCGGCGTGCTCCGCCAGCGACCAGGTCGCGGCGAGCCCCGCGGCCAGCACCGCGCCCGTCCCGAGGGCGCCCCGGGCCCCGGGCGTCGTCCCCTCGGCACCGCCGTCCCGGGGGCAGCCGTCCTCGGGGTCGGGGTCGCGCAGGAGCCGGAACAGGAACCCGGCGACCAGCGCGAGGACCGCGAGCCGGGCCAGCAGCGCGACGCCGGTCCGGGTGTCGACCACCTCGGTGATCCCCGCCAGCCGCACGACCTCCCCGATGCCGCCGCCGGTGATGTACGGCTGCCGCAGGAGCAGCAGCGCCACCGTGGCCCCGGCCGCCAGCGCCCAGCCGAGGGTCGCCACGCGGCGGACGAGCGGTCGCCGGGCGGCGGGCGGCCGGCAGAGCAGCAGGAACGCGGCGGCGCCCACGACCAGCAGGTAGCCGGCGTACGCCGCGTACCGGCCGCTGTCGTAGAGCAGCGCGACCGCGGGGTCCTCGGCCGGGCCGTCCGCCACGACGACGCTCGTCTCGGAGGGCGCGCCGACGGAGAAGGTGAAGGCACCGGCGACGGGGTGGCTGTCGGTGGAGACGACCTGCCACGCGACGGTGTAGGTGCCGTCGGCGATCTCCGACCCGAGCGGCACGGCGTAGGAGGTGCCGCCGCCCACGGCCCCCGGCCGCCGTTCCGGCGACCCCGTGTCGACCCGGTTCCCCTCCGGGTCGAGCACCCGGACGGAGTCGGCGGAGGTCGCGACGTCCTCGGAGAAGTGGAGCACCACCTCCCCCGGCGCCGCGTCGAGCACGGTGCCGTCCTCCGGGTCGCTGCCGAGCAGCGACGCGTGGGCGGCGGCGGGCGCCGCGGCGAGCAGCACCGCGGCCAGGGCGGTGACCGCCAGCAGCAGAGCGGCCGCCGCGGCGCGGAGCCGAGGGGCGCGGGAGAGGTGGGGGGTGTCCATGACGCTCTACGGTCACCTACCGGTGTGGGTCGCGGAAGCCACCGGGATGTCGATGGTGAGAGTTCCGGACTTCTCGAACTCCAACGCGACGGGGACGGTGTCGCCCTCGACCGGCTTGCGGTCCAGCCCGTGCAGCATCAGGTGATTGCCCCCGCGCGCCAGCTCCAGCGAGCCGCCCGCCGGGACGGGAAGTGAGTCGACGGGGCGCATCGAGTTCTCCACCGTCTCGTGGAGCTCCACCTTCTCGGCCATCTCGCTGACGGCGCCCACCAGCGCGTCGTCCTCGTCGCCGGTGTTCTCCAGCACCAGGAAACCGCCGGCCACCGCCTCGCTGACCGGCTCGGGGACGAACGCGTCCCGCACCGACAGCTCCGGGCCCGCCGGTTCGGCGGAACACGCCGCCGCGCCGGTGAGCAGCGCGGCGACGACCGCGGCGAGGGCGGTCCGCCGTGCCCGGCGGCGGGCCGGGCGGGACAGCGGGGTCACGGCGTCTCCCCCTCGATCAGCACCGGCAGGTCGCGCTCGAAGGTCTCGGTGGTGACGCCCTCGGTGTACAGCACGTGCGCCTTGTCGTCGCCCGGCAGGAACGCGAGCACCTGGGAACCGTGGCTGGAGACGACCGCGCCGTCGTCCTCGACGTAGGGCTCCTCCAGCAGCACGCCGAGCGAGCTCGCCGCCTCCTGGATCTCCCCGAAGTCACCGGTGAGGCCGATGAAGTCGGGGTCCTGCGCCTGGAGCCAGGCACCGAGCGACTCCGGGGTGTCGCGCTCGGGGTCGGAGGTGACCATGACGACGTTGAGCCGCTCCCGCTGCTCCTCCGTGAGCTCGGCCGCCGCATTGGCGATGTTGCTCATGGTCAGCGGGCAGACGTCGGGGCAGTTGGTGTAGCCGAAGTAGAGGAGCGTGGCGACGCCCTCCGTCTCGGCGACGAGGTCGTACTCCTCGCCGTCGGTGTCGGTGAGGGTGAGCGCCGGCTTGGCGAAGGGCGTGTCGAGCACGGTGCCGGTCTCGGGGTCGGCTGCGCCGAGGTCGTCGCGGTCGACGACGGAGGCCGGCGGTGCGTCGTCCTCACCGCCGCAGGCGGTCAGGACGAGGGCGGACGCCAGGGCGATTGCGACGGCGGCGCCGGTGGTGCGGGGCTTCATGGTGGTCGTTCTCCTGGTGGTGCTGGGGTACCGGCGGGTCGGTGACCGGCCGGGGAAGGCTCCGGTGCGCGGGCGGCACGGGGCGGCGGCGCCGGGGAGCCGGGTGGCGGCGCCCCGG
>NZ_JAAVJC010000194.1 GCF_012033785.1 Streptomyces bohaiensis
GCCGCGGGGAGGGCGGGCGGCGACAGCAGCGCGACCGCTCCGACGGCGGCCAGCCAGGCTGCCACCGCGGCGGCGATCACGGACAGGGCGGCCCGGCGGGTGCTTCGACCCTCGGCGCGGGGCGCGGACGTTTCCGACGCGTGCCCCGGCGCGCCCGACGGCGCGGCGTGGTTCATGGGGAACTCCTCGTTCCGGAGAGCGCGCAGGGATGCGGGCCATCGCCGGCGGGGGGACCGGGGGTGTGCATCGGCCAGACCTCTAGACGTTCAACGGGCGTGCGGTCGGCGGGGAGATGAGGAGCCGGCGACTCGTCCCGGCCCTCCGCCCCCCGCGGTGCGTCCGGCTGCCGCGCCGCCACGCCGGTGTGACCGGCACACCGGGCGCCGTGCCCCTCCCGTCGCGCCGCGCACCGCAGGCGGACCGCGCCACAGCCCGGTCGAACACTCGTCTGGGCCGAACGCGTGGCCCACACAATAGTTGTAACGCGCCGATTGCTGAACCTGCGCAGCCACCGGGACGGGAACGTTCTCCCTCTTGTGACCGACACGCCGTCCGCGCGCGGGCGCGGGTGCCGGCGCCGACGCTCCGTCAGGGCTGCCTGCACGGCGCCGCGCGGCACCCGCGGCGCGGCTTCACCGGGCCGTCGCGGCGACCGCCGTCCCGGCACGGCGCGGCGGGCCCGCCCGGGGGACCCCGGGGCGAGCCCGTCGCGCTGGAGGGAGGTGGCGCCCGGTCAGTCCAGCTCGCGCACCTGGACGTCGCGGAACCACACGTCGGAACCGGTGTGGTGGTTCTGCAGCCCGATGCGCCCGGAGGCCAGGTCGCGATCGGGCGAGGCGTCGGTGGTGTCGAACTCGTTGATGAGGACGCCGTTGAGAAGCACCGTGATCTTGCGGTCCACCACGGTGATGTCGTAGCTGTTCCACTGCCCCGGCGGATTGAGCGCGGCGTCACGCGCCTCGATGTCCGCGCCCTGGAAGCCGTAGATCGCGCCCGTGGTCAGCTCGGGCACGTCGGTGGCGTCGATCTGCACCTCGTACGCCTGGTTCCGCACCCCGGCGTCACCGCCCGGGTCCGGCAGGCCGAGGTGAACACCGGAGTTGTCGTCACCGCCCATCTTCCAGTCCAGCTTCAGCTGGTAGTCGGTCAGCTCGTCCGGGTGGCTGATCAGGCCGAGCCCGCCGATGGAGCGCATGGTGCAGTCGGCCTGCGTGACGAACCCGCCCGGGCCCGCCATCTCCCATGCCGCCAGGCTCTCGTCGGTCCCGTCGAACAGCATCCGGTAGCCGTCCTCGGGCTGCGAGGGCGTGCAGGGCTCCTCCCTCAGCCGCAGGTGGTCCCAGTTGACGTGCCGGTCGTCGTCCTCGCCGGCCGAGACGGTGATGGTGTTGGTCCCCGCCTCCAGGTCCAGCAGTTCGACGTGGTCGGCCCAGGTCTGCCAGGTGTGGGTGGTCTCGACCGCGATCTGGCCCAGGTCCTCGCCGTTGACGTCCAGGGAGATCGTCTTGGTCCCGACGTAGGGGTTGGGCCCGTTGGCATAGCGGAACGTCACCGGATGGGTGCCGGCCTCCGCCACGTCCACCCGCCAGGTCAGTGAGGCGCCGATGGTGTTGAACCCGTCGACGAAGCCCTCACCCGTGAAGTGCGGGTGCTCGTCGTCGATGTCCGCGCCGCCGCGCAGCTCACCGTCCTCCGCCTCGTACACCCCGGTCTCGTTGGGCGGCGCGACGTACTCGGGGATGGAGTGCAGGGTGTACCAGGCCTCGGTGCTCCACAGCGGCGTCCCGTCCTCGGCCGCGAACGGCCGGGGGGAGCGCACGTGCGCCACCCGGTCCTCGCGCAGCCCGGGGATCACCAGGCTGACGGTGCGGCCGTCCGCCGACACCGACGCGTCGGTGACCGACAGCTCCTCCTGGTTGCGCTTCGGACCGCCGTACTGGGAGGTGGGGTTGTACGACCACTGCCGTACCAGATAGCGCTCGGCGAGGTCGTCGACCAGCTCCGCCGCCACCGGCTTGGTGTAGGTGATGTCGAAGCCGGAGGCGGTGACCTCCATCGCCCGCATGTCCATGGCGTCCTCGGAGGTCGCCGTCAACTTCTGCAGTCCGTAGGGGAACTTGCCCGGCTGCTCCCAGTTGCCGCCGCCTCCGATGCCGCCGACGTAGAGCGAACCGTCCGGCCCCGACGCGAGCCGGCTGACGCCGGACTCCAGTCCCTGGGTCATCCGGAACACGGCGCCCTGCTTGCGGCCCTCGACCTCCTCCAGATAGGCGCGCTGCAGACCGCCGTAGGTGACGTCCCCGATGAGCAGCTGGCCGGCGAAGGGGCCCTCCTCGGCCAGGACCGGGTTGGTGGGGGAGTTGGAGATCTCACCGTGCGGCAGCCACAGCACCGGATCGACGACCGGCCGGTCGTCGAAGGGGCCGGCGGGGGTGGTGTAGTGGTTGTAGAAGCCGCCCTCCTCGATCTCCACCAGCTTGGAGGCGGGCAGCCAGTCGCCCTGGTTGTCCGTCACGAAGATCTCGCCCTCGCCGCCCCAGCCGATCCCGTTGGGGGTGCGCAGCCCGCCGGCGACGTACTCGACCTCCCCGGTCGCCTTGTCGATCCGCACCGAGGTGCCCCGGTTGTCGACGTGCTGCGGCACGGTGGTGCGGCCGCCGGGGGTGATGGCGACGGAGAGGTTCAGGTAGTAGTGCTCCTCGTCGGCCAGCAGGCCGAACCCGAACTCGTGGTAGGTCCCGCCGCTGGGCCAGGTCGCCACGGTCTCCGTGTCCTCGTAGAAGCCGTCGCCGTCGGCGTCGACCAGCCGGCTCAGCTGGTGCTTCTCCGCGACGACGATCTCGCCGTCCTCGACGAGCACGCCCTGCGGCTCGTTCATGTCGGTGGCGACGACCTCCGTGGTGACCGTCTCCGGGCCGGCGTCCGCTCCCACGGTCCCGTCGACGATCTCCACCGCGCCGTCGAAGCTCTCCCGACCCGCCCAGGTGGTGATGACCATGCGGCCGTCGTCGAACCAGTCCATCCCGGTCACCCGGGGCTCGAACCCCTCCGGTCGGAGGTCGGTGACCTCGTAGTTCGGGTGCACCCCGGCCAGGGGCGCGTTGTCGCCGGGGCTCGCGTCGGCGTCCAGGCAGGACTTCACCCCGGGGGAGGTGACCCGGGTGACGCCCGCGTCGGTGGTCAGCGCCGACTCGGGGACCTTCTCGAACGCCGACGCGCCCGGCGGCCGCCACTCCAGGCGGAGCGCCTTGCCGTGCGCGCCCTGGAAGTAGGCGATCCGCAGGGCGTTCGGTCCCTCCGCCAGCTCCGCGGTGCCGTCCGCCCCGGTGGGCGGCTGGCGGCGGTCGTTCTCGATGATCTCCTCGTCGCCGATGTACAGCCGGGAGCCGTCGTCGCTGGTGACCCGGAACTCGTAGCTGCCGGCCTCCGGAGCATGGAGGTTGCCGATGACCTGCGCCATGAAGTTGTTGGCGGCGCCGCCGAAGTCGTCGGTGGTCTCCCAGTCGACGTCCGGTCGCAGCACGTCGATGTTGGGGGTCTGCCCGTCCGTCAGGGTGCAGATGCGCTCCGGTTCGAAGCCGACGTCGAAGACGCGGAGCGTCACCCCCGGTTCCTGCGGGGGGAGATCCTCGGCGGGGGAGGCCCCGGCGGAGGCCGCCGGGGTCAGGAAGGCGGCGAGCAGCGCGAGACCCACCGCCCCCGCCGCGTGCCGTCGTGATCGTGGAAGCATGTGCAGACTCCTTCGTCCGGTTGTCCGACGTTGCGCGGTCTCCGTGCCCCCGGGTCGCTCCGTTCTCAGATCACGCGGGTTCCGTCCCGCGCGGGGTAGGTGTCGAGCCGTCCGCACATTCCCCAGGCGTCCCCCGCCTCACCGCGGTGGACGGCGGCGGACCGCAGGTGCGCGGTGTCCCCGTCCGCGAGCGCCGCGAGCTGCGCCGCCGTCCGTGCCACCGCCGCGGCGGGCCCGGACTCGAAGGTGCGCCGCCAGGAGGCCAGTCGGGGGCGTACCAACCGCAGGGCCGCCGCGTGGAACGCGGTCGCGGCCGACGCGTCGCCCCGCGCCGCCCGGTCCCGCAGCGCGCCGTACCCGTCGAGGGCGAGGTCGCGGCGCCGCCGGGCGCTGCCCTCCGGGTCCGCCGGATCGAGCGCGGCCGCCGCACGGTAGGCGTCGGGGTCGGCCAGGACCTCCGGCGGGAAGGTGAACACGGCGTCACCTGCCTCGGGCAGACCCGCGTTCTGCATGAGGACGAGGATGCGGAGCTCCCCCTCGTTGACCAGGCGGTGGACGGTGCCCGGGGTGAACCAGACGAGGTCGCCCTCGGCGAGCGCCACGGTCCCCGCGCCCTCGGCGGTGACGACCTCCACGGCCCCGTGGCCCCCTGTCACCGCGTACGCCTCCGTGCAGGCCAGGTGCATGTGGGGCGTACCGCCGCACCGCCCGTCGGCCCCCGGCGGCGCGGGCCAGTCGTACACCCGCAGACGGGAGACCCCGACGGCGCCCGGCAACGCGGCCTCTCCGGCGGCGTCGCGGTGTTCGGCACGGTGCGGTCGGTCCACGGAGGGCTCCTCCCTCGGCGCCCACCGCCGCGCGGTGGCCCGTCGCCGGGCACGCGCGGGTGGGGGCGCGGGGTGCTGTGCGTCGGTGGCGGTGCGTGGGGCGGCGGGCGCCGGTCGGGCCCGCGGGGGTGGGGGTGGAGCTGGTGCGGCCGGTCGCGGTGGGGGTGAGGTGGGGGAGCCGCACGGCGGAGGCGGACAACTGCCGCATCCGTACGCAGAAAGCGTTTTCCATCCAGGACGGTAGGCCGCGTGAAATCCGCTGTCAACACAGCCGTCACAGTCCGGTGCGCGGGGGCGCCCGGCCGCGCGGTCGGCGCCGTCGACCGCGCGTCACCGCTCCCGG
Source organism: Streptomyces bohaiensis (assembly GCF_012033785.1). Taxonomy (GTDB): domain Bacteria; phylum Actinomycetota; class Actinomycetes; order Streptomycetales; family Streptomycetaceae; genus Streptomyces; species Streptomyces bohaiensis. The sequence continues at coordinate 4,901 of NZ_JAAVJC010000194.1, forward strand.
GGGGCTCCGCCGCGTCGGTCCGGGGACGAGTCGCGCAGCCTGACCAGCCCGGGAACCAGCACGTCCTCCCCGCCGCACGCCTCCGGGTCGAGGGCGAGCCGAGCGGCGCATTCGCCGATCTCGGCGAGGGGGAAGTGCACGGTGGTGAGCCTCGGGGTCACGTCGGCGGCGGTCTCGATGTCGTTGAACCCGGTGACCGCGATGTCCTCGCCGGGCCGCAGCCCGCCGTCCCGGAGCGCCGTCATGGCTCCCACCGCCATGAAGTCGTTGCCCGCGCAGAGCACGTCGGCCGCGGACAGCCCGCCGTTCGCCAGCAGCCGGCGGGTGGCGCGGTAGCCGCCGCGGCGGTCGAACGCGTCGCTCTCGACCGCGATCACGCGACCGCCCGAGGCGGCCAGTCCCTGGCGGAGGCCTTCGGTGCGCTCCCGTACGGTCTCCAGTCGCCCGGCCCCCGTGACGACGACGGCCCGGCGGTGGCCGAGGCCGGCGATCGCGGTGCCGAGGGCCCGGGCGGCGTCGAGGTTGGCCGGGCGGACCGCGGGCAGCCCGCCCGACGGTCGGCCGATGAACACGGCGCGGCCCCCCGCGTCGACCAGGGAGCGCAACTCCGCCAGCAGCGCTTCGCTGTGCCGGCTGCCGAGCGTGCGGCTGCCGGCGACGAGGACGGCGCGGGGGCGCTGCCCGCGGATCGTGCGCAGGGCGGTGAGTTCGCGACCGGTGTCCCGGCCGGTGACGGCGATGGTGACGATGGCTCCGTGGCGCTGCGCGGAGCGGGCGACGCCCGCGGCGATCGCCGAGAAGTAGGGGTCGTCGATGCTGCTGACCAGCAGGGCGAGCACGGGTGCGGTGCCCCGCGCCATGGCCTGTGCCGACAGGTCGGGGCGGTAGTCGAGCTCCCGCGCGGCCCGCAGGACCCGCTCGCGGTGCTGCTGTCCGACGCGACGGGTGCTCTGGTGCAGCACCCGGGAGGCGGTGGCGGGCGACACCCCGGCGCGGGCCGCGACGTCGGCGAGGGTCGGGCCGCCGCCCGGGCGACGTCTCGGCTTTCGCACGGACCACCCCGTTCCTCTCCAGCCATTGACGCCCCATCGGACCGTCCTTAACATCCCCGAAATGGGAAAGCGCTATCCCTGCCCGGCTGATATTTCGTCGGCAAGCGCTTTCCAGGCACGGTCAGGCTCCATCCGTCGTCCCCACCAGCGACGCGAGGTCCGCATGACGCAACAGACCGAGAACGTGCCCGCCCGAACCGCCCCGCGCGGCTCGGACCCACCGACGAACCATCCACCCCGACAGAGAACCCGCCGGGCGACCCGCATGAGCGCGGCGGTCCATCCCGCCGTCTTCCTCGCCCTGCTGCTGGCCACCTGGTTCCTCGTCACCGGCGCCGGGATGGTCCAGCCGTACATCATCCCGTCCCCGGCGGACACCTGGGCGGCCTTCGTCGACCACCCCGCGTACCTCTGGTCGCACACGCTGGTGACGACGGGGGAGACCGTCGCCGGCTTCGTCATCGCCGCCGTCGTCGGCGTCCTGGTCGCCGTGCTGATGGTGTATTCCCCCGCGCTGGAGAAGACGTTCTACCCGCTGATCCTCTTCGCCCAGGTGATTCCCAAGATCGCCATAGCCCCGCTCTTCGTGGTCTGGCTGGGATTCGGCGCGAGCCCCAAAATTCTCGTCGCGGTCCTCATGGCCTTCTTCCCCGTGGTCATCTCGGGTATCAGCGGTCTGCGGTCGGTCGATCCGGAACTGCTGGAACTCACCTCCACGATGGGTGCCTCGCGGCTGCGGACCTTCTGGAAGGTCAGATTTCCCGCGGCGCTCCCGGAACTGCTCTCGGGGCTCAAGGTCGCCGCGACGCTCGCGGTCACCGGCGCGGTCGTGGGCGAGTTCGTCGGCGCGAACTCGGGGCTGGGGTACGTGATCCTCCAGGCCAACGGCAACGTCGACACCGCCATGCTGTTCGCCGCACTGATCATCATGTCCGCCCTGGGCGTCCTGCTGTTCGCCGTCATCCAGGTCGCCGAGGCCCTGCTGATCCCCTGGCACGCCTCCCGCCGCAACCGGGGTTGAACCCGGTCTCCCCCATGCACCACGGAAGGACGCCCCATGCCCGTACGCACTTCGGCCCGTCCGGCCCGTTCGACCGGAACCGCGCTGCTCGCCGGCGCCTGCGCGCTCGCCCTCGCCGCCTGCGGCGGTCAGGACGGCCCCGGGGACGGCGAGCGCGTGACCCTCCAACTCAACTGGTATCCCTACGGGGAGCACGCCGCCTTCTACCACGGTGTCGCGGAAGGAATCTACGAGAAGCACGGCATAGCGCTGACGATCGAGGCCGGCCAGGGCTCGGCCCGGGTCGTGCAGGCCGTCGGGCAGCGGGACTTCGACTTCGGCTGGGCCGACACCCCCGCCCTGCTGGCCAACGTGGACCAGGGCGTCGACGTGCGCTCCGTGGGCGTCTACCTCCAGTCCACGCCCTCGGCGGTCCAGGTCTTCAGCGACACCGGCATCCGGGAGCCGGAGGACCTGCGGGGCCGGACCATCGCCGTCTCCGCAGGCGACGCGGTCACGCTCACCTTCCCGCTCTACCTCGACGCCGTGGGCCTCGCGGAGTCCGACGTCACCCAGCAGAACCTCGACTCCGCCGGCAAGAACGCGGCCATGATGGTGGGACGGGTCGACGGCCTCATCGGGTTCGCCCACGACCAGGGGCCCAAGATCGCCGACGAGAGCGGTCGGGACGTCACCTACCTGCGGTACTCCGACGCCGGCCTCAACTTCTTCAGCAACGGGCTGATCGCCCACAACACCACCATCGCCGACGACCCCGACCTGGTGGAGCGCATGGTGGCCGCCACCACGGAGGCGTTCACCGCCGCTCAGGAGGACCCCGAGGCCGCCGTCGAGGCGATGGCCGGCAAGAACCCGCAGATGCCGTCGGCCGAGGTGCTGCTCCAGCAGTGGCAGGAGACGATTCCGCTGCTCTCCACCGACCGCACCGAGGGAGGCGCGCCCGGCGCCACCGACCCGGCGGACTGGCGGAACACCATCGAGGTGCTGGCCGAGGCCGGGCTGCTCGACGAGGCGCGGGAGACCGACGCCTACTTCGACGGCTCCTTCACCGGCGGAGGGGAGTGACCGTGTTCGCACGGAGGCAACGCGTCGACGGGCCGCCCGCCCCCGCCGCCCTCGGCCACAGCGACGCCATGGTCGAGACCCGCGGGGTGGACGTCACCTTCCGCAGCAAGGGGCGGACCGTCCAGGCGCTCAGCGGCATCGACCTCACCGTGGCGCGCGGTGAGTTCGTCAGCATCGCCGGCCCCTCCGGGTGCGGCAAGTCGACGCTGCTGCGGGTCGTCGCGGGGCTGACCGAGGTCACCGCCGGCGAGGTGACACTGCGAGGGACCAGGGTCGCCGGGCCGCGCCGTGACGTCGGCTTCGTCTTCCAGCGCGCCGCGCTGCTGGACTGGCGGAACGCCCGGGACAACATCCTCTTCCAGGCGGAGATGCGCGGACTGCCCCGCGACCGGTCCCGGAAGCGCGCCGCGGAACTCATCGAGATGACCGGGCTGTCCGGCTTCGAGACCGCCATGCCCTACGAGCTGTCGGGCGGCATGCAGCAGCGGGTCTCCCTCTGCCGAGCGCTGCTCCACGAACCGGACGTCCTGCTCATGGACGAGCCGTTCGGAGCGCTCGACGCGCTCACCAGGGAGAACATGAACGTCGAGCTGCGGCGTATCTGGGAGGCCACGGGTATGACGGTGGTCCTGGTGACCCACTCGGTCGCCGAGGCCGTCTACCTGGCGTCCCGGGTGGTGGTGATGGGGCCCCGGCCGGGCCGGGTCATCGAGGAGTTCGCGGTGGACCTCCCCGGTCATCGCGCCTACGAGCAGACGCTGGAGAGCGCGGAGTTCCAGCGTGTCGGCGCGGCCGTCCGCGAGCTGCTGGGGGCGGCCGCCGCGGGCGACTGACGCCCCCGGGGCGGCGCGCCGGGGCCAGCCGCGGCTCCCGGGCCCCGAACCGACCGACCCGATGCTTCCGCTCTGCCCCCGGCCCCGCCAGACCCCGCACCGCCCCGCCAGGCC
>NZ_JAAVJC010000195.1 GCF_012033785.1 Streptomyces bohaiensis
CATGCGGGTGCCGACGGTGAAGTTGGGGTCGCTGGCCAGCAGGACGGTCGCGGTGCCGGGACCGACCGTGGTGACGCGCCCGACGAGGCCGTCGCCGTTGAGGACGGTCATGTCGCGGCGGCTCAGCCGCGTCACGGCGAGGATGTGGGCGGCGGTCAGCGCCGCCGCCGGCAACGCGCGCCGGGTACCGCCGGGACCCGCGCCGAGCAGCACGTCCAGCGCGCGGGCGGCGGCCATGGTCGGCGGGCCGAGCGGGGTCGCCTTGGTCACGAGGTCGTACGCCCAGACCGTCCCGGCCAGCGGCAGGGCCCGGGTGAGCAGCGCTCGGGCGCCCCCGCCCGCGGCGGCGAGCGCCAGCCCACCGACGGTCAGCGACACGGCGGTGGCCAGCGCGGCGTCCGGCGTGATCCGCCCCGAGGGGATGGGGCGGCCGGGCCGGTCCCGCGCGTCCTCCTCGCGGTCGGCCCAGTCGTTCAGCGCCATGCCGGCCCAGTAGAGGCAGGCGGCCCCGGCTGCCGTCAGGGCGGTACGACCGTTCAGCGGCCGACCGGCCGCCGCCGCGCCGACGACGACGTCGCCGGGCACGGTGAGCGCGGCGGGGGCGCGGACCAGTTCGGCCAGGTCCCGCAACCGCGGGGCCGCGGCTCCCGCGCTCACGCGGCGCCGCCCGGAGCGGACGGGTGCGGGCCCCCGCCGTCGGCACCGCCTCCGGCGGCCGACTCCGTACCCGCCTCCGTGCCCGGGGCCGCGGTCGCCCAGGCGACCAGGGTGTCGAACTGGCGGGTCAGGTCGTGCTCCCGGCTGCCCATGGGCTCCTTGAAGAAGAAGCCGAGCGCGGGGAGCAGCCCGGTCTCACCGCGGCGGCGCGCCATCGCCACCAGGCGCACCAGGTCCAGCACGAGCGGCGCGGCGAGCGCGGAGTCGCAGCCCTGCCAGGTGAACTGGAAGGTCATCCGGTTGCCGAGGAAGCCCTCGAACAGCACGTGGTCCCAGGCGGTCTTCCACTCCGTCATCTCGGGCACGTTGTCGATGTGGACCAGCCCCTCGACGGGGTGTCCGAGGATGTCCTGCACCGCGCGGGCCTTGGTCTCCGTCTTGGAACGGGCCGCATCGGGGTCCGCGAGGGTGGCGCCGTCGCCGCCGCCGAGCAGGTTGGTGCCCGACCAGGCCCGGACCCGCAGCGCCCGGTGCAGGAACATCGGGGCCAGCGCCGTCTTGACCAGCGTCTCGCCGGTCTTGCCGTCCCGCCCCGCGTAGGGAACGCCCGCCTCGCGGGCGAACTCGTCGAGGGCGGGCAGCGAGGCTCCCGCCGAGGGCGTGAAGTTCACATAGCCGCAGCCGGCCTCGAAGGCCGCGTAGGCGTAGAGCGCGCTGGGCGGCAGCACCTCCCCGCCCGACTCCAGAGCGGCGCGCAGTTCGGCCAGCGAGCGGTGGGCGGTGCGGGGTTCGACCGGCGCCTCGGTGGAGGCCAGGTTGACGACCACGACCTGCTCCAGCGCGTTCCGCTCGCGGAACGAGGCGAGGTCGGCGACGAGGCGGCTGACGGTGGCCCACTGGCCGCCCTCCCCGCCCTCCTCGACGGCGCCTATACCGGGACGTATCTCCTGCTCGGCCGCGCGCAGCGCGTCCTCGACCTGCGGCAGCAGGTGGGCCGGGAACACCCCGGCGTCGGCGAGCTGCGCGGCCCGCTTGGTCAGCGGGACGCCGACCATGTCATGCCCCCCGAATACCAGTTCGGTGGGGTGGGGCAGTTCGGCGTCCCGGAAGAAGGGGAGTTCGGTGACGCAGCCGGTCGGTGAGGCCAGCTTCCCGGCCAGCGCGGCGGCGCCGACGGCGACCGTCGTGGCGACCGAACCGCGTGCGCCGACGATCCAGATGCCGACGTTCGTGGAGTCCGCCGGAGCGGACGGAGCGTGGGGTGCAGACATGGGGGGCACGCCTCCAGTGGGACGGAAATCCGCTGGTCCGGGGCCGGTTCTCCAGTCCCGAGCGATCATGGAATTATACATCTGACCTTACATATGGACCCCGTTCGTCATGCGCTGATTTCCTCGCCGAAACCCACTCCCACCAGCACCCGCCCCGGTCGGTGAGCGTCCGACCCGCTGCGGGGCGCGGGCACCGCGCGGACCCGAGCGCGGGCGCACGCCGATGCCGAACCAGCCCGCCGCGCACCTGTGTTCACCACTCGGACACGAGCCCTCCACCGAGCCACTAGGCTGGCCGGTCCGGCGCGAGCGCGTCCGCCGGTCCCACAGCAGGGAGCGAGACATGGGCACGAGCGACGCCCCGGCCACCACCGTCCAGGACCGGTCCCGCGCCCATGCCGGCCCCGTCGTCCCCCGCATGGTGCTGGGGCTGCGCCTCCGCCGCCTCCGGGAGGCGCGCGGGATCTCGCAGGAGGAGGCCGGCACCGTCATCGGCGCCTCGCACTCGAAGATCTGCCGCCTCGAGCTCGGCCGTACCGGGTGCAAGCTCCGCGACGTCGGCGACCTGCTCTCCCTCTACGGCGTCCGTGATGCCGCGGTGCGCGAGGCGGTGCTCGGCCTCGCCGCCCAGGCCAACCGGCCCGGATGGTGGCACGGCTACGCGGACCTGCTCACCGACAGCGCCCAGGCCTACCTCGGCATCGAGCAGGCCGCGGCCGTCATCCGCTGCTGGACGCCGCAGACCGTCCCGGTGCTGCTGCGCACCCCGGACTACTCCCGTGCCGTCTGCCGCGCCGTCCACCTCACGGCCGACGACGCCGAGGTGGCCCGCCGCGTCGACCTGGAGATGCGGCGGTCCCGTGTGCTGGAGGGAACAGCCGCGGCACGGTTGTGGGCGGTGGTCGACGAGTCGGCGCTGCGGCGGCCCGCGGGCGGAGCGGAGACGATGCGCGGGCAGCTGCGCCACCTCACGGAGATGGCGGCGCAGCCGCACGTCACCGTGCAGATCCTGCCCTTCGACGCGGGGTGCCACGCCGGGCTCGGCGGGCCGGTCACCCTGGCACGCCTCCCCGGCGGGCTGCTCCCCGACGTCGCCTTCGTCGAGCAGCACGCCACCGTCGCCCAACTCGACCGGCCGGCCGAGGTCGAGCATCTGTGGGAGGTCGTCAACCACCTGGCGGTGCAGGCGGCGCCACCGGCCGAGACCCACGGCATCCTGACGCGGCTGCTCGCCGCCGCCGACAGCACGGCGTAGTCCGGGCTCGGCCGCTCCGCGGCCGAGCGCCGAGCCGGGGTGCGGCCGCCGCTACCGGCGCCGCCCCGTGCCCCGGGCGGCGGGCGCCGAGCCCGGCGAGGGCCGCTGCCCGCCGGCGGCGCCGACCCCCTCGGCCTCCCGCCGCAACTGCTCACAGGTGTCGCGCAGCAGACGGGAGACGTGCATCTGGGAGATCTCCATCCGGTCGGCGATGGAGCGCTGGGTCATGTCGCACCAGAAGCGCAGGTAGAGGATGTACCGCTGCCGCTCGGCCAGGCGGTCCAGCCCCGGGCGCACCGCCTCCCGCCGGACCACCTGCTGGTAGCCCGGGTCCGCCGTGCCCAGGGTCGCCAGCAGCGTGTGGCCGCCCTGGGGCCCGGTGGGGTCGGAGTCCAGCGAGAGCACGGAGTAGCACTCGAGCGCGGAGAGCCCCAGTCGGACCTCCTGCGGGGAGAGTCCGGTGCGGGCCGCCAGCGCGGCCACCCCCGGTACACCGCCGTGGTCGCCGGTGTCGAGGTCCTTGACGGCCTCGCGCACCGTCCGGCGCAGCTCCTGAACCTTTCTCGGGACGTGGACGTCCCAGGTGCAGTCCCGGAAGTGGCGCTTGATCTCCCCGACGATCATGGGGACCGCGTAGCTCTCGAACGCCGTGTTGCGTTCCGGGCGGAAGCGCAGCACCGCCTTGGTCAGGCCCAGCGCCGCCACCTGCTCCAGATCCTCCGCATCCTCTCCCCGCCCCTGGTAGCGGCGGGCCAACCGCCGCGCCATGGGCAGCCAGGCACGGACGATCCGGCCGGTCAGCACCTGCCGGGCCGGTCCCTCGGGCAGGGTCGTCAGCAGGGCCTGCTCCCGCGCGGTGTCGGGGGCGTCGTCGTGCGGATGCCGGCCGCGCCGTGGCACGGCCCGGCCCGGACGTGCGGTGTCGTTCATCGGGCTGCTCCCGGGCGGGCGGGCGGCCGGTCGGCGTGGTGCCGACCGGTGTCGGCGGAGGCGCCGTCCGGTGCGGGCACGACGTCTCCCCTCCACCACCATGGCGCCTCCCGGCGCGTCCGTCCTGCGCAGCCGGTCCGGGGGGATGACGCCGCTCCCGGAGCGGCTGGGTTCCGGATGCGGTCCGGGCGTGGTTAGAACCCTCCTGCCGGGGCACCCGTCGTGTCCGCGTCGCGCGGCGACACCCTCCGGCCGGAAGGCAGGCATCCGATGACCGTACCGCCACCCCCGCCCGACGGGCCGGGCCCGGTTCCCGCACCCGAACCGGTGCCGCAGCCCGGTCCCGGACCCGCGCCCGAGCCGGACCCGGGGCCGCCGCACCCGGAGCCCCCGCCCGAGCCCGGGCCCGCGCCCGACCCCGGCCCGCCGCACCCCGGGCCCACGCCGCAGCCGTATCCCGAACCCGACCCGGGGCCGCCCCGCCCGGCCCCGGCGCCGACACCCGGGCCCACCCCGGAACCGGATCCCGGGCCCGGGCCTCACCCCGTCCCGTGACCGCGACCGGGCACGGGGATGCCGACGGGCGCGACCGCCCGCCGACACCCCCCCGTGCTCGGTTGTTCGAATCGGGCGGCGCTCAGTCCGGTCCGCCGCTGACGATGAGCCACACGGCGTAGCAGACGAAGAAGCCGACCACCAGCGCGGTGGTGATGATCAGTGCCGTGAGCGGGCCGGCGGCCCAGCCCCGTACGGGGTTGTGGGCGTCGGACGGGCCGGCCTCCGACATGCTGCCCTCGGCGGGTGGCGTGTCACCGGTCTGCTGCGCGCCCGAGGTGTCGACGCCCGCCGTGTCACGGGGGTCCGGGTCCTGGTTCTGTGCGTTCATCGCCCCCGGGTTACCCGTTCCGCCCGATTGACACATGCGGGGCGGGGTGCCGGGGCCCGCGCCGAAGCGCCACGCCGGGTGTACTCCGGTGGAGCGACGCCACGGTGAGGGTTCGGACAGATTCCTCCCCATGTCGTGCACCTGCCCGACCCGTGACCGCGTCGCGCCCCGGCGCACGCTCCGGCTTCCCCGCAAACCTCCCGCACGTGCGACGCATCAACAGGGTGCGGCTGGGCAATGATGGTCATCGCGCCGTTACCGCGGTGCAATCGCACGAGAGCGGACGGAGCCTCTCCCCCCGGACGTCCACCGGATGCCAGGAACGGGGAGACGTCGACCGCGTGCGGTCTTTCTCGCAGGTCCAAGCGTTTGGAGCACAGCTATATGGAGTCCTTCGCCAATGGAGTCCCGGCCACCGCGATCGAGGGTGTCACCTGGGTGAAGAGCAGTGCGAGCAACCCGGAAGGGAACTGCGTTGAAATCGCACGGCTGGCGGACGGCGGGTTCGCGGTACGCAATTCCCGCCATCCGGAGGGTCCCGCGCTCGTGTACACGCGCGACGAGATCGCCGCGTTCGTCGAAGGGGCACGGCGGGGGGACTTCGGCTTCGTGAGTGGCTGAAAGTGACCGGCGCTCTGTGGTCGGCGCCCCCACCGGGCCGCATCCGGAGATACTGACGATCGCGAAGTCCGCAGTCGAAGGAGCTCCAGGTGGACCGTCCGGACCGTCAGGACCGCAGAGTTGTCCCGCTCGATCTCGCACGAGCCGACCAGGACGCCGGTGGCCCGGTCGCCGCGGGCAAGGTGCTCGGCACCTACCTGCGGCGGCTCCGCCTGGACCACGGCTACCTCCTGAAGGAAGTGGCGCCGGTCATCAAGGCGTCGCCGGCCAAGGTCTCCCGGTTGGAGCGCGGTGAGAGCCCGGCCAAGCGGAAGGACGTGCTCGATCTGCTCGAGTTCTACGGGGTCACCGACCCCGAGGAGCGCGAGGGCATCGCCGGACTGCTGAAGCAGTCCGGCGATCGCGCGTGGTATCACCAGTTCAGCGACGTGATGCCCGGGTGGCTGGAGCGGCTGATCGGGATGGAGGCCGCCGCCGACGAGATCCGCACCTACGAGATGCAGTACGTGCCGGGGCTGCTCCAGACCCCCGACTACGCCCGCGCCGTGGTCTCGCTCGCCTTCCCCGACCCCTCCGCTTTCCACATCGAGCGCCGTGTCGAACTCCGGCTGGAACGGCAGCGGTTGCTGCAGAGTGCGGACGCTCCCCGGATGGTCGCGCTGCTGGACGAGGGCGTGCTGATGCGTCCCATCGGTGGGGCCACCGTGATGCGCGGGCAGCTGCGCCACCTGCAGAACCTCGCCGACACCGCGCGGGGCATCAACATCCGGATCATCCCGTTCACCGCCGCCGCCGGCAGCACCGCGCCCAACGCGGGCGTCACCTACCTGAAGTTCCCCGCCGGCGGCCCGGAGGAGATGGTGTACCTGGAGCAGCTGCACGGCGCCCGCTACCTCAGCTCGCAGCGCGAGGTGGAGGCGTACCGTCAGACCTTCCTGCTGATGGCCGATGCCGCGCTGGACCGCGAAGGCACGCTCGACCGGTTGCAGCGGGCCATCGACGCCACTCGCGACTGAGCGCGCCGGGCGACCGGGAGGCACCGCGTCGGCGCCCGACGTGCCGGAGGGCGTCACCCCGGCCGGGGTGACGCCCTCCCGCACGTCCGCCTCGGGTCAGGGCTTGCGCGCCATCGCCCCGTACTCCAGCCACTCCTGCGTCGCCTGTCGGGGCGACACGTCGCTGTCGGGCCGCCAGAGCGAGACGTCCATCGGCTCGTCGACGAGCTCCAGCCCCTCGAAGTAACGGTTCACCTCGTCGAAGGAGCGGACCCTGCCCCACGTACCGCCGGTGGTCTCGCGCATGAACTCGGTGACCGACTCGCGCACCTCGGGGTCGTCGCTCGCCAGCTGGCACACCACCACGTAGCTCCCGGACGGCAGCCGGTCCACCACGCGGCGCACGAGCCCCCAGGGGTCGTCGTCGTCGGGGATGCAGTGCAGGACGCTGACGAACAGCGCCGCCACCGGCTGCTCCAGGTCCAGCAGGGTGCGGGTCTCCGGGTGGTCGAAGATGCCGTCGGTGTCGCGCATGTCGGCCTGGATGACAGCGGTGCGGTCGTTCTCGTCGAGCGCGGCGCGGCCGTGGGCGAGGACGACCGGGTCGTTGTCCACGTAGATCACGTTGCACTTCTCGTCCACGCGCTGCGCGACCTGGTGCACGTTGTCCTGCGTCGGGAGGCCGGAGCCGTGGTCGAGGAACTGCCGTATGCCGTTCGAGGCCAGCCAGTGCACCACGCGCTTGAGGTAGAGCCGGTTGATCACGGCCAGTTCGCGGGTGCTGGGGGCGATACGGAGCAGTTCGTCGCATGCTTCGCGGTCCGAGGCGAAGTTGTCCTTGCCTCCGAGGAGCCAGTCGTACATGCGCGCGACACTGGGCTTGCTGACGTCGACAGTAATGTGAATCTCCCTAGGTAGCCGACCACTTCGCGCGTACCGAGGTCGCGAGGGGCCGCCCGCCGGGGTTGTACGCCGGACGGGTGGCCCATGCTAGGCGCGGCTGTTCGGGCCCGACCAGCGATGCGGGAGGCAACGGTTCGGCGCAGGGATGCGATTCGGCCAGTGCCCCGGGACGCGGTACGCGGGGTCCGCACCGGGCCGTTCCGGGAAGGTCGACGGTCCGGCGCTTCGGCCGGAATATGCCGGAGGAACACGCCTAGGGGGTGAGGCGGCGCTCCGCGGCGCGCAGGTCGGCCACCAGCCGGGTGCGGGGTACCCCGATGAGGTCGGCGGCCTCGTCCGTGGACAGCCGGAGGCAGTGGACGAGCGAGATCGCGTCGGCGTGGCGCGCGGAGAGCCCGGGGCGGTGCCCGCCGGCGCGCTCCGGCTCCCGTCCCGCCCGCGCCGCCTGGTCGGTCCGCGACGTGAGGAAACGCCAGGCCGCGGCAGCGGGGCTCTCGCTGCTGATGACCCGCCCCCACTCCCGGGCGAGGTCGGCGAAGGTGGCGTCGACCACGATGCGACCGGCGCGCGCCGACCCCAGCCGCAGGGTGGCGTAGTCGAGGTAGGCGCTGCGCCGGTACCCGCAGAACGCGGCGAAGGAGAGAGTGGTCAGTGTCCGTGGCACATGCGCTCCCAGGATCGGCGGCCGGCCCCGCTGCGGGACCCCGGCTCTCCGCCGCGTCCCGGCGTTTCCGGGGACGGCGACGGATTACGGCCAGGTGACAACGTCCGAAATGATGCACCGGGCCGGGGGGCCGCCCGGCGTCGGGCGGCGACCGCCGTGAGGCCCCGTCCGCCGGCGGAAGCCGTGGGTGGGGCGGCCGGACGGCGTGGCCTGCGCTGCTCTCGGTTCATGGTCCCGTCCTTCGCTGTGGGGGCGGCCGCGTCCGTGTCCCGTCGCCGTATCGGGGGCCGGAGTCGGGCCGGGGGCCGGGGGCGAAACCGTAGCGCCGCGGCCGGACGGGCACCATCCCCGCCGAAACGTGCAAACCGAGGGGGCTTGACGTCTCGACGGGGCGCACCGCGTCGTGTCGGCGTGCGCCCCGGTGCGACGGCCGCGCTTCGGTCGTTCGAAACCCGAGCGGGGGCGGTCGCTTTCAGTCGCCGGGCGGTCGGGAGCGTTCGCGGCCCGCGGCGTCGCACGGGGCCCCGTGCGCCCCAGCCGCCTCGCGGCGGACGTCCTTCCGGACGGTTCATCGGGCGAATAACCCTTTCGGGTGAAGTGCCGTTGGTGGTTCTCAGCCCCCGGTGCAAATGCGGCGGTCCACCGCCGCGCGGTTGCGCGCGACCGCGCGGCGACCGCGGCGGCGACGCGGCCGCCGGGACGGTGCCACCGCGCTCC
>NZ_JAAVJC010000196.1 GCF_012033785.1 Streptomyces bohaiensis
GCGCCGCGCCGCCGGCCGGTCAGCGACCGAACGGGCTGACCGACAGGGCGTCGAGCAGCGCCGCCGGGTCCGCGTGGACCTCCGCCGCTCCCGCCGCCCACAGCTCCTCGGCCGCGAGCCCCCCGCAGGTCACCCCGACCGGCGTGGCACCGGCGCGGGACGCCGCCCGCATGTCCCACACCGAGTCACCGACGAAGACGGTCTGCTCCGGGGGCACGTCGCCCGCGAGGGACCGGGCGTGGTGCACCGGCTCCGGCGCGGGCTTGCCCTCGCTCACGTCGTCCGCCGACGCGGTGCCGGCGATGACGTCGTCCGCGTCGATCGCCCGGCGCAGCGCCTGGAGCTCCTCACCGTCGGCCGAGGTGGCGAGCACGACCCGCCAGCCGCGGTCCGCGACGGCGCGCAGCAGATCGGCGGCGCCGGGCAGCGGACGCAGCCGCTCGAAGTGGGTGGCGTAGAGCGTCTTGTGGGCGGCCCGCAACGTGTCGGCGAGGTCGGGGTCGTGCTCCTCGCCGAGCAACCGGGCGAGCAGGTCGTGACCGGGCAGGCCCAGCGCCCGGTGGACGTCCCGGCCCGTGACGGGGTGCCCCGTCTGCCGGAACGCCTCCGTCCACGCGGCGGTGTGCAGGTAGTTGCTGTCGACCAGGGTGCCGTCCACGTCGAAGACTGCGGCGCGGGTCATGGAATCCTCCTTGGGCCCGGCGTCGGCCGGGCCTGGGGTCGCGGGTCGGGTCCGGGGCGCCTGCCCGGCGACGCGCCACGGCAACAGTGGTGGCGGCGACGGATCGGCGGGCCGGGGGGCGGGCTCGGTACCCGCGGCCGCCGCTCATCGGGCCCGCAGCGCGGGGAGCAGGGTGTCGCGCGCCCAGTCGAGGAACGCGAACTGGTGGTCGCCCCCGACCTGCACGAGGGCGATCTCGGTGAATCCGGCGTCCGCGAACCGCTGGACGGCGCGCACGAACTCCGCCGGGTCGTCACCGCAGGGGATGGTCCCCGCGACCTGCTCGGGCCCGGTGTTGGCGGTGGCGGCGGCGAAGCCCGTCGGGCCGCGCAGTTCCGCGTTGACGGTCCAGGGGTTGAGGGCCCAGCGGAACTGCTCATGGGCGCGCGCGACGGCCGCGTCGCGGTCCGGGTCGTAGCAGACGGGCAGCTGGCCCACGCGTGGTTTGCCGCCGCCCCCGTGCCGGTCGAAGGCGTCGAGGAGTTCGGAGCGGGGCTCGGTGGCGATCACGAGATCGGCCTGTTCCCCGGCGAGCCGGCAGGAGAGCGGCCCGGAGACGGCGATCCCGATCGGCGGCGGCTCGTCGGGCAGGTCCCACAGCCGGGCGTTCTCGACGTCGTAGTGCTCGCCGTGGTGGGTGACGTCGCCCCCGGCGAAGAGGGCGCGGATGATGTCGACCGCCTCGGAGAGCATGGCGAGGCGCGTCGCGGGCGCGGGCCAGCCGGTACCGACGACGTGTTCGTTGAGGTTCTCGCCGGACCCCAGCCCGAGCCGGAACCGGCCCTCGGACAGCAGCTGCATCGTCGCGGCCTTCTGGGCCACGACGGCGGGGTGGTAGCGGACCGTCGGGCAGGTCACGTAGGTCATCAGCGGAATGGTCGAGGTGGCCTGCGCGGCGGCGCCCAGCACGCTCCACGCGTAGGGCGAGTGGCCCTGCTCCGCGAGCCACGGGAAGTAGTGGTCGGAGGTGACGGAGAAGTCGAACCCGGCACGTTCGGCGGCCACCACGTGGTCGACGAGGTCCCGGGGGCCCGCCTGCTCGGTCATCATCGTGTATCCGAATCGCACACTCTGGGGCATACCAGACATGGTGCTGCGGTCGGCAGGCCTCCCGCAGCCCGGTGCACCCGGTCGGGCGGTGGTCCGGCCGGCGGAGGCGGCGGGTGGGAGCCCGGACCCGACCCGCCGCCTCCCGCCGTTTCGGGGCCGAACGGCGCCGCCGACGTGCCGTCCGCGCCGCGCGGTGTGACCGTCGGAGGTGCACGCGAACGTCCACCCGAGGGAGACCCCCATGCCCAGCGGTTCCTCGCCCAAGCGGGAGCGCCAGTACGAGCACATCAAGGAGAGCGCCGAGAAGCGCGGCACCCCCGAGGGCCGCGCCGAGGAGATCGCGGCGCGGACCGTCAACAAGGAGCGGGCGCAGGCCGGGGAGAGCCGGACGGCGAGCCGCACCTCCACCCAGGACATGTCGGCCTCGCGGCGCGGCGGAAAGCGCTCCCACAGCGGTCCGGGCGGACGCACCTACGACCAGCTCTACGCCGAGGCGCAGCGCAAGGGGGTCAAGGGGCGTTCCTCGATGCGCAAGGCCGAGCTGGAACGCGCGCTGAAACGCTGACGCCCGGCGCGCACCGGCCGCACGCGCGCCGCACCGCTGCGGTCCCGCCGCGCGAGGGCCCGCCGCGCGAGGGCCCGCCGCACGCGGGCCCGCGTGCGGCGGGCGGGGCCCGGGGACATCATGGGGCCATGAACCGGACCGTGCGCATCGCCCAGGACCCCGACGCCGACGCGCTGCTCGGCCGCAGCCCGCTGGCGGCCATGGTCGGCATGCTGCTCGACCAGCAGGTGCCGATGGAATGGGCCTTCACCGGTCCGCACACCCTGCTGGAGCGGCTCGGCGGTGACGACCTGGACGCCGGCCGCATCGCGGCGATGGACCCGGAGGAGTTCGCCGACCTGTGCGCGCGAAAACCGGCGATCCACCGCTACCCGGGGTCGATGGCCAAGCGGGTGCAGCAGCTCTGCCACCACCTGGTCGAGCACTACGACGGCGACGCCGCCGAGGTGTGGCGGACGGCCGAGAGCGGCGAGGAGCTGCTCTCCCGGCTGCGGGAGCTGCCCGGCTACGGCGAGCAGAAGGCACGCATCTTCGTCGCGCTCCTCGGCAAGCAGCTCGGCGTCCGGCCGACCGGGTGGCGGGAGGCCGCCGGGGACTACGGCAAGGACGGCGCGTACCTCTCGGCCGCCGACATCACGGGGCCGAGGACACTGGCCCGGGTCCGCGAGCACAAGCAGGAGATGAAGCGGGCCGCCAAGGAGGCGAAGGCCACGGGGGGAGGCGGCGGGAAGCGCGCCCCCCGCACCCGCTGACCCGCCGCTCAGCCCACCGGCCCCGCTGCCTCCCGCTCACCCGCCGACGGGCGAGAGCGGGACCTGGTCCGCACCGGTCCGCACGCCACCGATCGGGGGAGGCCGTGCCCGCTACCGATCGGGTGATCACACCGCCACTCTCGGGCGTGGCGTTGCGCCATCCGGTGCCAGGGGGCGCGTCACCCACTCCGCACGCCCCCTGACCGGGGATAGCTTCCGCAGTCATCACCGACCGCACCGGAAGGATCCCGCACCGTGAGAGGACCGCGACGCCCCCTGGGCCGCCGGCGCGGCGCGCTCGGCGCACTGCTCGCCACCGCGCTCGCCACGCCCCTGCTGCTGACCACCCCGGCCGCCTCCGCGCCGCCCGCCCCCGTGGACGACGGGACCACCCACGCGGCCGCCCTCCCGGCGCTCCCCGGCATCACCGGCGCCGGCCCCGGCCCCACCGGTCCTGTCGGCCCGGTCCGCGACGCGGCGGGCCTCGCCGACCACCGGCCCGACTCGGCGGCCGAGATCGCCCGGCAGGTGCGGGGCGAGCACCTCGCCGAGCGCCTGGTCGACCGCGCCACCGGCGAGGGCGCCATGCGGCACCTGGAGGAACTCCAGCGGATCGCCGAGAAGCACGACGGCAACCGGGCCGCCGGAACCGCCGGGTACGACGCGGCGGCGCGCTACGTCGGGGAACTCCTCGACGAGGCGGGGTACGAGGTCACCTACCAGGAGTTCGTCTTCTCCTACCGCGAGGCGCTCACCGAGCGGCTCGCGGTGCGGACCCCCGAGGACCGCGACATCGACGTGCGGGCGATGTCCTACACCGCCTCCTCCCCCGAGGGCGGCACCACCGCGGAACTGACCGAGGTACGCGCCGGCGGCGCCGGGGAGCCCGCCGGCCCGCGGCGCACCGGCATCACCGGCATCACCGAGGACGTGGCGGCCGCCGGCGGCGCGGGGTGTGCCGCCGGCGACTTCGGCCCGGAGGCCGAGGGACGGATCGCCCTCATCGAGCGGGGCCTGTGCACCTTCGCCGAGAAGCAGGCCAACGCGGCCGACGCGGGCGCGGTCGGCGTCCTGATCTACGACAACGAGGACAGCGCCGGGCCGCTCGGCGGCACCCTCGGCGATCCCGCCGCCGGCCGGCTGCCCACCGGCGGCATCTCCCGCGCCGACGGCCGCGCCCTCTCCGAGGCGCTGGACGCCGGCGAGACCGTCACCGTCGACCTGGAGCTCCGGGAGCTGGCGGAGGACCGCACGACCCTCAACGTCATCGCCGAGACGCCCGGCGGCGACCCCGACACCGTCGTCATGGCCGGCGCCCACCTCGACTCCGTCCTCGACGGCAGCGGGATGAACGACAACGCCTCCGGCACCGCCGGGGTGCTGGAGACCGCCCTGCGGTTCGCCGAGTCCGCCCGGGTCGACAGCCGCGAACCCGACCACGGCAACACCGTCCGGTTCGCGTTCTGGGGTGCGGAGGAGTTCGGGCTGCTCGGGGCGGAGCACTACGTCGCCGGGCTGGACCAGGCCGAGCGGGACCGCATCGACCTCTACCTCAACTTCGACATGATCGCCTCGCCCAACTACGGGCTGTTCGTCTACGACGGCGACGGCTCCGAGGGGATCTCCGCCCCCGGCCCCGACGGCTCCGCGCAGATCGAACGCGCCATCACCGCGTTCCTCGACGACCGGGGCGCACAGCCGCGGCCGACCGTCTTCAACGGGCGCAGCGACTACGGGCCGTTCATCGACGCCGGCATCCCGGCGGGCGGGACGTTCACCGGTGCCGAGGGGGTCAAGACCGAGGAGCAGGCGGAGCTGTGGGGCGGCGAGGCCGGCGCCCCCTACGACCCCTGCTACCACCGCGCCTGCGACGACCTCGACAACATCAGCCCCGAGGCGCTGGACATCAACACCCGGGTCATCGCCCACCTCGTCGGCGGCTACGCCTGGGACACCGGCTCGCTGTCCGAAACGGTCCCGGAGGCGCGCCCCGCCCGCTCCGCCACCGTCGACCAGGGCGGCCCCCACACGTGGGCCGCCCACCGACTGGACCGCTGACCGGGCCGGGCGCGGGCGGAGACCGCCGTGACACGAGCGGCGGGTGGGACGGACGGGGCCGTCCCACCCGCCGCTACGGCGCCTTCGGGACCGGGCGGTGCGCCCACCGGCGGCCGTACGACGCGCCGCCCCGCCGGCAGGTCCGGCCCGCCATGGCGCGCCGCCCGCGTCTTCCCGCCATCATCCGACCCCGACACCACCCGTTATGACGCGATACGCACTGTTCACAGCGGCGTTACGAGGCTGCGCCACACGGGTGCCTGCCGGTAGGCTCTCCCTGTGATCTTCAAGCGCATCGGTGAGGGGCGGCCCTACCCCGACCACGGCCGGGACAGCACCCGGCAGTGGGCGGACGTCGCGCCCCGGCCCGTGCGGCTGGACCAGCTCGTCACCACCAAGGGCCAGTTGGACCTGGAGACGCTGCTCGCCGAGGACTCCACCTTCTACGGCGACCTGTTCGCGCACGTCGTGAAGTGGCGTGGCGACCTCTACCTGGAGGACGGCCTGCACCGGGCGGTGCGAGCCGCGCTCCAGCAGCGCCAGGTTCTGCACGCCCGGGTGCTCGAGCTCGGCTGACGGCAGCGAGCCGCCTCCCCACCGCACTCCGCCCCGTACCGCCCCCGCCGACCGGTGGGGGCCGCTCCGGTTGCCGCGGCGCCGAGGTGTCCTCTCGCCGCTCCCGCCCCGCACCGTCCGCCGGACCGCTCGCGGGGCCGTCCGCGGGGCTCCTGCGGTGGTCCGTGCCCGGCCCCGTCGCCCCGGCCCACCGTCCTGCCGTCCTGCCGCCCTGCCGCCCTGCCGCCCTGCCGCCCTGCCGTCCTGCCGTCCTGCCGTTCCGGCAACGGCCGGCGGCCGTCGGTCCCCCGGCGTGCGGTCAGCGGTGACGGGCGCTGTCCGCCGTTCGGGCGCCCCGCTCGCGCGCCGCACCGAAACCTTCGAACGGCGTAGCTGCGCCGAACGGGTCGCGGCCCCGCCCGGGCGGGGCGAACGGCGCGTCGGGCACCCGATACGCTGATCATCTGGTACGCACAACCACCCACCCTGGATACGCTGCCGCTATGAGCATGCTCACACCCCCTGGAATGAGCGGTAAGCACTACCGCGTGACGGGGGACCGCTACCCACGGATGCGCCGGACCCGCCGCCGCGGCCGCCTCGCCGCCGGACTGGTCGCGTCACTCGCGGTCCTCGCACTGCTGGGCTACGGCACCACGCAGCTCGTCGACGTCTTCACCGGACAGACCGAACCGGCCGCGCAGGCCGCCCCGGTCGCGGAACCCGAGTGCGAGGTGGAGGAGGTCGAACGGCCGCCGCTCCCCGCCCCCTCGGCGATCACCGTCAACGTCTACAACGCGACCGACCGCACCGGCCTCGCCCGCGACACCGCGGACGCCCTCGCCGAACGCGGCTTCCTCATCGGCGAGGTGGACAACGCCCCCGAGGAACTGGTCGACACCGTCCCCGCCGGCGGCCTGCTGCGCGGCGCGGACGAGACCGAGGCGAGCGGCGCCCTCCAGGTCCTCGGCAGCCACGTCGGCGACGACGGCGCCGAGACCGGCACCGTGGAGCGCGACGGCGGCGAACTCGACCTCATCCTCGGCGAGGAGTCGGGCGACCTGCTCGACGAGCCGCAGGTCGCCCTGGTGCTGGAGCAGCTGACCGCGACGCCGGAGGACCCCTGCGCGGAGGGCTTCTCCGCCGCCGCGGACACCGGAGCGGACGCCGCGGACCGCACCGGTCGCACCGCGCCGCGCGCCGAGGCCGCCGTCGACCGGGGCTGACAACGGCGCGCGGCGGCAGGGCGGACGCGGACCCGCCCCCATCCGCAGCAGCACGTGACGGGCCCGGCCGCCCCTGAGGGGTGGCCGGGCCCGGCATCGGTCCGGGCGCGGCCGGCTAGCGGCGCCCGGCCGCCGCTCAGACGGTGCCGTACATCCGGTCCCCGGCGTCGCCGAGGCCGGGAACGATGAACCCCTGCTCGTTGAGCCGCTCGTCCACCGAGGCGGTCACCACGGTCACCGGCGCACCGGCCAGCTCCCGCTCCATGACCTCCACACCCTCCGGCGCCGCCAGCAGGCAGAGCGCCGTCACGTCGTCGGCGCCCCGCGCCACCAGCTCCCGGACCGCGGCGACCAGCGTGCCGCCGGTGGCCAGCATCGGGTCCAGCACGTAGACCTGACGCCCGGAGAGGTCCTCCGGCATCCGGTTGGCGTAGGTGGACGCCTCCAGCGTCTCCTCGTCGCGGATCATCCCCAGGAACCCGACCTCGGCCGTCGGCAGCAGCCGGACCATGCCGTCCAGCATGCCCAGCCCGGCCCGGATGATCGGCACGACCAGCGGGCGGGGGTGCGACAGCCGGACACCGGTCGTCCCGGTGACCGGGGTCCGGATGTCCACCTGCTCCGTCCGCACGTCCCGCGTCGCCTCGTAGGCGAGCAGGGTCACCAGCTCGTCGGCCAGCCGCCGGAAGGTCGGGGAGTCGGTGCGCTCGTCGCGCAGCGTTGTGAGCTTGTGGGCCACCAGCGGGTGGTCGACGACGTGAATCCGCATGGACACGACCCTAACGAACAGCTGTACCCGGCCACACCCGGCCGCGGATCGGCCGTCACCCGATCCGCCAACTGGACTGCGTCGGGCTGTGGGGGGAGAGTGGAGGACTGATGACTGGGAGGTGAGGGATGCCGATACCCGGCTACCCCGAGGACCCCGATCCGGTGCACCGGCGCCGCCGCGCCGAATTCCTCCGTGATCTCCAGGAAGCCAAGGCGCTGCGCGACCGCGTGCAGCCCCGGCGCGCCCGCACGGCCCGAATGCGCCGTCAGCAGCGAATGCGGACATTCCGCTGGTGAAGTGCTGAGTTACCCGACAGATCCCCGCTTTTCTGCCACGATGCCCACAGGCATGCCGAACGTGGGGAGAGCCGAGGTGTACTTCACCGCACTGCTCGCCAGAACCGAGAACGGTTGGGAAGCGAGCGACCGAGAACTGGACGACGTCGAGACCCTGGACGAGCTGGCCGACCTGGCCCGCGAGACCGGGAGCGACGAGGAACCCGTCCTCGTCTGCATCGAACAGGAAGGCGCGTGGTTCGGAATCGTCCGCGTGGACGGTGAGGACGACCCGCGCGTCTTCGTCTCCGACGCCGCACGCGCCGTGCGCAGCGCGTACGGCGAGATTCTGCTGAGCGACGAGCTCCTGGGGCGCGAGCCCGAGGACCCGTACGCGCTCGACAACCTGGTGGACCTCGACGGCACCGAGGACGGCACCGACGCCCTCACCGAGCCCGGCAAGGACACCGACGACGCGACCGAGGCCGTGCCCCAGGGACCGGTGGGCGACCCCGGCCTGATGGCCGACTTCGGTGTGGACAGCGCCGCCGTGCTCAGCCTCACCCCGGACAACGCCCTCGCGGAGATCGCCGACGCCCTGGGCTGCGGCGACGTCCTGGAGGCGGTGCGGTGACCCCCTCGCCCCGGCCGGTCGGCACCTCGGGGGACGCACCCTCCGGCCGGGGCGACGGACCGCCCGCACACGCCGAAACCACCGGCCGCCCCGCACCGCGCGACCCGTCCGGGCACCAGGACTCCCCCGCGGCCGCGCCGTCCCCCGCCGGCGCCGCGGGCGACGGCTCCCCGGGCGACGCCTCCCGGGCCGGCGA
>NZ_JAAVJC010000197.1 GCF_012033785.1 Streptomyces bohaiensis
GCAGCAGCAGCTCCAGATCGGAGAGGACGGCGACCGGGTCCTCGCCCTCCATCACGGCGTACGCCCGGAGCCCCGCGAGCAGCCGCCCCATCGCCGCGGTGGTCGCCGGTCCGCGACTTCGCCGGCCGCGCCGCATCCGCAGGACGCCGGTTCGCCGACTTCGAACGCCACCCGCAGCTCGCGCTGCTGCGCACCCGCGGCGACCACCCGCTGGACTGGCTGCTGGCCGGCCAGGGACTGGAGCGGGTGCTGCTGGAGGCGACGCGGCACGGGCTGCGGGCCTCCTTCGCCACCCAGGCGCTGGAGTGGCCCGAACTGCGCTGGCTGCTCCGCGACCCGCAGTCCGGGCCCGGGCACGTGCACATGGTGCTGCGGCTCGGCTACGGGCCGCCCGGCACCCCGACGCCGCGCCGCCCGCTGCGCGAGGTGCTCGCCGTCACCGACTGACGGCCGGCGCGGCGGGACGGGGGACGACGGCAGCACGGCCGGGCACCGGTCGGGGCGGCGGGACGGCGGGGCACGGTCGGGGCGACAGGACGACACGACGGAGGTGGCAGCGATGGACGGTCTCGCACCGGGCCGCGGCCTCGGGGACTTCCCGACGCGCCGGCCGGTGGTGGTCGGCGTCGACGGTACGGAAGGCGCCTTGCGCGCCGTGGAATGGGCCGCCCGGGAGGCGGACCGCACCGGGCGCCCGCTGCTGGTGGTGCGCGCGGTCCTCTGGAACGCGCGCGACACCGGAGAGCACCCGCTGACGGCCGCCACCGCCCGGGCCCGCCAGGTCGCCCCCGGCCTCCCCGTCCGGGCCACCACTCTGCGGGAGGACCCCGGCGACGCACTGCCGCACGCCGCGGCGCACGCCGCGCTTCTCACGGTGGGCACCGGCGGCCACCACGGTGTGCTGGCCGACATGCTGCGCGGGTCGGTGGGGCTCGCCGTCGCCAGCCGGGCCGACTGC
This sequence comes from Streptomyces bohaiensis, assembly GCF_012033785.1. GTDB lineage: Bacteria > Actinomycetota > Actinomycetes > Streptomycetales > Streptomycetaceae > Streptomyces > Streptomyces bohaiensis. The sequence goes on from NZ_JAAVJC010000197.1 coordinate 959, forward strand.
CCGGTCGTGGTGGTCCCCGAGACCGTGGGGGAGCCGGTCGGCGGTCCCGGTCGGGCGCCCGAGGTGGTGCTGGGGGTCGGGGAACGCGACCACGCCGCCGCCGCGCGGTTCGCCGCCGAGGCCGCGGTCCGCCGCGGCTGCGCCCTGCGCGCCGTCGCGGCCTGGCAGTCCCCGCCGCTGGGCGTCGGCGACGTGCCGGTCGACGCCGCGGAGTGGCGCCTCGTCTACCGCGACCGCGCGGAACGGGCGCTCGACACCGCACTGGGGCCGGTGACCGCGACCCACCCCGGGCTCACCGTGCTCCGCCACACCGAGGAGGGCAACAGCTCGCACGCCCTGCTGACCGCGGCCGAGCGCGCCACCCTGCTGGTGGTCGGCGCCGGGCGGGAGGCCACCGGTCGGCCCGGGCCGCACCTGGGCGGGGTGGCCCGCTCGGTGCTGCACCGGGCACGCTGCCCGGTCGCCGTCGTCCCCGACACCGAGGCCGACGCCGCCGCCGGACCGGCCGCCGCCGAGGCGGCCTGAGCCCAGCCGGGGGCGGTGCCGCCACCAGGAACGGAGAGGCAGACAGCGCGCCCCTCTGGCGGCCCCGGCCGTGCCGTGCCGTCCCCGGCGCGTTCCCCGCCGCCGCTGCATAGACTTATGCAGGTGGACACGGCGAGTATGCGGTTGTTGGCCCTCTTCGAGGGGCACCGGCTCACCCCGACCCAGCGGCGGATCGCGCACTGCATGGTGCGGCAGGGGAGCGAGGCGGCGTTCCTGTCGAGCGTGGAACTGGCGGAGCTCGCGGGGGTGAGCCAGCCGTCCGTCACCCGCTTCGCGGTGGCGCTCGGCTTCGACGGCTACCCGGCGCTGCGCAGGAAACTGCGCGAGACGCTGCGCACGCCCACGGACCCCGCCGCCGGCTCGGCTGCCGCGTCGGCCGCCGCCGGGGGCGGCCCCGCGGAGCCCGCCGCGTCGGAGGCTCCGCCGCTCAACGCCCACCAGCAGGCGGTGCACGCGGAGATCGCCCATCTCCGGCAACTGGCCGACCTGCTCGCCGACGCCGGGCCGGTGGCCGAGGCCGGGCGGCGGCTCGCCGCCTCCCGCCCGCTCCCGGTCCTGGGGCTGCGGGCCGCCGCCGCGCAGGCGCGCGGGTTCTCCTACTTCGCCGCCAAGGTGCACCCCGACGTCCGCGTGCTCGACGAGGGCGGCACCATGCTCGCCGACCGACTCGACGCGGCCGTCGCCGCCGGGGCGACGGAGCTGCTCTGCTTCGCGCTGCCGCGCTACCCGGCGGAGGTCGCCGAGGCGCTGGACGTGGCGCGGGCGGCGGGGCTCGGCGTGGTCATCGTCGCGGACGGCGCGTTCGTCCCCGTCGTCCAGTCCGGGGACCTGCTGCTGCCGGCCGCCGTCGGGCGGGCGCTGACCTTCGACACCGCCTGCGCGCCGATGATGCTCGGCCGGGTGCTGCTGGAGACGATGTGCGACGCGCTGCCGCAGGCGCAGGCGCGGCTGGAGCGGTTCGACGCGCGGGCCGCGGAACGCGGGCTCTTCCTCGACTGAACCCCGGGGCGCCGAACGGCGCCGGTGCCGTCCGGCCCCGGCACCCTTCCGCCGCCACCACGCGACGGCAAGCTCTCCGCCGCGTTGTTGACTGGAACTATTCAGTCCGTAGAGTGAGTGAATACTACTCGTCAGGCACCGTCATCGGCCCGAGCTCCGCGGCCGCGGCACCCGCCCGGGCCACCGGACGCGCCCGCGCCCCGCCGGCCCGGACCGGCACCCGGGAGGCAGCGGCCATGTCAGGACCCCGACCCGTACGCGCCCCGCGCGGCAACCAGCTCACCACCCTCGGCTGGCAGCAGGAAGCCGCACTGCGGATGCTCCAGAACAACCTCGACCCCGAGGTCGCCGAACACCCCGACCAGCTCGTCGTCTACGGCGGCACCGGCCGCGCCGCCCGTGACTGGGCGTCCTACGACGCCATGGTCCGCACGCTGCGCACCCTCAGGCAGGACGAGACGATGCTCGTCCAGTCCGGCCGCCCCGTCGGCGTGCTCACCACCCACGAGTGGGCGCCGCGCGTGCTGCTCGCCAACTCCAACCTCGTCGGCGACTGGGCCAACTGGGAGGAGTTCCGCCGCCTGGAGCACCTCGGCCTCACCATGTACGGCCAGATGACCGCCGGCTCCTGGATCTACATCGGCACCCAGGGCATCCTCCAGGGCACCTACGAGACCTTCGCCGCCGTCGGCGCCGAACTCGCCCGCACCCGCGGCGGTGACGGCTCGCTGGCCGGGACCATCACCCTCACCGCCGGACTCGGCGGCATGGGCGGCGCCCAGCCGCTGGCCGTCACCATGAACGGCGGCGTCGCGCTCTGCATCGACTGCGACCCCCGCGCCATCGAGCGCCGCATCGAGCACCGCTACCTCGACGTCCGCGCCGACTCCCTGGAACACGCCCTCCGGCTCGCCACCGACGCCCGCGACAAGGGCGAACCGCTCTCCATCGGCGTGCTCGGCAACGCCGCCGACCTGCTGCCCCGGCTGCTGGCCGAGGGCGCGCCCATCGACATCGTCACCGACCAGACCAGCGCCCACGACCCGCTGGCCTACCTCCCCTCCGGCGTCGCCTTCGAGGACATGGCCTCCTACGCCGCCGAGAAGCCCGCCGACTTCACCAGCCGCGCCCGGGAGTCCATGGCCCGCCACGTGGAGGCCATGGTCGGCTTCCAGGACGCCGGGGCCGAGGTCTTCGACTACGGCAACTCCATCCGCGGCGAGGCGCAACTGGCCGGCTACACACGCGCCTTCGACTTCCCCGGCTTCGTCCCCGCCTACATCCGCCCGCTGTTCTGCGAGGGCAAGGGCCCGTTCCGGTGGGCCGCGCTCAGCGGCGACCCCGCCGACATCGCCGCCACCGACCGCGCGGTGCTGGAGCTGTTCCCCGAGAACGAGCGGCTGGCGCGGTGGATCCGGCTCGCGGGGGAGCGGGTCGCCTTCCAGGGGCTGCCCGCCCGCATCTGCTGGCTCGGTCAGGGCGAGCGCGACCGCGCAGGGGAGCGCTTCAACGACATGGTCGCCGCCGGCGAGATCAGCGCGCCGCTCGCCATCGGCCGCGACCACCTCGACACCGGTTCCGTCGCCTCCCCGTACCGCGAGACCGAGGCGATGGCCGACGGCTCCGACGCCATCGCCGACTGGCCGCTCCTCAACGCCATGGTCAACGTCGCCTCCGGCGCCTCCTGGGTCTCCATCCACCACGGCGGCGGCGTCGGCATGGGCCGCTCGCTCCACGCCGGTCAGGTCACGGTCGCCGACGGCACCCCGCTCGCGGGAGAGAAGATCCGCCGCGTCCTCACCAACGACCCGGGCACCGGGGTCATCCGCCACGTCGACGCCGGCTACCCCGAGGCCGAGGAGACCGCCCGCCGCGAGGGCGTCCGCATCCCGATGCGCGAGGGCGGCGCCCCGGCGCCCGGCGACGCCGCCGGCACCGGCGCGGGGGAGGCCGACCGATGAGCCCCGCCGGCTTCCACGAGATGTGGCGCGACCTGCTGCCGGTCGGCCGCGACACCAGCTCCGGCGGCTACCGCCGCTACGCCTGGACCGGCGCCGACACCGACTGCCGCGCCTGGTTCCGCGCCCAGGCGGAGGACCGCGGACTGCGGTACGAGACCGACCGCAACGGCAACCAGTGGGCCTGGCTCGGCGACCCGAACGGCCAGGACGCCGTCGTCACCGGCTCCCACCTCGACTCCGTCCCCGACGGCGGCGCCTTCGACGGGCCTCTCGGTGTGGTCTCCGCCTTCGCCGCCGTCGACGGCCTCCTCGCCCGCGGCGCCCGCCCCACCCGGCCCGTCGCCGTGGTCAACTTCGGCGACGAGGAGGGCGCCCGCTTCGGCCTCGCCTGCGTCGGCTCCCGCCTCAGCGCCGGACGGCTCACCCCCGAGGACGCCCGCCGGCTCACCGACGCCGACGGCACCACCCTCGCCACCGCGATGGAGCGCGCCGGCCACGACCCCGAGACGATCGGGCCCGACCCCGAACGCCTCGCCCGCATCGGCGCCTTCGTCGAACTCCACGTCGAGCAGGGCAGAGCCCTCGCCGACACCGACCACGCCGTCGGCGTCGCCTCCGCGATCTGGCCCCACGGCCGCTGGCGGTTCGACTTCCACGGCGAGGCCAACCACGCCGGCACCACCCGGCTGGCCGACCGCCACGACCCGATGCTCACCTACGCCAACACCGTCCTCGCCGCCCGCAAGAAGGCCCGGCTCGCCGGCGCGCTGGCCACCTTCGGCAAGGTCGGCGTCGAACCCAACGGCGTCAACGCCATCCCCTCGCTCGTCCGGGGCTGGCTCGACTCCCGCGCCGCCGACCAGGAGACGCTCGACCGGGTCGTCGCCGAGATCCGGGCCGCCGCCGAGGACCGCGGCGACCGCGACGGGGTGCGGGTCGAGGTCACCCGCGAATCCTTCACCCCCGTCGTGGAGTTCGACACCGCGCTGCGCGACCGGCTCGCCGCGGTCCTCGGCGGCGACCGCCCCCAGGAGGTGCCGGTCCTGCCCACCGGCGCCGGCCACGACGCCGGAATTCTGTCCTCCGAGCTCCCCAGCGCCATGATGTATGTGAGGAACCCGACCGGCGTCTCCCACTCGCCCGCCGAGAGCGCCGACGAGGACGACTGCACGGCCGGGGTCACCGCACTCACCGAGGTGCTGGAGGGACTCGCATGTCGCTGACCCCGCAGACCTACTGGGCCGAGCACGCCTGGATCGACCACGAGGTGCGGCCCGCCGTCCTCGTCGCCGCCGACGCGGACGGCCGCATCGACACCGTGACCCCCGGCGTCACCGAGCCACCGCCCGGCGCCGTACCGCTGCACGGGCTCACCCTCCCCGGACTCGCCAACGCCCACAGCCACGCCTTCCACCGGGCCCTGCGCGGCACCTCGCAGGCCGCGCCGCCCACCGGGCCCAGCCCCTCCGAGGGCGGCGCGGCCGGGAGCGGCTCCGACACCACCGGCAGCTTCTGGACCTGGCGCGAGACGATGTACGCGGTCGCCGACCGCCTCTCCCCGGACAGCTACCACGACCTCGCGCGGGCCGTGTACGCCGAGATGGCGCTCGCCGGCATCACCGCGGTCGGCGAGTTCCACTACCTGCACCACGCGCCCGGCGGCACCCGCTACCAGGACCCCAACGCCATGGGGGACGCCCTCGCCGCCGCCGCCACCGCCGCCGGTGTGCGCCTCACCCTGCTCGACACCTGCTACCTCTCCGCCGGGTTCGGCGCACCGCCCGGCCCCGTCCAGACCCGGTTCAGCGACGGCGACGCCCTCGCCTGGGCGCGGCGGGCCGACGCCCTCGACCCCGGCGGGGAGACCGTCGTCGGCGCCGCCGTCCACTCCGTGCGCGCCGTCCCCGCCGACCAGTTGGCGGTGGTCGGCGACTGGGCGCGCGGCCGGGGGGCGCCGCTCCACGTCCACCTCTCCGAACAGCCCGCCGAGAACGCCGACTGCCTCACCCACCACGGGCGCACGCCCACCCGGCTGCTCGCCGACCACGGCCTTCTCGGCCCGGCGACCACCGCCGTCCACGCCACCCACCTCACCGCGCACGACATCGACCTCCTCGGCTCCACCGCCACCGGCATCTGCATGTGCCCCACCACCGAACGGGACCTCGCCGACGGCATCGGGCCCGCCGTCGCGCTCCGCGACGCGGGCAGCCCGATCTCCCTCGGCAGCGACAGCCACGCCGTGATCGACCTGCTGGAGGAGGCACGCGCCGTCGAACTCGACGAGCGACTCCGCACCGGCCGCCGCGGTCACTGGACCGCCCACGAGCTGCTCACCGCCGCCACCCGCCACGGTCACGCCGCGCTCGGCCGGCCCGACGGCGGCCGGATCGCACCCGGCGCCCCCTGCGACCTGGCGACCGTCGCGCTCGACAGCGTCCGCACCGCGGGGACCCGCCCGCGCCTCGCCGCCGAGTCCGTCGTCTTCGCCGGGACGGCGGCCGACGTGCGCCACACCGTCGTCGGCGGCCGGCACATCGTCCGCGACGGCCTGCACCAGCTGGTGCCGCGCGTCCCCGAAGCCCTCACGGCCGCCGTGGAGGCGCTGCGCGGCTGATCCGCCGCCCCAGCCCGCCGACGGCCGCCCACCCACCGCCACGGAGACCACCGCGACGATGAGCGACACCCACCGCACCCCCGCCGACACCGGGGCCCCCGCAGGCCCCACCACCCTCGTCACCCACATCGCCCACCTCACCACCAACGACCCCTCCCACGGCACCGGACCCCTCGGCACGCTCCACGACGCCGCCCTCGTCATCGAGGGCGACCGCATCGCGTGGATCGGTGAATCCAGTAGAGCACCCGCTACTGACAGTCACGTGGACGCGGGTGGGCGCGCGGTCGTCCCCGGCTTCGTCGACTCCCACTCCCACCTGCTGTTCGCCGGCGACCGCACCGAGGAGTTCACCGCCCGCGCGACCGGCCGGCCCTACAGCGCCGGCGGCATCCGGACCACCGTCACCGCCACCCGCGCGGCCACCGACGAGGAGCTGGCGGCCACGCTCGACCGCCACCTCACCGAGATGGTCCGGCAGGGCACCACCACCACCGAGACCAAGTCCGGCTACGGCCTCACCGTCGCCGACGAGGCACGGGCGCTGCGCGTCGCCGCCTCCCGCACCGACGAGGTCACCTACCTCGGCGCGCACATCGTCGCCCCCGAGTACCGGGACGACCCGGACGGCTACGTCGCGCTGGTCACCGGAGCGATGCTCGACGCCTGCGCGCCCCACGCCCGATGGGTCGACGCCTTCTGCGAACGCGGGGCCTTCGACGGCGACCAGGCCCGCGCCGTCCTCACGGCGGGACGGGCCAAGGGGCTCACCCCCCGCGTCCACGCCAACCAGCTCGGACCCGGCCCCGGTGTGCGGATCGCCGTCGAGCTCGCCGCCGCATCCGCCGACCACTGCACCCACCTCGACGACGCCGACGTCGACGCCCTCGCCCAGGCCGCCACCGCGCCCGAACCGACCGTCGCGACGCTGCTCCCGGGGTGCGAGTTCTCCACCCGGTCGCCGTACCCCGACGCCCGGCGCCTGCTGGACGCCGGCGCCACGGTCGCCCTCTCCACGGACTGCAACCCCGGGTCGTCCTTCACCAGTTCGATGCCGTTCTGCATCGCCGTGGCGGTCCGGGAGATGGGCATGACCCCCGACGAGGCCCTGTGGTCGGCCACCGCCGGCGGCGCGGCCGCGCTGCGCCGCACCGACATCGGCACCCTGCGGCCGGGCGCCCGCGCGGACCTGGTGGTGCTCGACGCCCCCTCGCCCGTGCACCTGGCCTACCGGCCCGGCGTCCCGCTGGTCACCGACGTCTGGCAGGCGGGTCGGCACGCCTGGTCGCGGCGGGCCGACTGACCACGCCGCGCGGCCGCGGGCGCCGCGGCAAACCCGGCCGCCCGCCCGCGCTCGCCGCCGTGTGCACTCCGGCGCGCACGCCGGGGGGCCGGTCGACCGTGGGGTGACGGCTCGGGGCGCGTTGACCGCCTCGCTCGGTCGGGTGGGGCTCGGGCGTGCGCGCGCTCCGGAGTCGGCGCGGTGCCCCGCGGCGCGGGCTTCGCCGTCCGGGCGAGTAGCGCTTCCGGTGGAGGAGCGGGAGACCGTCCGGCGCTGGGCGGCGGCCGCTTCGGTCTGAGAGCGTGCGTGGGGCCCCGCCGCCGGG
>NZ_JAAVJC010000198.1 GCF_012033785.1 Streptomyces bohaiensis
GCGCGGGGGTGCGGCGCGCTGTCCGCCGCACGTCCGGTGCGGCCGGGGTGGTGCGGCGGGGCCCGGTCGGGGCGGCCCGCCGACCGGCGGCGGTACGGGGCGGCGGAGGCGGCGCGGAACCGCGCGGCGGCTCAGGCCAGGCCGGCGTCGAGGAACGCGGTCAGGTCCGGCCGGATCACGGCGGAGGGGCCGGTGGTCGGCGCGACCGCGTCCAACGTCTTCAGCCCCTCACCGGTGTTGAGGACCACGGTGGTCAGCGACGGGTCGAGCACGCCCTCGGCGAGCAGCTTCCGCGTCACTCCGACGGTGACGCCGCCGGCGGTCTCCGCGAAGATGCCCTCGGTGCGGGCGAGCAGCTTGATGGCGTCGACGATCTGCTCGTCGGTGACGTCCTCCACCGCGCCGCCGGTGCGCCGTGCGATGTCCAGGACGTAGGGGCCGTCGGCCGGGTTGCCGATCGCCAGGGACTTGGCGATCGTCGCCGGACGCACCGGCCGGATCACGTCCTGACCGTTCTTGAACGCCTGCGACACCGGCGAGCAGCCCTCGGCCTGCGCGCCGAAGATCTTGTAGGGCTTGTCCTCGACCAGGCCGAGGGTGATCAGCTCCCGCAGCGCCTTGTCGATCTTGGTCAGCTGGGAACCGGAGGCGATCGGGACCACCAGCTGGTCCGGCAGGCGCCAGCCGAGCTGCTCGCAGATCTCGTACGCCAGGGTCTTGGAGCCCTCGGCGTAGTACGGGCGGAGGTTGACGTTGACGAACCCCCAGCCCTCCCCCGCCGGGTCGCCGATCAGCTCGCTGCAGAACCGGTTGACGTCGTCGTAGCTGCCCTCGATCCCGACCAGCTCGCCGCCGTACACCGCCGCCGCGGTGACCTTGGCGTGCTCCAGGTCGTGCGGGATGAAGACGCAGGACCGCAGCCCCGCGCGGGCCGCCGCCGCACCCACCGCACCGGCGAGGTTGCCGGTGGAGGAGCAGGACAGCGTGGTGAAGCCGAAGGCGCGGGCCGCCTCGACGGCACAGGCCACCACGCGGTCCTTGAAGGAGTGGGTGGGGTTGCCGGAGTCGTCCTTGACGTGCAGTTCACCGGTGACGCCCAGCTCGGCGGCCAGCCGGTCGGCCCGCACCAGCGGCGTACCGCCCGGGTTGAGGTTGGGCTTGTCCGCGACATCGGCGGGGACGGGCAGCAGCGGCGCGTACCGCCAGATGGAACGGGGGCCCGCTTCGATCCGGCTGCGGAGCGCCTCGGGGTCGCCGCCGGGGAGGTCGTAGGCGATCTCCAGCGGGCCGAAACACTCGTTGCAGGCGAAGATGGGACTCAACGGATACCGCTGCCCGCACTCGCGACAGGACAGCGCGGCGGCGGGGCCGAGGTCGACGGTTCCGGAGCGGTGCTCGGTGAGCAGAGACATGGGTGCGAGGCCCTCTCCTCATCTTCCCCACGGCGACTCTCGCCGCAGGACGGAATTGGCACCTTCCCCGACCGGGGACCTCGCTTCGGAATGCGAGACCGGCGGGAGGGTTGCCGGGGCTTCAACGGGCCGTTCCCTCTGCCCCTCTGGATGAGCTGTATGTGGTTGTGACTGTCGCCAGCCGTGCCGGGCCCCCCGATATGCGGAGGTCACAAGCACTGTCCGAGACTGTAACGGACGGCTAGGACAATGAGGCGGGTTGTCCAGCCTCCGAGACACCCGTTCGGGGGACGCACGCCGAGCGCGAGGAGCGAGATCGTGCTGGAAGAGGCCGAGAGCTGGCTGTGCCGACGGTCCTGGTCCGCCGACGACCGACCGCTTCCCCGGCTGCTCGCAGCCAAGCGGCGGGCCGGCGCGGCCGGCACGGTCAGCGTGGTGCTGCCCGCGCTGAACGAGGAGGCCACCGTCGGGACGATCGCCGAGGCGATCCGGACCGAGCTGGTGGAACGCGTACCGCTCGTCGACGAGCTGCTGGTGATGGACTCCGGCTCGACCGACCGCACGGCGGCGGTCGCCGCCGCGGCCGGGGCGAAGGTGGTCCACCGCGACGAGGTGCTGCCCCGGCTGCCGGCGCTCCCCGGCAAGGGCGAGGTGCTGTGGCGGTCGCTGTTCGCGGCCACCGGGGAGATCGTCTGCTTCGTCGACGCCGATCTGCGGGAGTTCGACACCCGCTTCGTCTCCGGCATCATCGGGCCGCTGCTGACCGACCCCGGGGTGCAGCTGGTCAAGGCGATGTACGACCGCCCGCTGGGCGGCGGTCCGGAGGGCGCCGGGCAGGGCGGACGGGTCACGGAGCTGGTCGCCCGTCCGCTGCTGAACCTTCACTGGCCGCGGCTGGCGGGGGTGGTGCAGCCGCTGGGCGGCGAGTACGCGGCGCGGCGCTCGCTGCTGGAGCAGCTGCCGTTCCCGGTCGGGTACGGGGTCGAGCTGGGCACGCTGGTGGACACGCTGCACCTGGCGGGGCTCGACGCCATCGCGCAGGTCGATGTCGGGGTGCGGCGCCACCGGCACCAGGACGGGCAGGCGCTGGGGCGGATGGCCGCCGCGATCTACCGCACGGCGCAGGCGCGGCTGCCCGGCGGCGGCGCGCCGCTGCGGGCGGGCCTCACCCAGTTCGACCGGGCGCCGCAGGGCGGCTTCACCCCGGTGCACCACCGGGTGGACACCACCGAGCGACCCCCCGCGGTGGAGATCGCCGAGTACATGGCGACCCGCCGGGCCGCCTGACCGCCGGGCCCCGAGCCGACCGCCCGGGCCGCGCCCGTGCAGGTGGGCGCCGGGGCCGATGGGCGCGCGGTACCAGGACACACGTTTGATACCCCGCGTCGCGGGCAAAGCTTTCGCGCATGGCGACCCAGCGGCAGACGACCGACGTTCCCGGCACCTCCGAGCGGCGGTCCCCGGCCGCCCCCGACGGCCGGTCGGCCGGACAGGTGCTGGTCGCGTCCAACCGCGGTCCGGTGAGCTACTCGCTCGCCGAGGACGGCACCCTCACCGCCCGACGCGGCGGCGGCGGCCTGGTCTCGGGGCTCAGCGCCCTGGGCGAGGACTCCGGAACGTGGGTCTGCGCCGCGCTCTCCGACGCCGACCGGGAAGCGGCCCGGCGCGCCGCGGGCGGCACGCTGGACGGGGCCGACACCGGCGGCCGCGCGGTGCGGATGCTGGACATCCCGCAGCAGACGTTCGACGCCGCCTACAACGGCATCGCCAACTCCGTGCTGTGGTTCGTGCACCACATGCTGTACCAGAGCCCGGTGGAGCCGATCTTCGACCGCGAGTTCGAGGGCCGCTGGGAGGAGTTCCAGCGGTACAACGCCGCCTTCGCCGAGGCGCTCGCGGAGGAGGCCGCGGCGGGCGCCACCGTGCTGGTGCAGGACTACCACCTCTCCCTGGTGCCCCGGTTGCTGCGCACCCTCCGCCCCGACCTGCGGGTCGGCCACTTCTCCCACACCCCCTGGGCGCCGGCCGACGCGTTCCGGCTGCTGCCCGACCCGATCGCCCGCCAGGTGCTGCTGGGCATCCTGGGGTCCGACCGCGCCGCCTTCCTCACCTGGCGCTGGGCGGAGGCGTTCGCCGAGTGCTGCCGCGTGGTGCTCGGCGCCGAGGTCACCGACCACGGCCACGAGCTCCGCATCGGGTACGACGGTGCCACCGCCCGGATCGGGGTGCACGGCCTCGGCGCCGACGGCGCGTTCCTGCGGGAGCGCGCCGCGCGGCCGGACGTGGACGAGCGGCTGGCCGCGCTGCGGGAGCAGGTCGGCGACCGCCGCACGATCGTGCGGGTCGACCGCACCGAGCTGAGCAAGAACATCGTGCGCGGACTGCTGGCGTACGAGCGGCTGCTGGAGGACCACCCGGAGTGGCTCGACCGGGTCGTGCACGTCGCCTTCGCCTACCCCTCCCGGCAGGACCTCGCGGTGTACCGCGCGTACACCGAGGAGGTGAGCCGGCTGGCGGGCTCGATCAACGAGCGGTTCGGCACCGCCGACTGGCAGCCGGTCGTCCTCCACGTCAAGGACGACTTCGCCCGCTCGCTGGCCGCCTACCGCATGGCGGACGTGGCGCTGGTGAATCCCATCCGGGACGGCATGAACCTCGTCGCCAAGGAGATCCCGGTCCTCGCCGAGCGCGGCTGCGCGCTGGTGCTCTCGCGGGAGGCGGGGGCGTTCGCCGAACTCGGCGACGACGCCCTGGAGGTCAACCCGTACGACATCGCCGGGACCGCCGAGGCGCTGCACGCGGCGCTGCTCATGCCCCCGGTCGAGCGGGCCGAGCGGAGCCGCCGCTTGGCCGCGGCGGCGACGGCGCTGCCGCCGCAGTCCTGGTTCCTGGCGCAGTTGGCCGCGCTGCGGGCGTGATCCCTCCCCCGGTCCGTCCTCCACGCCCGGCCCGGCCCGTGCGGTGCTCCGCGAGTGCGGGCCGGGCGCACCCGCGCCCGCCGTCGCTCCCGCCGCCGGGGCTTTCGTAACCGATCCGCACCAGTCCGCCCCCGCGCAGCCTCCGTCAGCGGCCCGTCCGGCATGATGGTCGGGGAAGACAGCGCCGCCGGAGAGAGGGCGGGCGCCACGGATGGGGTGATGGCATGTCGAGCTGGCAGCACCAGTCCAGCGGTAACGGCGGAATGCGCGCCTCGCACGCGGACCGGGAGCGGACCACCGACGTGCTGCGTTCGGGATTCGCCGAGGGCCGGTTGGACAAGGCGGAGTTCGACCGCCGCGTGGACCTCAGCGCGCGGGCCGTCACCCAGGGCGACCTCCAGCGGCTGATCCTCGACCTCCCCAACGGACCGTTGGCGGGCCCGCCGGCCGTGCCGCAGTCGCAGGTCCCCGCGACGTTCTACCCGGCGCCCCCCGCGCCCAACTACCACGTCCCGGGTGTCTATCCCGGCCCCGGCCACCCGGGTTGGATGGTGCCGCCGCCGAACGCGCCGACCAACCGTCTGGCCATCGGCGCGCTGCTGTGCGGGCTCGGCGGCATGTTCTACGGCATCTCGTCGATCCCCGCCGTCATCCTCGGGCACAAGGCGCGGGCGGAGATCCGCCAGAACCGCGAGGAGGGCGACGGCCTGGCCGTCACCGGCCTCGTCTTCGGCTACCTGGGCATCGCGTTCTGGGCGCTGCTCATCCTGGTCATCGGGACGTTCACCCTCTGACGCCCGCTCCGCCCGCGCCCGCTCGCGCCGCGCGGAGGCCGGCCGGCCGGGCGTCGCCGTGCGCCCGGCCGGAGCCGGCGGTTCAGGCGGCTCTCCGGGTCACCGCCTCGGCGAACTCGGCGAGTCGGCCGACGACCGAGGCCGGCTGCTCCCAGTGGACGGCGTGGCCGGCCCCTTCCAGGACGTCCAGCCGGGCCGCGGGCACGGTGTCGGTGATGCGGGCCTGGTCGTCGGGGGTGACCCGCTCGTCCTGGTCGCCGCGGAGCGCCAGCGTGGGCACGAGGATGCCGCCGAGCGTCGTCCCCACCTCGGAGTCCAGCAGCCCGTCCATGGTCTCCCGCCAGACGTGCGGCGGGGTGGCGCGGGCGTCCTCCGCCATCGCCGTGGCGAACCACTCCGGCCCGGCCCCGTCCGCGGCGTCCTCGGGCAGCAGCTCGGCCGGGTCCGGGCCGTCCGGCTCGCCCAGCCGGTCGGTGACCCGGCGGGCCTCGGCGGCCCACTCCTTGCCGTCGAGGGAGGCGGGTGTGCCCAGCAGTACCAGCCCCGCGACGCGGTGCGGGTGGCCGCCGGCGACGATGCGGGCGGCGACGCCGCCGCTGCCGCCACCGGCCAGGACGGCGCGCTCGATGCCGAGGGCGTCGAGGAAGGCGACCAGGTCGGCGGCGTAGTCGGCGGGCCGGTACCCGTCGGCGGGCTTGGAGGCGTCACCGTGGCCGCGCTGGGTGGGGGCGAAGCCGTGCAGCGTCGGCGGCAGCATGCCGAGGACGGGCTGGAACGACCGCCAGGTCTCACCCGGGCCGTGGACGAAGACGACGGGGATGCCGTCGGGGCGGCCGGACTCGGCGTAGGGGAGCTGGACTCCGCTGTCCAGCGTGACGTTCTTCAGGGCGATGGCACTCATGGGGTACCCCTGCCCCGGGTCCCGCGGACGATGTCGCGCCGGTGGGCGCCCCGGCGACCCGTGGCCCGCGCTGCGCCACGGTGCGGTGCGGTCCACACGGCCTGCGGACGGTTCCCGCCCCGCGGCCGCCGCGAGGGGCGGGGCGGGGCGGGAAGGGGACGCCGGGCGGGAACGGGTCAGTCGCGCGGAGCGGCCGCGGTACCGCCCGGTGTCTCCCCCGCCGCATCGGCGAGGGCACCCAGCAGCTCGGCGACACCGGCGGGACCGTCCACGGCGAGGTCGGCCGCGGCGGCGAGTTCGGGGACCTCGGCGGAGGCGGAGAGGACACGCACCCCCGGGATGCCGTCGCCCCGCAGCCGTTCCACGGCGGCGAACGCGGCGAGATCGCCGAGGTCGTCCCCGCCGTAGACCACCACCGACGGGTCGCGCTCGGCGACGAGGCGGGTGAGCGCCGCGCCCTTGTCCATGCCGGGCGGCCGGAGTTCGAGGACGAAGCGCCCCGGTTCGACGTGCAGCCCGTGGCGGGCGGCGAGTTCGGTGAGGGGACGACGCAGCGCCTCCAACGCGGCGGCGGGGTCCGCGGCGCGTCGCGTGTGGACGGCGAGCGCACCGCCCTTGTCCTCGATGTGCGCCTGGCCGGAGGGGACCGACCCGCTGACGACCTCGGGGAGTTCGGCGCGGGCCGCGGCCACCCCGGCGTGCGGTCCGGGGGTCCGGGTCCGCCCCGTGGCGGCGTCCCAGCGCTCCGCGCCGTAGGCGCCCAGGACGACGAGGTCGGCGGGGGCCTCGTCCGCGTCGAGCCGCCCGAGCCGGACGGCGGTCGCGGCGGCGCGGCCGGTGATGATCGCGAGCGTGCCGACCAGCGGAGCGAGCCGGGCCAGCGCGGGCAGGACGTCGGGGTGGGCCCGGGCCTGCTCGGGGTCGGGGACGATGGGGGCGAGGGTGCCGTCGAAGTCCAGCGCGAGCAACGCGCGGTGGGGAGACCTGCGGAACGCGGCGAGGCCGTCGTGGCCCGCGTCGGTCCGGGGTACCGGGAGGCTGACCATGCGGCGACCCTACCGCTGGGCGCGCCGATCGTCGCGTACGCGTCGGAGCCGGTTGACCGTCACCGGAGCGTGGCGCAGCGCCGCGGGATCGTCGAGCAGGGCGTTGAGCAGCTGGTAGTAGCGGGTCGGGGACATCTCCAACTGCTCCCGGATGACGCGCTCCTTGGCGCCGCCGCGCATCCGGCCGCCGCGGCTCTCCAGCGCCAGGACTGCGGTGTCCTGCGCGCTCAGCCCCTCGGCCGGAGCGATCGCGGTCAGCTCCGGGCCGGCGGGGGCGTCGGTGGGGGCCGGCGCCGCAGGGCGCGGGGAGTCGGCCGAGGCGGAGTCGGCCGGCAGGGACTCGGCCGCCGGCGAGTCGGCCTGCCGCGCCGGGGCGGGGTCCCGCTGCACGGCGGGCGCGAGCGGTCCGGCGGACTCCCCCGGCCTGCGGAACTCCTCCCAGCCGCCGAGGTCCTCGGGCTCGGCGACGTCCTCCGGGTCCGGGACGTCGGGCTCAGGGAGCCCGGCGTCGGAGAAGTCGAGCTCAGGGAAGCCGGGGTCGGGCAGGCCCGGCCCCGGGAAGCCGGCCTCGGCCTCCTCGGCCTCCTCCGCCTCCGGCGCCTCGCCGGCGGGGAACTGCCCCTGCGGGGCGCCGGGTTCCGGGGCGGCCGCCGCCGGGGCCGCGGGTTCCCTCGACGAGCCCGCCGGGGGCGTCGCCGCCGGTCGGGCCGGGTTCTCCTCACCGTCCTCACGCATGGGCGCATCGTACGGCGGAGGAGTGACAGCGGTAACGCGCGGGAAACGAAGCCATCCGGGCGGCGCAGTGGACTAGACCTGTTGTGCAGGTTCGGGCGACACTGTCCACCGTGAACCCACCGGACACCGACCGCGCTGCGGTCCGCGACGCCCTGCCCGGACCGCAGCCCTCCCCCCGCTCCGCGACCGCGGGCACCGCCGCCGCGCCGCCCGGCCACGTCATCGCGCTCGACGTCGGCGGCACCGGAATGAAGGCCGCGGTGCTCGACGGCACCCACCGTCCGCTGCTGCGCGAACGCCGCCCCACGCCGCGGGACGGCGGCCCGCAGGCGGTGCTCGACGCGGTCCTGGAGTTCGCCGCCGACCTGCGCGAGGCGTCGCTGCGGCACCTCGGCTCCGCCCCGGTCGCCGCCGGGGTCGTGGTCCCGGGGATCGTGGACGACGCGGCGGGTGTGGTGCGGTACGCGGCCAACCTCGGCTGGCGGGACCTTCCGCTGCGCCGGCTGCTCTCGGAGCGGCTGGACGGGACGCCGGTGGCCCTGGGGCACGACGTGCGGACCGGTGGCCTGGCCGAGGGCCGCCTCGGCGCGGGCGACGGGGCCGACCGCTTCTTCTTCGTGGCGCTCGGGACGGGGATCTCCGGCGCCCTCGGCATCGACGGCCGGGTCGAGCCCGGCGCGCACAGCGGCGCCGGTGAGATCGGCCATGTCGTGGTCCGGCCGGGCGGCCCGGCGTGCGGCTGCGGCCAGGCCGGGTGCCTGGAGGCCGTCGCGTGCCTGGTGGCGAAGCGCGAGTTCCAGCGGATGCCCAAGCCCGACCTGGGGTCCTCCGCCAAGGAGTCGGCCGCCGTTCTCTCC
>NZ_JAAVJC010000199.1 GCF_012033785.1 Streptomyces bohaiensis
CCCCCCGCCCCCCGCGCCGCGGGGCGGCGGGGGCGCGGGGCGGCGCGGGTGCGTCAGGCCAGCCCGTGCACCCGTTGGGTGGTGAGCTGGTAGCGCGCCGACACGACCTTGATCCGCCCGTCGGCGACCCGCGGCGCTATGTCCACCTCGGCGCTGAGGGTGTCGCGGACGGAGCGGGTGAAGGCGTTGGTGGTGGCGTCCACCTGTGCCTCCCCGGTGGTGGTGTGGTCGATGGACGGGATGATCCGGTCCACCAGGTAGTCGAGGTGCTCGGGCAGCTGGGCGCCCGTCTCCGCGGTCTGTATCGCCGCCTTGACCGCGCCGCAGTGCTGGTGGCCGAGGGTGACCAGCAGCGGGATGTTCAGCTCCAGGACGCCGTACTTGAGGCTGCCGATGACCGCCGAGTCCAGGACGCAGCCGGCGGAACGGACCACCATGAGGTCGCCGAGCCCTTGGTCGAAGACCAGCTCCGGCGGGACGCGGGAGTCGATGCAGGAGAGGACCAGGGCGAACGGCTGCTGCCCGGAGACCGCCTCCAGCCGGCGGGCGGCCGACTCGTGGGGGTGCTGCTGGGCCCCGGCGCGCCAGCGGTTGTTGCCGGCGACCAGGCGCTTGAGCGCCTGGTTCGGGGTCATCGTGGCGGGGGTCGAGGAGAGCGGCCAGGGTGCAGCGGTGGGCCGGGCCGGGGCGGCGACCGCCTGACCGGCGCCGCCGAGCGCGAGGGCGGCGCCGAGAGCGGCCGAACCGGTCAGGGCGGTACGCAGGAAGGCCCGGCGACCGTTGCCGTGGGTGGCGGCGTCGGTCGCGGTGGACGGGGCGGTGGGGGAAGAGGGGGTGGGGAGTGGGCCGGCGGCCTCACAGTTCGACATCACGATCGGAAACTAGATGCTGACTCAACTCTTCTGACCGATGTGGTGATTACTTGATCGCTGCTTGGCGAAACCATGGTCGAAAGCCGTGCTGAATTGACCGAACCTTGGACCGTCCGGCCCTTGTGCCAGCGACCGGGCGCTGCGGTCCGGCGCCTTGGCGGAAGCGTCAACCAGCCACTTTCCGCGAGGTGTTGACTGGTCGGGAGTGCCGCTTTCCGGGTGGTCTGTCACGAGGTGTCGCCGCGCCTCGTCAACCGCGCCTCGTCAACCGCGCCTCGTCGACCGTGACCGGTCGCCGCGCCCGCCGGGGGTGCCCCGTCGACCGGGTCCTCGGTCCGGCCCCGGCGCCGGGGCGACGCGCACGTCGGTCGGTGCGCCGGGCATACGGTCCCGGACCGTCCCGGTCCGTGCTCGCAGGCCCCGGGTCGGCCGACGGCCCGCCGGGGCGTCGATGTCTCGCCCGCTGTCCCACGCCGCGAGAAAGTGGCAGGTCAGCTGTGGTTCTTCATCCCATCGTCCCTGCGGGCCCGGCCCGCGTTGACCGTCGTCGGGGCGTCGCAGCAGTCTGCTGGCGGTGCCGGCGACACGGCGCCGCCGGGCCCGACCCGACCCCGTCGTGCGGGGTGCGGCGGGCGTGGGTGCCCGCCCCGTCACGGGGGGCGTGGGCGGGGCCCACGGGGGAGCGTGAGCGGGGAGAGGAGGTGCGAGATGTCCCGGATGGTGAGCGGTCTGCCGCGGCGAGCGGCACACGGTTGGAGCTGGAGCTGACGCCTCGTCGGCGGCGGCCGGGTTCCGCGCACCGAATGTGGACTCTGACACTCGGTCACCGAAAGCGTGACTCTGGGTAGTCAGGAGGGGGTGGTCATTGCTACGCTCAGCGGTGGACGACGACAGACACCGCCGGGGGTGGGTTGTGGCCGGCGCACGCGAGAACACCGCCGCCATCGAGGCCTTTGCCGAGAAGCTGCGCGCGCTCAAGGGCAACACGAGCCACAGCTTCGAATCGATAGCGCGCCGAACCGGCGTGAGCCGCTCCACGCTGCACCGCTACTGCTCCGGCAAGGGCGTGCCGGCGGAGTTCGCCACCGTGGAGCGGTTCGCCCGGTGCTGCCGTGCCGACCGCGCGGATCTCACGGAACTGCACCGGCTGTGGGTGCTGGCCTCCGAGCCGCTGCACCTGCCCGCGGACCCCGCGGCCGCGGAGGACGCCGAGCAGCCGGTCGCCGCCCCGCCGCCGGCCACCGACGAACCGGCGCCGGGGGACCCCACCGCCGGTACCTCCGGAGAACCGGCAGCGCCCGCCGCCGGGGGATCGGCCACCCCCGAGGAGACCGCGGCGGCCGGCGCGCGTCGCCGACTGCCCGCACTGGTCCTGGCGCTGGTCCTGCTCGTGGGGGCCGTCGTGACGGTCGCCGCGCTCGTCGGCGACCGGCAGGACGACGGAACCCGCGACGATGCCGCGACACCGAGTGGCGCCGTGGTCGGAGCCGAGGAGCAGCGCGCGCTGCTCAGCCACCCCTGCGACGAGCCGATCACCATGGGCCGCCACGACGGCTGTGTCGAGGAACTCCAGGAACTGCTGGTGGAGCGCGGCCTGCCGATGGTGGTCGACGCACAGTTCGGCCCCGAGACGCTGCGCCGTGTCACCGCGTTCCAGGTCCTCGCCGGGCTCGGGGTCAACGGCGTCGTCGGCGACGAGACCAAAGTCGCCCTCTACGAGTCGGACGTCGTCGTCGAGACCCCGGACGAGGAGGAGATGGCGGCGCTCATCCGCGAGCTCTTCCCGGGCGAGGAGGCCGACACCGCCGTCGCCGTCGCGGCCTGCGCCACGAAGTTCGACCCGCTCTACGTGCTCGGCAACGAGAACGGGACCCGCAACTGGGGGCTCTTCCAGATATCCGACAGCCGGCTGAACGACCTGCGCAGCACCCCGCTGGAGGCGCTCGACTGGGAGACCAACATCCGGCTCGCCCACCGGCTGTGGGAGCCGGAGCAGAGCTTCGAGCACTGGTCGTTCTGCTTCGCCGGCATCGACCGCGTCCGGGAGGAGATGGCGGCTCGCGAGAACGGGGAGCGCGCCGGGGAGGAGTAGGCGTGCGCGTCCGGGGGCGGCGGCCGGACCGCGCCGACCACCGCCGGCGGCGCCGCTGCTGCGCCGCGGTGCCGGGCGTCCTATGCTCGGAGCCGCTGCCGCCCGGCGGCGCCGACCTGAGCGTCACCGCGGTTGCGCCCGGACCCCGTCGACGAGGACTCGCATGCCGGACCAGCACACGGCCGATCCACCGGGGCAGCGCAACCGCCCCGGCGAGCTGTCGCTCTCGCTCGGCCTCGTCGCCCTCGTCTTCGCCTTCGTCCCGACGCTCGGCGAGTTCGTCGCGGTGCCGGCCGGGCTGGCCGCGCTGGTCCTCGGTGTCGTCGGTGCGCGCCGCTGCGAGCGCGGTGAGGCCGGCAACCTCGGCTGGTCCCTCGCCGGCGCCACGTGCGGCGTCCTGGCCCTGTTGATCGTCGTTCTCGTCATGGCGGTGGTGGGCAGCCCGGTGCGGTGACCTCCCGGTCGCCGTGCACGGCCCCGGCCGGTGCGGCAGCCGGACCTCCTGCCGCCGCACCGGCCGGGGCCGGGGCCGTCGGTCACCGCCCGCCGGTCACCGCGCGAGGGTCACTGCGCGAGGAAGCGCAGCAGCTCCTCGTTGAACCGGTCCGCGTGGGTGACGTTCAGCCCGTGCGGTGCGCCCTCGACCAGCACCAGCTGGCTGCCGGCGATCGCCTCATGGGTGCGCCTGCCGCTGACCTCGAACGGGACGACGGCGTCGGAGTCGCCGTGGATCACCAGCGTCGGCACGTCCACCGCCGCCACGTCCCCGCGGAAGTCGGTGCGTGAGAACGCGCCGATGCACTCCAGCGTCGCGGTGGGGGAGGCGGGCAGCGCCATCCGGACGGCCTCCGCGTGCTGTGCCGGGGAGACCAGGTCCGTCCGGTCGCCCGCCTGGAAGAACTGCGTCACGAAGCCGTCCAGGAACCCGGCGCGGTCGTTGCGGACCCCGTCCTCGAACTCCGCGATGGTCGCGTCGTCCAGCCCGCCGTCCGGGTTGTCCCCGGTCCGGTGCAGGTACGGGGGGACCGCGGCGGCCAGCACCGCGCGGCTCACCCGCTCGCTGCCGTACCGGGAGAGGTAGCGCACGACCTCGCCGCCGCCCATCGAGAACCCGACCAGCGTCGCCTCACGCACGTCGAGTGCGTCGAGCAGTGCGGCCAGGTCGGCGGCGAGGGTGTCGTAGTCGTACCCGTTGGCCGGCTGCGACGACTCCCCGAACCCCCGGCGGTCGTAGGTGATGACACGGTGCCCGGCGGTGGTCAGCACGCCGGTCTGCGCCTGCCACGACTGTCCGCTCAGCGGCCACCCGTGGACGAGGACGACGGGGCGGCCGGAGCCGGTGTCCTCGTAGTGCAGCTCGACGTCCTCGATGTCGGGGCGTTCGCTCTTGACCGTGAGCTGGGGCATGGTGCTCCGCCTTTCGTCGGGCCGGGGCGCGGGGCGGGGTGCCCCGGCGTGCGGCCGGATGCGTGGGCCCCGAGGTAGCGGGCCCCGGTCCCGCTTACCCGCCTCGCCCGGCGCGTGCTCCGGAAACCACCCGCACCCCGCACCGCCACCGCCCGATCGGCCGGGCGCGCCACCCGTACGGCCCGCCCCCGGCGCGCGCCGGCTCGGCACCCCGCGCCACGCGATGTGACGCAGGTCACGCCGGAGGGAGAACCTGCCGGGCCGCGCTGACGTCTGGCGGGTGTGAGAGCACGCAGGAAAGCGCCGCAGCAGCTGGACGAGGAACGTCTCCTCCGGCTCGTCGCCAAGGGCGACCGGGCCGCGTTCGACGAGCTGTACCGGCGCACGGCGCCCTGGCTCGCGGTCCGGCTGCGCCGGCGGTGTGCCGACGAGCAGATCGTCGCCGAGGTCATGCAGGAGACGTACCTCGCCGTCTGGCGCGCGGCCGGGGCGTTCGCCGGCAGCGCGGTCGGCGGCTCGGCCGTCGGCTGGCTGTGGACCATCGCCGCCCGGCGGCTGGTCGACGCGTTCCGCCGCCGCGCCCACCACGCCGAGCCCCCGCTCGCCGCCGGCGAACGGCTCGCGGCGCCCGCCGCGGAGGAGGAGGTGCTGGCCGCCACCGTGGGCGGCGAGGTGGGGGACGCGCTGCGCGATCTCGCCCCGGAACTCCGGCAGGTCCTTCAGGCCCTCGTCCTGGACGGGCTCTCGGTCCGGGAGGCCGCCGTGCTGCTCCGGCTGCCCGAGGGCACGGTCAAGACCCGCGCCCGCCGGGCCCGCATCGCGATGAGGAAGGCGCTGACATGACCGGGGAC
Source organism: Streptomyces bohaiensis (assembly GCF_012033785.1). GTDB lineage: Bacteria > Actinomycetota > Actinomycetes > Streptomycetales > Streptomycetaceae > Streptomyces > Streptomyces bohaiensis. The sequence goes on from NZ_JAAVJC010000199.1 coordinate 5,223, forward strand.
CACCCCTCCGAGCGGCTGCTCGCCGCCTACGTCTCCCCCGGGGACCGGCCGACCGGCGTCTCCCCCGGGGACCGGCCGACCGGCGTCTCCCCCGGGGACCGGCCGACCGGCGCCGCCCCCGCGGGCCCTGCCCCCGACGCCGACGTCCCCGCCGGCCCGCTCACCGCCGACGAACTGTGGGCGGTCGAGTCCCACCTGGAGGGCTGCGGTCCCTGCCGGACCCGCCTCGCGGCGGCCGTCGACCGTCACCGGCCGGACGTCACCGGCCTCCTCGACGCGGTCCGCCGCGATCTCGGCCCCGCGCTGGACTCCGTCGCCCCGGCCCCGCCGCGCCGTCGCCGCCTGCCGGCCGGGTGGGCGACCCCCGCCATGGCCCCCTGGCTGGCGATGGTCACCTGCCTCACCCTGGCGGCGCTGCTGCTGGACCTGCTCGCCACTCACACCCTGCCCGTCCCGGCCGTGCTGGTGGTCGCTCCCGCACTGCCGCTCCTCGGGGTGGCCGCCGCGTGGTCCCGCGGTCTGGACCCGGCGTTCGAACTCACCGTCGCCACCCCGCGCTCCGGGCTCGGGCTGCTGCTCGGCCGAACCCTGGCCGTGCTGCTCCTGCTCTTCCCGCTGCTGCTCGTCGCGGGAGCCCTGACCGGGGTCGGGGTCGCGGCCTGGCTGCTCCCCGCCATCGCGTTGACCAGCGCCGCGCTCGCCCTCGGCAGCGTCGTGGGGGTGCCCCGCGCCGTCACGGTCCTCGGGGCGCTGTGGGCGGTGGCCGTCGCGGCACCGGCGCTCGTCCTCGGCACCCTCCCGGTCGTGCTCCACCCGGACCATCTCGCCGGCTGGGCGGCACTGCTGGTGCTGGGCGCCGCCGTGGTGGCGCTGCGGCGGCACGCGTTCGCCGCTCCCGGGCCGCGCGGCGCGTGGTGAGCGGCGAGCGCCGTCGCCCTGCGCCTGCCCGGCTCTCGGCCCCCGGAGCACCGGTCCGCCGCACGGGCCCCGCCCCGTGCCCCGTCCCGCCCCCTGCTCACGTCCCTGCCCCGGGCCCCGTCCCGTGCACGAGAGGAACCATTCCATGACGACCGCGACCGGCGCCGACCTCGCGCCGAAGCAGTACGCCTGGGAGATCGAGGCCGACGACCTGACGGTCCGCGTCGGCCGGAACCGGATGGCGGTCGACGGCCTCTCGCTCGCCCTCGGCACCGGCACCCACGGGCTCCTCGGCCCCAACGGGGCCGGCAAGACGACGCTGATCCGCGCCCTCGCGACGGTGCTGCGCCCCGCCGGCGGCGAGCTGCGGCTGTTCGGGTCCTCGGTGCGCGACCGCGCCGACCAGCGGGAGACCCGCCGCCGCATCGGCTACCTGCCGCAGGAGTTCGGCTACTACAAGCGGTTCACCGTCCGGGAGTTCGTCGAGTACATGGCGTGGCTCAAGGAGGTGCCGAAGCGCGACGTCCCCGGTGCGGTGCAGCGCGCCGTCGAACGCGTCGGCCTCGCCGACCGCGCCGACGAGCGGATGAAGGCGCTCTCGGGCGGCATGGTCCGCCGTGTCGGTATCGCCCAGGCCATCGTCAACGACCCCGCGGTCCTGCTGCTCGACGAACCGACCGTCGGCCTGGACCCCGCGCAGCGGCTGCGGTTCCGCGAGCTGCTCCAGCAACTCGGCCGGGACACCTGCGTCGTCGTCTCCACCCACCTGGTGGAGGACGTGGCGGCGGCCTGCTCGGACGTCGTGCTCTTCGCCGCGGGACGCCTCGTCTTCCAGGGGACCCCGGCGGAGCTGGCCGCCGCCGGCAGCGAGGACCAGCCCGGCGACAGCCCGCTGGAGCGCGGCTACTCGGCCCTCCTCGACAGCTCCGCCGGAAAGGGCGCCTGGTGAACCTCCGCGTACTGCGCACCGAACTGCTGCGCTCCGTCGCACCCTGGGCCGGGGCGACCGTCCTCGGCGGCGGTGCCGTGCTGCTCCACCTGCTCGGTGCCGCCGGGCCGGCCGCCGGCACCACCGACTGGACGGGCCAGTGGACCGCCACCGCCCTGTGGACCCGCACCACGCTGGTCGTGCTGCTGCCGCTCGTCGTCGGGCTCGGGGCCCTCCACGGGCTGCGCGACCACCGCTCCGGTACGGACGAACTGCTGGCCGCCACCTCCCGGCCCGCCCCGCAGCGGGCGGCCCTGCCGATGGCGGCCCTCGCGCTGGCGCTGGTCGTCGGCTTCGGGACGCTCGTCGCCTGGGGCGCGGTGCGGGTGGCGACGGGGGAGACCACCCACCACCACGCGGGGTGGCTGCCGATCACGGCGGTGGCGCTGCTCGCCCTGGTGGCGGGAGCGGTGCTGGGCGCCGGCGCGGCGCGGGCGCTGCCGTCCCCGCTGACCCCGCCGGTGCTGGTCGTCCTCTGCCTCGTCGCCAACGTGTTCCTCGTGCAGCACTCCGACGCCGCCCACCCCACCTCTCAGCTGGTGCCCCACCTGCTCTCGCAGTTCACTCCGGCGGTCGCCGAGCCGCGCCAAGTGCTGCTGACGCCGACCGTCGCCCTGCACCTCGGGCAGTCGGTGTGGCTGCTCTCGCTGCTGGCCTGCGGCTTCCTGCTGCTGGCCGTCTCCTCGACGCGGGCGCGGCTCCTCGCCGTCGTTCCGGCGGTGGCCGGGGCGCTGCTGGCGCTGCCGCTGCTCCCGGCCGCACCGCGCGACGGCTACCGGGTCGACGCCGCTGCCGCCGCCTGGGCCTGCGAGGGGCGGGTCTGCGTCGCGGAGCTGCACCGGTACCGGCTCGCGGAGCTCGCCCCGGCCGGGGAGGAGGCGTTGGCGGTCCTGGCGGACGCCCTCGGACCGGACGCCCCGGAGCGGGTCCGGGAGGAGACGGCGCTCCGGGCGGTAGGCAGCAACCGGCCGCTGGAGCCCGGCGTGCTGCTGGTCCACTTCGAGGACCCGACCATGGGCGGGGCGAGCGGGGACCAGCTGGTGCGCCGCCTGGTCGGCGAGGGCCTGGCGCCGGACTGCTGGCCGCGCACCACGCGGGAGAGCGGCAGCGACGCCGCGCTGGTCGTCCAGAGCGTGCTGGCGAGCTGGGCGCTCGGCGAGTTCGCGCTGATCGACGCGGAGGTGTACGACGCCGCGGAGTACCGCGGCTCCGCCGAGTCCGCCTGGGCCGAGTTCACCGCGCTGGACCCGGCGGAGCAGCGCTCGCGCGCCGCGGAGATCCGCGCCGGCGCGCTGGAGTGCGCGTACACCTGGCCCGAGGAACTGGCCGGAGGGCCGGCGTGACCGGCGTGACCGCCGGAACGGTGCTCCACCTGCGGTCGCGACGCGTCCCCGCCGCCGCGCTCCTGCTGGCGGTCACGGCGGGCGCGGTGTGGGGCGTGGGCCGGTTCGGGGACGGGGCGGCCGACCCGCGGCTGGTGGCGCTGGCGGCGGCCGGCGGTGTCTCGGC
>NZ_JAAVJC010000019.1 GCF_012033785.1 Streptomyces bohaiensis
CGCCGAAGACGTTGGCGTGCCCGTCGTCCCGGGTCACCTCCTGCCCGGGGACCAGCACGATGCCGTGCCGGGCGCCCGCGGCGGGCGGGGAGCTCCGCTGGTACGCGGGGGACTTCCACGCCCACACCGTGCACAGCGACGGCGCGCTGACCATCGACCACCTGGCGTCGCTCGCCGCCGGCCAGGGGCTGGACTTCCTCGCCGTCACCGACCACAACACCACCAGCCACCATCCCCACCTGCCCGCCGCGGGCGCCCGGCACGGCATCGTGCTGGTCCCCGGGCAGGAGGTGACCCGGGACGACGGGCACGCCAACGTCTTCGGCGACACCGGCTTCGTCGACTTCCGCCGGCCGGCCGACGACTGGTACCGCGCCGCGCGGGAAGGCGGAGGGGTGATGTCGGTCAACCACCCGCTCAGCGGGGACTGCGCGTGGCGCCTGCCCGTCGAGGACCGGCCCCGCCACGCCGAGCTGTGGCATTCCAGCTGGACGGACCGCCGGTGGGGCGCGCCGCTGTCGTGGGGGCGCGCCTGGCGCCCCGACACGGTGGCCGTCGGCGGCAGTGACTTCCACCGCCCCGGGGAGGGCAAGACCCCCGGCGCCCCCACCACCTGGGTCCTGGCCGAGGACGCCTCCCCCGCCGCGGTGGTCGCGGCGCTGGCGGCCGGACGCACCGCGGTCAGCGCCGGTCCCGGCGCCCCGCTGCTGCTGCGCCTCGGCGACGAACTGCTCGCGCGGGACGCGGACGGCCTCGTCCTCGTCCGCCCCGACGGGACCCGCACCGTGGTGCGCGGCGACCGCGCCACCGCGCCGGCCGACGCCGGTCCCCACCGTCTGGAGACCTACGAGAACGAGGTGATCGCACTGTGTCAGTGACCATCCGGGTGGCCAACGCCCCCGTCAACTTCGGCATCTACCAGCCGGACAGCGCGCCGTTCACCGCCCCGGAGCTCCTCGCGGCACTCGCCGACGCCGGGTACGCGGGCGTCGACTCCGGCCCGATCGGCTACCTCGACACCGGCGACACGCTGCGCGCACGGCTCGCGGAGACCTCCCTGCACCTGGCCGGCGGCTGGGTGGACCTGCGGTTCACCGACGAGGACGGCTGGAGTGAGGACCTCGCCGGCCTCGACGCGGCCCTCGACGTCTTCACCGCCGCGGAGGTGGACGACCCCCGCTTCGCGCCCCGGCCCACCCTCTCGCTTCCCGCCGACCCGGAGCGGTTCGCCCGTCCGGGGCTGGCCCTGGGCGGCATCGAGGACTGGCACGGCTTCGCGCGGCGGTTGCAGGCCACCGCGGACCGCTGCCGGGACCGGGGGCTGGAGGCCGTCTACCACCACCACCTGGGGACGCTGGTGGAGAGCGAGGCCGAGGTGGACCGCGTCCTGGACTCCACCGACGTCTCGCTGTGCCTGGACACCGGGCACCTGTACCTCGCCGGCGGTGAACCGCTGGCCGCGCTGCGCCGTTGGGCGCCCCGGGTCAAGCAGGTCCACATCAAGGACGGTTCCCGCGCGCTGACCGAGCGCTCGCGCGACGCCGGGCTGGACTTCGACCGGCTCGTCGCGGCGGGCGGCTTCAGCGTCCTGGGCGAGGGCGACCTCGCCCCGGCCGAGACCGTCGCCGTGCTGCGCGAGATCGGCTACACCGGCTGGGTCGTGGTCGAGCAGGACGCGCCGGCCACCGGGCGCGCCCCGGCCGCGCTCCTCGCCGACCAGCGCACCAACCGCGAGGTGCTCCGGAAGGCCGGCCTGTGACGGCCCCCGCCACCGCCGCCGACCCCGCCGACGGCATCCGTCCGGGCCGGGTGCGGGTCGCCGTCGCGGGACTGGGCACCGTCGCGCAGACCGTCCACCTGCCGCTGCTGGAGAGGCTCGCCGACCGGTTCACCGTCGCCGCGCTCGCCGACCTCTCCCCCGGACTCCTGCGGCAGACCGGGGAGCGCCTCGGTGTCCCCGAGGCGCAGCGGTTCACCGAGGTCGGCACGATGCTGGACCACGGCGGGTTCGACGCGGTGATGCTGCTGACCTCCGGTTCGCACGTGCCGGACGCGCTGGACGCGCTGCGCCGGGGCCACACCGTGCTGGCGGAGAAGCCGCTCGGCTACGCCCACGGCGAGCTGGCCGGCCTGCTCGCCGCCGACGGCCCCGACGCGGGGCTGGCCGACCGGCTGATGGTCGGCTACATGAAGCAGTACGACCCGGCGACCCGGCGCCTCGTCGAGCTGCTGGCCGCGGCCGGCGGCCCGGAGGCGGTCCACAGCGTCGAGGTGACGGTCCTCCACCCCTCCGCCGAGGCGCAGTTGGCGTTCGCCCGGCTTCCCGCGCCGCCCGGCGACGTGGACCCCGCGACGCTGGCGGCGCTGGCCACCGCGCAGCAGCTGCCGCTGACCGCGGCGCTCGGTGCCGAGGCGGCTCCGGAGGTGCGGACCCTCTACGGCATCACCATGAACAGCGTCTGCCACGAGCTGTCGCTGATCCGGCTGCTGGCGGGGGCGCCGGCCGGCGTCGACCACGCGGCGCTCTGGCGCGCGCCCTCCGCCGGGGAGGGCGACCCGCCGTCGGTCGAGCTCGCCGGGACCCTCGCCCACGGCGGCCGGTTCGGCATCCGCTGGCTGTACCAACCCGACTACCCGGCCTACCGGGAGACGGTGACCGTGCACCACGCCACCGGCTCGCTGGAGCTGGTCTTCCCCTCGCCGTACCGGCTGAACGTCCCCACCACGCTCACCGTGACCGGGGGCGGCGAGGAGTCCGAGCACCGCACCGTCCACACCTCCCCCAGCGGGGGGTTCGAGGCCGAGCTCGTGGCGTTCCACGAGCTGGCCACCCGGGGCACGCCCCCGCTGTCCGGCGTCGACGAGGCCGCCGCCGACATCACGTTCGCCCAACAGGCCGTCGCGCGGCTCGCCGCCGTGCACGGCCACGCACTGACCGGGGAAGCCGCCCATGCGTGATCTCGTCATCGTTCCGCACACCCACTGGGACCGGGAGTGGTACCTGCCGTTCCAGCGTTTCCGGCTCCAACTGGTCAACCTGTTGGACGAGTTGCTGGATACGATGGAGAGGGACGACCGGCACCGGTTCACCCTGGACGGCCAACTCGCCGCCGTCGACGACTACCTGGAGGTGCGGCCCGAGGCTCGGGAGCGGATCGTCTCCCTGGTGAAGGCCGGCCGGCTGGCGATCGGGCCGTGGGACATCCTCATGGACGAGTTCCTCTGCTCGGGTGAGCAGATGGTCCGCAACCTGGAGCGCGGCATCCGCCGCTCCACGGAGCTGGGCGGCGTGATGCCGGTCGGCTACCTGCCGGACATGTTCGGCCACATCGCGCAGATGCCGCAGATCCTGCATCGCGCGGGACTGCGTCACGCCTGCGTCCACCGGGGTGTGCCGACCTCGGTCACCACCGACTCCTTCGCGTGGACGGCACCGGACGGCACCGCCGTGCGGACCCGGTACCTCGCCGCGGGCGGCTACGGCAACGCGGCCGGGCTGCTGGCCGACGCCGACTCCGTTGCGGAGCGGGTCGCCGAGCTGTCGCAGCGGATGACGCCCTGGGCGCTGCCCGGCACCAGCACGCCGCTGCTGGGGATGCTCGGCTCGGACCACACCGCGCCCGCCCCGCAGGCCCCGGACCAGTTGGCGGCGGCGACCGCCCTCACCGGGGTCCCGACCCGGCTGGAGACCCTGGCGGCGTTCTTCGCGGAGCTGCCGGAGTCGGTGGAGGGGTTGCCGGCGGTCCACGGCGAGCTGCGCTCGCACGCCCGCGCCAACATCCTGCCGGGGGTCAACTCGGTCCGGCCGCAGCTGAAGCGGGCGATGAGCCTCGCCGAGCGCGCCGTGGAGCGGTACGCGGAGCCGCTGGCCGCGCTGTACGGCGACGGCGGCGAGCAGCGGTTCCTCGACATGGCGTGGCAGCGGCTCATCGCGGTCTCCGGCCACGACTCGGTCACCGGGTGCGGCTGCGACGAGACGGCGGTGCAGGTCGCCGCGCGCATGGCGGAGGCCGAGCAACTGGGCCAGGCCGTCTGCGACATGATCGGCCGGCGGCTGGCCGCCGACGTGCCGCAGGACGCGGTGCTGGTGGTGAACCCCTCGCCGCACCCGCGCTCCGGCGTGGTGATGGTGGCGGCCGAGCGCGACGGCGGCGAGGTGCTGGCGGACGACCGCGTCCCCGGCGCGGTGGCGCTGGCGCGGGTGCACGGCACCGAGCTGTACGGGCGGCACATCACCGCCTGGGACATCACCGGCGACACCCTCACCTTCCGCGTCGCGCGCCACACCTCGCTGCCGTTCGACGTCTCCGAGGTGCGCGAGGCCTTGGTGCGGCGCGGCGGTGACTGGCGGGGCGACCCGGTCCGGGTGCGGATCCTGGCGCTGCCCGAGGAGGAGGTGCCGGTCTGGGTGGAGGTGCCGCCGCTGGGCCACGCGGCGGTGCGCGCCCCGGCCGCGGGTACGGTGCCGGTGCTGCCGCCGCACGACGTCCGGGCCGACGGCCGCACGCTGGACAACGGACTGCTCCGGGTGGAGGTGGCGTCCGACGGCACCCTGACGCTGGAGGCCGACGGCGTCCGCACCACGGGGGTCGGCACGCTCCAGGACGGCGGTGACCTCGGCGACACCTACAACTACGCGCCGCCGCAGGCGGACCTGCTGGTCGAGCAGCCCGACGAGGTCCGGGTCTCCGCGCTGCGCCGCTCGCCGCTGACCTCGGCGCTGCGGATCGAGCGCGACTACCGCTGGCCGGCGACGGGCGACTTCGCCACCGGCGGCCGCAGCGCGCGGACCGAGCCGGTCACCGTGGTCACCGAGGTGGAGCTGCGGGCGGGTGAGCGGTACGTGCGGCTGGCGGTGCGGTTCGACAACCGGTGCGAGGACCACCGGTTGCGGCTGCGGCTGCCGCTGCCGCGCCGTGCGCATTCCTCGTTCGCCGAGGGCCAGTTCGCCGTGGTGGAGCGGGGGCTCACCGCCGAGGGCGGCGGTGGCGAGGAGCCCGTCGCGACCTTCCCGGCCGCCGGGTTCGTCGCCGCCGGCGGGCTGGCGGTGCTGCTCCAGGAGTACAGCGAGTACGAACTCGTCGACGACGGAGACGAGTTGGCACTGACGCTGCTGCGGGCGGTGGGCAGCATCTCCCGCAACCGCCATGTGTACCGCGACGAGCCGGCCGGTCCGCAGGTCCCGACACCGGGCGCCCAGGTGCGCGGCGAGCGCGTCGTCACCCTCGCACTCGCGCCGTACGCGGGCGACTGGCAGGACGGCGACGTCCTGCGCTCCGCCGAGGAGTTCCGCCACGGGCTGTACGGCGTCCCGGGCCGCGCCCCGCGGGGCGGACGGCTGCCCGAGCCCGTCTCCGGGCTGTCGGTCACCGGGCCCGGCGTGGTGCTGACCGCGGTCCGCGCCCGGGACGAGGGGTGGACCGAGGTGCGGTTCGTCGCCGAGGCCGGGGCCGCGACCCGGGCCCGGATCACCGGCGACTTCACCCGCGCCCGCCGCACCGATCTGCTGGGACGTCCGGAAGAGGACCTGCCCGTCACCGACGGGGTGCTGACCGTCCCGGTCGGCGCGTGGGAGATCGCGACCGTGCAGCTGGCCCGGTGAGCGGGCCGGTGCCGGCGTCGGAAGGAGAAGCGGTGGGAGCACCACGGACCGACGGCGCCGGCCCCCGGCCGGCGGACGCCACCCGGTACGAGCTGATCACCATGGGACGCATCGGGGTGGACATCTACCCCTTGCAGACCGGGGTGTCGCTCGCGCGGGTGGAGACCTTCGCCAAGTACCTGGGCGGCTCCGCCACCAACGTGGCGGTGGCCGCCGCCCGGCTGGGCCGCCGCACCGCGGTGGTGAGCCGGACCGGCCGCGACCCGTTCGGGGCCTACTGCCGCCAGGCGCTGGCCGAGTTCGGGGTGGACGGCCGCTGGGTGACCGAGGTTCCCGACTACCCCACCCCGGTCACCTTCTGCGAGATCTTCCCGCCGGACCACTTCCCGCTGTACTTCTACCGGGAGCCGAAGGCGCCGGACCTGGAGATCCACGCGGCGGAGCTGGACCGGGCGGCGATCCGGGAGGCGGCGGTGTTCTGGATGACCGGCACCGGCCTCTGCGCGGAACCCAGCCGGGCCGCCACCCTGGCAGCGCTGGAGACCCGGCGCGCCGACCGGTCGGGGCAGGTCGCCACCGTCTTCGACCTGGACTGGCGGCCGATGTTCTGGGAGGCGGGCCCCGACGGCGCCCGGACCCACTACGAGCAGGCGCTCGCACACGCCACCGTCGCCGTGGGCAATCTGGAGGAGTGCGAGGTCGCCACCGGGGAGCGCGAACCGGAGGCCTGCGCCCAGGCGTTGCTGGAGCGCGGCGTGGAACTCGCCGTGGTCAAGCAGGGCCCGCGCGGGGTGCTGGCCGTGCACCGCGACGGCGAGCGCGCCGAGGTGCCACCGCACCCGGTGGAGGTGGTCAACGGCCTCGGCGCCGGCGACGCCTTCGGCGGCGCCCTCTGCCACGGCCTGCTGGCCGGCTGGGAGCTGGAGCGCACGATCCGCCACGCCAACGCGGCGGGCGCCCTGGTCGCCTCCCGGCTGTCCTGTTCCGCCGCGATGCCCACCGCCGAGGAGGTCGCCGCCCTGCTCGACGCGGACGGCCGCGGGGCACCCGGGGACGGCGCGGTTCCCGGCGCCCCCGCCGCGCACGACTCGAAGGGGGAGTCCCCGTGACCATCACCATCGCCGACCTGCCGCGCGTGCGCGCCCGCACCCCGGAGGCCATCGAGGAGGCCGCGCGCGGCCGGGCACGCCGCCCGCTGCTCGGGGAGAGCGGACGGCTGATGATCGTCGCCGCGGACCACCCCGCGCGGGGCGCGCTCGCCGCCGGCGGCCGGCCGCTGGCCATGGCCGACCGGGGCGAGCTGCTGCGCCGGCTGGTGCTGGCCCTCTCCCGCCCGGGGGTCGACGGGGTCCTGGCGACCGCGGACATCCTGGAGGACCTGCTGCTCCTCGGCGCCCTGGAGGGCAAGGTGGCGCTGGGGTCGATGAACCGCGGCGGCCTCGCCGGCTCGGCGTTCGAAGCGGACGACCGGTTCACCGGGCACCGCGCCGAGGACCTGGCGCGGATGCGGTTCGACGGCGGCAAACTGCTGCTGCGCATCGACCCCGGCGACCCCGGCTCGCTGAGCACGCTGCACGCCGCCGCGCGCGCGGTGGACGCGATGGCCGAGCGGCGGCTGCCGCTGTTCGTCGAGCCGTTCCTCTCGCGCCGGGACGACCGGGGACGGCTGGTCAACGACGTCTCCCCGGCGGCGGTGACCACCTCCGTCGCGATCGCCTCCGGGCTCGGCGGCACCTCCGCCTACACCTGGCTGAAGGTCCCGGTCACCGCAGACCCCGACGCGATGGGGCCGGTGCTGGAGACATCGACGCTGCCGGCCGTGCTGCTCGGCGGCGACCTGGGACCCGACCCGGGCGAGGTGTTCCACCGGTGGCGGCACGCGCTGCGGCTGCCGACCGTGCAGGGGCTGGTCGCGGGCCGGTCGCTGCTCTATCCGGCCGACGACGACGTGGCCCGTGCCGTGGACACGGCGGTCGGACTGCTGTGAGAGCGCGTTCGAGACCCCGCGTCGGATCGGCTCGCGGCGTCGGATGCGGTCAGCTGCACGGCGGAGGGGCGGCCTCGTACCGGGCGGTATGCGGGCGTCTTTCGACAACGCGGCAGATGGCCGTAGCCGGCGTCGCGGACCCGGCGTCGGGTCTCGAACACGCTCTGAGGTCCTCGCGCGGCGGCCGCGCCGCGGAGACAGTGGAGTGGGCCGGTACCCGCACCGGGACCGGCCCGGGTACCGGCGGGCGCCGGCGAGGCACCGGCGGAGCCGGTCCCCACCGGGAGCGCGCCAACGAGGAGAGCGGGCCATGACCTACCACCTTCCGGCGGGAACCACCGCCACCGGGCCGTACCACCTGGACATCAGCCCCGAGCGGGCCGGTTGGGCACACAGCGCGCTGCGCGTGCTCCACCTGGACGCCGGGGGCTCCCACACCTTCCGAACAGCCGACAGCGAGTGGATCGTGCTGCCGCTCGCCGGTGGCGCGACCGTCACCGCCGAGGGGCAGCGCCTGGAGCTGCGGGGCCGGCCGTCGGTCTTCGCCGGACCGTCCGACTTCGCCTACGTGCCGCGCGACACCGAGGTCACCCTCGTCTCGCCGGGCGGCGCCCGCCTGGCGCTGGCCGGCGCGCGCTGCGAGCGGCGGCTGCCGCTGCGGCTGGGCCGGGCGGAGGACGTCCCGGTGGAGCTGCGCGGCGGTGGCGTCTGCTCCCGGCAGGTCCACAACTTCGCGGCCGCCGACGTCTTCGAGGCGGACCGGCTGATCGCGGTGGAGGTCTTCACGCCGGGCGGCAACTGGTCGTCCTACCCGCCGCACAAGCACGACGAGGACCGGCCCGGCGAGGAGTCGGCGCTGGAGGAGATCTACTACTACGAGTTCACCGCCGACGACACCGCGGGCACCCCGCCGGGGACCCCGGGCTTCGGCTACCAGCGGGTGTCGTCCTCGGGGCACGGCCGGGGCACGGAGGTGCTGGCGGAGGTCCGGGACGGCGACGCCGTCGTCATCCCCGACGGCTGGCACGGCCCGTCCGTCGCGGCGCCCGGCCACCACATGTACTACCTGAACGTGATGGCCGGCCCGGGTCCGGAGCGGTCCTGGCTGATCAGCGACCACCCCGACCACACCTGGGTGCGTGCCACCTGGCCGGCGACGCCGGTCGACTTCCGACTGCCGCTGCCCACCGCGCCGGACGCGGGCGGGGACATGGGCGAGGGCGGGACCGGGGTCGGGACCGACAGCGGGGACGCGGCGGGCGACGGGCCCGCCGGGGAAGGGACGCGTGAGCCATGAGTGAGCTGTCACCCGGCACCGGCCCGGCCGTGGAGCGGCTGACGGTCGCCCAGGCACTGGTGCGTTTCCTCGCGGCGCAGTACACCGAACGGGACAGTGTGCGGCGCCGGTTCGTCGAGTCGATGTGGGGCGTCTTCGGCCACGGCAACGTCGCCGGGGTGGGGCAGGCCCTGGTGGAGTACCGCGATCGGATGCGGTACCTCCAGGGGCGGAACGAGCAGGCGATGGTGCACGCCGCCGTCGGGTTCGCCCGCCACTCCGGGCGGTTGCGCGCCCAGGCGGTCACCACCTCGATCGGGCCGGGCGCCACCAACCTGGTGACGGGCGCGGCGCTGGCGACGATCAACCGCATCCCGGTGCTGCTGCTGCCGGGCGACGTCTTCGCCACGCGGCCCGCCGACCCGGTGCTCCAGCAGCTGGAGCACCCGTCCGGCGGCGACGTCTCCGTCAACGACGCGCTGCGGCCCGTCAGCCGCTGGTTCGACCGGATCTCCCGGCCCGAGCAGCTGATCCCCGCCGCGCTCCAGGCGATGCGGGTGCTGACCGACCCGGCCGAGACCGGCGCGGTCACGCTGGCGCTGCCGCAGGACGTGCAGGCCGAGGCGCACGACTGGCCGGTGGAGTTCTTCGCCGAGCGGGTGTGGCGGGTCGGTCGGCCGGCGCCGGACCCCGACGCCCTGGCCGCGGCCGCGGCGGCGGTGCGGGCGGCGCGGCGGCCGCTGATCGTGGCGGGCGGCGGGGTGCACCACAGCGAGGCGCACGACGCGCTGCGGGAGCTGGTGGACGACACCGGCATCCCGGTGGCCGTCACCCAGGCCGGGACGGGCGCGCTGCGGCACGACCACACCTCGGAGACCGGCGGCATCGGGCACACCGGGACCGCCGTCGCCAACTCGCTGGCCCGGCACGCGGATCTGGTCATCGGTGTCGGCACCCGCTACACGGACTTCACCACCGCCTCCGGCACGCTGTTCGCCGCGGAGGACGTGCGGTTCCTCAACCTGAACATCACCTCCCACGACGCCCACAAGCTGGCGGCGCTGCCGCTGGTGGCCGACGCGCGCGCCGGGCTGGTCGCGCTGCGCGCCGCGTTGGAAGGCCACCACGTGGAGCCGGCCTACGAGGCGGAGTACGCCGCGGGCCGGGCCGACTGGGAGGCGGTCGCCGGCGCGGCGCTCGCGACCCCAGAGGACGCCTCCCGGCCCACCCAGGCGCAGGTCATCGGGTTGCTCGCGCAGACGGTGGGCGACGAGGACGTCGTCGTCAACGCCGCCGGGTCGCTCCCCGGGGACCTGCACAAGCTGTGGCGGCCCCGGTCGCCGCGCCAGTACCACCTGGAGTACGGCTACTCCTGCATGGGATACGAGATCCCCGCGGCGATCGGGGTCCGGCTGGCCGCGCCCGACACCCCGGTGTGGGCGCTCGTCGGCGACGGCACCTACCTGATGATGCCCACCGAGCTGGTGACCGCCGTGCAGGAGCGGCTGCCGGTCACGGTGGTGCTGGTGCAGAACCACGGCTACGCCTCGATCGGCGGGCTGTCGGAGGCCACCGGCGGCGAGCGGCTGGGCACCGCGTTCCGGTACCGGGCCCCCGACGGCACGTTCACCGGGGACCCGCTGCCCGTCGACCTGGCGGCCAACGCCGCCTCCCTGGGCCTGGCCGTGGAACGCGCCTCCACCGTGGGCGAGTTGCGGGCCGCGCTGGCGTGGGCGCGGACGGCGAAGGGGCCGACGTGCGTGTACGTGGAGACCGATCCGGAGCCGACCGTCCCGGCCGCGCAGGCGTGGTGGGACGTGCCGGTGGCCGAGGTCTCGCGCCGGCCCGCCGCCCGGGCGGCGGCGGCGGAGTACCGCCAGCTGCGGTCGACGCGCCGCCACCACCTGTGAACCGGGTCCGACCCGTCGAGAGAGAGGCCAACCGAGGATGACGCAGACCATCGGTCACTGGATCGACGGGGCCGCCGTACCCGGCGCCCCCGGCCGGACCCTGACGGTGCACGACCCGGCGACGGGTGCGCGGACCGCGCGGCTGGCCGTCGCCTCCGACGAGGAGGTCGACCGCGCGGTGGCCGCCGCCCGCGGGGCGCTGCCGGGGTGGGCGGGCAGCTCGCTGGCGCGGCGCAGCGCGGTGCTGTTCGCCTACCGGGCGCTGCTCGACGCCCGGCGGGAGGAGCTGGCGCGGCTGATCACGGCCGAGCACGGCAAGGTGTTCTCCGACGCGCTGGGCGAGGTGGCGCGCGGTCTGGAGATCGTGGACCTCGCCTGCGGGGTGCCGCAGCTGCTGAAGGGCGAGCTGTCCACGGAGGCGTCCGCCCGGGTCGACGTGGCCTCGCTGCGGCAGCCGGTCGGCGTCGTCGCCGGCGTGACGCCGTTCAACTTCCCGGCGATGGTGCCGCTGTGGATGTTCCCGCTCGCCGTCGCCTGCGGCAACACCTTCGTGCTGAAGCCGAGCGAGAAGGACCCGTCGGCGGCGATGCTGCTGGCGTCGCTGGCCTCCGAGGCCGGGCTGCCGGCCGGGGTGCTGAACGTCGTCAACGGCGACCGCGGGGCGGTGGAGCGCCTGCTGGACCACCCGGACGTGGCGGCCGTCTCCTTCGTGGGCTCCACGCCCGTGGCGCGTGAGGTGCAGCGCCGGGCCGTCGCCGCGGGGAAGCGGGTGCAGGCGCTGGGCGGGGCGAAGAACCACATGGTGGTGCTGCCCGACGCCGACCTGGACCTGGCGGCCGACGGCGCCGTCAACGCGGCGTACGGCTCGGCGGGTGAGCGGTGCATGGCCGTCTCCGTCGTCGTGGCCGTGGGCTCGATCGGGGACGACCTGGTGGCGCGGATCGCGGAGCGCGCACGGGCGGTCCGGGTGGGCCCGGGCGACGATCCGGCGTCGGAGATGGGGCCGCTGATCACCGCGGAGCACCGCGCGCGGGTGGCCGGGTACGTGGAGCGGGCGGCGGCCCAGGGCGCGGAGGTCGTGGTCGACGGCACCGGGCTGCGCGTGCCCGGCCACGAGCGGGGTTTCTTCCTCGGGGTCTCGCTGCTGGACCGGGTCCCGACGGAGTGCGACGCCTACCGGGACGAGATCTTCGGGCCGGTGCTGTGCGTGGTCCGCGCCGACAGCTACGAGGAGGCGATCGCGCTGGTCAACGCCTCGCCGTGGGGCAACGGCGCGGCGGTCTTCACCCGGGACGGCGGCGCGGCGCGCCGGTTCCAGCTGGAGGTGGAGGCGGGCATGGTCGGGGTCAACGTGCCGGTCCCGGTGCCGGTCGGCCACCACTCCTTCGGCGGGTGGAAGGACTCGCTCTTCGGCGACCACCACGTCTACGGGACGGAGGGCGTGCGGTTCTGCACCCGCGGCAAGGTGGTGACGACGCGTTGGCCGGACCCGGCGGACGCCGGCATCGACCTGGGGTTCCCCGGCAACCGCTGACCGCGGCACCGCACCGGTCGGCGCCTCGTGCGGACTCCCCGTCACCCGAAGCGGTGGGAGTCCGCACACCCGTCCCGCCACCTTGTGTGACAGCGCGGTCACCATTGTCACCGGATCACCGGCCGTGGGTCACAGAGCGACGACACGGCCGGGTCCGGCGCGAGCCGCACGCCGGGCCGCGGGTGAGGCTCTCGGACCACGAGCAGCCGCCGCCCGCGGCCCCCGGGCGGCCCCCACCCCCCGACGCGGCGCGGGGCGGGAGGTGGAACGACGTTGACGCATCGCCGCGAACTCTGGTCCTACCGCGAGATCGCCGCGCACATCGGGGTGCGACCGGACACCGTGCGCTCCTACCGCAAGCACGCGCTGCTGCCGGAGCCCGACGTGGTGGAGCGCGGGCGGCCCCTCTGGTACCCGGAGACGATCCGGGAATGGGTGAGCCGCCGCCCCGGTCACGGCTGGCGCCGCGGATAGCTCCACGAGGCCCCGGCAGCCCGCCGCGAGGCCCCGGGCGCGCCGGCCGACCGCGACACCTAGGCGGCGGATGCCGCCCTTGTCGCGCCCTCGAGGGAGGATACCCCGCGGGGGTATCATGAGCCCGCGGTGCCGCACCCTCGCCCACCGCCGAGCGGCCCCGCCCCCGGCCCGCCCCGCCCGCAACCGGGGGTGACCGGAGGCGCACACCCCGAAGGAGAGCCATGAGCACCATCACCTACCAGGTCACCGGAATGAGCTGCGGCCACTGCGAGAAGGCCGTCTCCGAGGAGCTGTCCGCCCTTCCCGGCGTCTCCGCGGTGATCGCGAAGGCCGACACCGGCCTGGTCACCGTGGAGTCGAGCGAGCCGCTCAGCGACGAGGCGGTACGGGCGGCCGTGGACGAGGCCGGGTACGAGGTCACCGGCCGGGCCTGACGAACCCCGACCGCCACCCGACGGCAGTCGCGGCACCCCCGCCGCCCACCCCAGGAGCACCGCGCCGCCCCGACCGCCCCGCGGCCCGCCCCGGACACCCCGGAGGCGGGCCGCGGCTGTACACGAGGGGGTGAACTGTCCGACGACAAGCGGCACATTCGGTGAACGAGCGTTTCCGCAGCCGGACATCGGGCAGACGCACCCATGGAGGCGATCGGCCCCTTGCACCGCGAGCGCGGACCGGGTCCGACTCACCCCCACCGAGACGGCGGGAGGCTTCCCGCGCGCGGCACGGCGGCGCCTCGACTCTGCCCGGACCCCTCCCCGGGCAAAGCGAAGCGCCCCGTGCCGGGTCCCCCCACAGGGCCCGACGCGAGGCGCTTCTGTGCCGTCTGTGCAGAGTGTCCCCCCACGGGACCCCGGCCACGACGGCCATCGTCACGGATCCAGCCGAAACCGCGACGATGTCACTCCATAAGACCTCTCCGCGAGCAAAAAGTTGCTCCCCCGCACGTGTGACCTGCGTCACATTTACGGGGGAGCGGTGAAGATCCTTCACCCGGTCGGCACCCCGAGGGGTGCCGACGGAGGAATCAGCGCTGCTCGACGGGGAGGTAGTCCCGCTCGACGACGCCGGTGTAGACCTGGCGCGGACGGCCGATCCGGGAGCCGGGCTCCTTGATCATCTCGTGCCACTGGGCGACCCAGCCGGGCAGCCGACCGAGCGCGAAGAGCACGGTGAACATGGAGTTCGGGAAGCCCATCGCCCGGTAGATGAGACCGGTGTAGAAGTCCACGTTCGGGTAGAGGTTGCGCGAGACGAAGTAGTCGTCGTTGAGCGCGCGCTCCTCCAGCGCCAGCGCGATGTCGAGCAGCTCGTCGGACTTGCCGAGCGCCGACAGCACGTCGTGCGCCGCCTCCTTGATGATCTTGGCGCGCGGGTCGAAGCTCTTGTACACCCGGTGGCCGAAGCCCATCAGGCGTACGCCGTCCTCCTTGTTCTTCACCTTGCGGATGAAGGTGTCCACGTCGCCGCCGGACTGCTGGATCTGCTCCAGCATCTCCAGCACGGCCTGGTTGGCGCCACCGTGGAGCGGACCCCACAGCGCGTTGATGCCGGCCGAGATGGAGGCGAAGAGGTTGGCCTGCGAGGAGCCCACCAGTCGCACGGTGGAGGTCGAACAGTTCTGCTCGTGGTCCGCGTGCAGGATGAGCAGCTTGTCCAGCGCGGCCACGACGACCGGGTCCGGTACGTACTCCTCCGCCGGGACGGAGAAGGTCATGCGGAGGAAGTTCTCCACGTAGCCGAGGTCGTTGCTGGGGTAGACCACGGGGTGGCCGACCGACTTCTTGTACGCGTACGCCGCGATCGTCGGCAGCTTGGCCAGCAGCCGGATCGTCGAGATGTGGCGCTGCCGCTCGTCGAACGGGTTGTGGCTGTCCTGGTAGAAGGTGGACAGCGCGCTCACGACCGAGGACAGCATGGCCATCGGGTGGGCGTCCCGGGGGAACCCGTCGTAGAAACGCTTCACGTCCTCGTGGAGGAGGGTGTGCTGCGTGATCTCGCCGCGGAACCCGGAGAGCTCGTCCGCCGAGGGCAGCTCACCGTTGATCAGCAGGTACGCCGTCTCCAGGAAGGTGCCGTGCTCGGCCAGCTGCTCGATCGGGTACCCGCGGTAGCGCAGGATGCCCTGTTCGCCGTCGAGATAGGTGACCCCCGACTTGTACGCGGCGGTGTTGCCGTAACCGGAGTCCAGGGTCACCAGACCGGTCTCGGCACGCAGCTTGCCGATGTCGAAACCACGGTCACCGACCGTCGAGTCCACCAGCGGGTAGCGGTACTCGCTGCCGGAGTACTTGACCACTACTGCGTCATCACTTGCGCGGTGTTCGCTCACGTCTATCCCTCACCGACGTCGTGCCTCTTCTTCGAGGTGCCCTGACTGTTTCCACTGTCCCCCATCAGAGGCCACTTAGTGCACTCGGGGTCGGCCGAACCCAAAAAATCTGGCACGCCGTGCCGGACAGTAGTACACAACCACGGGCATAGCGCTCACGTGCCCGGCCGTGAGTACCGTCACGTCCGCCACCCGGTGCCGGATGCACGCGGCGACATTCAGCCGATCGGCCCGCCCGCGGGGCCGCTGGCACCGGCGGGCGGACGGTCACCCGGACGGCCCACCAGCCGGCCGTCCAGCCGCGCGTCCAGCGCGGTGAACCGGCGCCCCGCGGAGACGGTGCGGACCGCCTGGCCCAGCGCGCGGCGCGAGCCGACGAGGACCACGAGCCGCTTCGCCCGGGTCACGGCGGTGTAGAGCAGGTTCCGCTGGAGCATCATCCAGGCGCTCGTCGTCACCGGCACCACCACGCACGGGTACTCGCTCCCCTGCGAGCGGTGGATGGTCACCGCGTAGGCGTGCGACAGCTCGTCCAGCTCGGTGAAGTCGTACCCGACCTCCTCGTCCTCCTCGGTCAGCACGGTCAGCCGCTGCTCGTCGAGGTCGAGAGCCGTCACCGTCCCGCCGGTGCCGTTGAAGACGCCGTTGGCGCCCTTGTCGTAGTTGTTGCGGATCTGGGTGACCTTGTCACCGACGCGGAAGATGCGGCCGCCGACGCGCTTCTCCGGCAGACCGGGCCGGGCGGGCGAGACCGCCTCCTGGAGGAGCCCGTTGAGGGCGCCCGCGCCGGCCGGGCCGCGGTGCATCGGCGTCAGCACCTGGATGTCGCGGCGCGGATCGAGCCCGAAGCGCCGAGGGATGCGCCGGGCGACGACGTCGACGGTCAGCAGCCCGGCCGCCTCCGCGTCGTCCTCCGCGAAGAGGAAGAAGTCGTCCAGCCCCCGGGTCAGCGGGTGCTCGCCGGCGTTGATCCGGTGCGCGTTGGTGACCACCCCGGACTGCTGCGCCTGCCGGAAGATCCGGGTCAGCCGCACCGCCGGGACCGGGCCGGGCTCGGCGAGCAGGTCGCGCAGCACCTCCCCGGCGCCGACGGACGGCAACTGGTCGACGTCCCCCACCAGCAGCAGGTGGGCGCCGGGCGCCACGGCCTTGGCCAGCTTGTTGGCCAGCAGCACGTCGAGCATGGACGCCTCGTCCACCACCACCAGGTCCGCGTCCAGCGGGCGGTCGCGGTCGTAGGCGGCGTCGCCACCGGGCTTGAGCTCCAACAGCCGGTGGACGGTGGACGCCTCCGCACCCGTCAGCTCCGCGAGGCGCTTGGCGGCACGCCCCGTGGGCGCGGCCAGTACCACCTTCGCCCGCTTGGCGCGGGCGAGCTCGACCACCGACCGCACGGTGAAGGACTTGCCGCAGCCGGGCCCGCCCGTCAGCACCGCGACCTTCCGGGTGAGCGCCAGCCGGACGGCGTCGCGCTGCTCAGCGGCCAGCTCCGCGCCGGTGCGGAGCGCCAACCAGCCCAGCGCCGCCTCCCAGTCGACGCCCTCGAACGCCGCCAGACGGTCGTCGGGGGCGCGCAGCAGCCGGGTCAGCTGCGCGGCGAGGGAGACCTCGGCCCGGTGGAACGGCGTCAGGTACACCACCGTCAACTCGTCGCCCGGGTCCTCGGGGTGCGGAACCTTCTCGCGGACCACGGCCTCGCCCTCCGCCGCCAGTTCGCCGAGGCACTCGATGACCAGCCCGGTGTCCACCTGGAGCAGCTTGACCGCGTCGGCGATCAGCCGCTCCTCGGGCAGGAAGCAGTGCCCCTGGTCGGTCGACTGCGACAGGGCGTGGCTCAGCCCGGCCTTGACCCGCTCGGGGCTGTCGTGGGGGATCCCGACGGCGCGGGCGATGCGGTCGGCGGTGAGGAAGCCGATGCCCCAGACGTCGGCCGCCAGCCGGTAGGGCTGGTCGCGGACGACCGCGATCGAGTCGTCGCCGTACTTCTTGTAGATGCGCACCGCGATGGAGGTGGAGACCTCCACGCTCTGCAGGAAGACCATGACCTCCTTGATCGCCTTCTGCTCCACCCACGCCTCGGCGATCCGCGCGGTGCGCTTGGGGCCGAGCCCGGGGACGGCGATCAGCTGCTTCGCGTCCTCCTCGATGACGTCGAGGGTGTCCGTACCGAAGTGGTCCACGATGCGTTCGGCGGTCTTCGGCCCGATGCCCTTGATCAGACCGGAGCCCAGGTAGCGGCGGATGCCCTGCACGGTCGCGGGGAGCACGGTGGTGTAGTTCTCGACGACGAACTGCTTGCCGTAGGTGGGGTGCGATCCCCACCTCCCCTCCAGCCGCAGGGACTCCCCAACCTGGGCGCCGAGCAGCGCGCCGACGACGGTGAGGAGGTCGCCACCGCGGCCGGTGTCGACCCGGGCGACCGTCCAGCCGTTCTCCTCGTTGGCGTAGGTGATCCGCTCCAGGACCGCTTCGACGACCGCGCGTGACATGTCTCGACGGTAGCGGGACGGACCGACAGGTCACCCCGGGGTTCGTCCTGGCCGGTTCGTCCTGGCGGTTCACCCTCGCCACGGCAGGCCCCGGCGGCGGCGAGGGCTGGGCCGGGAAACACCGAAGGGCCCGGTTCACGGGCCCTTCGATCCCCTCCTGCGTTCCCCCACTCACGGCCTAAGACACGAACGGGGCCGCGGCGGTTGCACCCCGAGACCGATTCGTTGCCGAAGTGACCGAGCGGGCACCGAGCGGGCCCGACGGGCCCGGGTCGGGCCGTCGTGCGGGCAGGCGGGCGCGTGCGGCCGTCAGCAGACGCAGAGGCAGAAGGGGTGCCCGGCGGGGTCGGCGTAGACCCGGAAGGTGCTGGTGGGCGTGGCGTTGCCCGCGAGCAGGACGGCGCCGAGTTCGATCACCCGGCGCTCCGCCTCGTCCGCGGTCCCCTGGGGGATCTCGAGGTCGAGATGGAACTGCTGCGGGTGCGCGGGGTCGGGCCACCGCGGCGGGCGGTGGTCCTCGACGCGCTGGAAGCCGAGGCGGCGGTCGTGGGGGCCGACGATCTCGACCCAGTCGTCGTCGCTGCCCGGGTCCTCGGGCCAGCCGAGGACGGCGGTGTAGAACGCCGCCAGGCCGCGGGGATCGGGGCAGTCCAGGACGACCGGACCCAGGGTGGCTACCGCCATGTCGACTCTCCGTCTGTCGTGGGTGGGTGGGCGCGGGCTCGGCAGGCGGGACCACCCGCAGCGTTACCCCTGCCCTGCGCGAACAAGTAACAGAGGTTACCCCTTCAAGGCAGTAAGAGGTAACGTCCGGCGCGGGTTACGGTTGCGGACGTGAGTGAGAGCGACGCCCCGGGGGAACTGGGGCTGGTCCAGCGGCTGGTCAACACCCTCGACGTGGAGACCGGCGAGGACCGGCTGACCGCCCCCGGCGGCGTGGCCCGCTTCGCCGACGCCAACGGAGTGGAGCTGCCGGGCGTCACGGCGTCGCAGCTCGGGGAGTTGCGCGAAGCGCTGCGCGCCGTGCTGCTGTGCCACGCGGGGGCCGAACCGCCTCCCGGCGGACTCGCGGACCTCACCCGGATGCTGCGGGAGGCACCCCTGGTGGTGCGACCGGCACCGGACGGCCGGGTGGAGCTGGTGCCGGCCCCCGGCGTCCGCGGCGTCGCCGCGCTCACGGCGCGCGTGGCGGCGGCGGTGGCGGTGGGCGAGGTGTCCGGGCAGTGGCGCCGCCTCAAGGCGTGCCACGCGACGGAGTGCGCCTGGGCGTACTACGACCGCAGCCCGGCGGGACGCCGTCGCTGGTGCTCGATGAGCGTGTGCGGGAGCCGCGCCAAGATGCGCAGCTACCGCGACCGGCGGCGCGCGGCCGGGGAATGAGTGCCGGCCCGGCGAGCACCCGGGGCGGCGGGGCGACCGGACGCGCCGCGCCCACCCGCCCCGTGGGGCCGGGTGGGCGCGGGGCGGGCTGCGACTACCCGCGGTGGGCCAGGGACGCGAGGACGACCTCCCGGGTCGCCCGGACCGTCTCCGTGAAGGCGGCCGGATCGCGGCTGACGCGCTCGGCACCCGCGCGGACGACACCGGACAGGAGCTCGACCGTCAGCGGTACGTCGTCGACCCGGCGGAACTCCCCCCGGGCGCTTCCCTCCGCGACCACCCGCTGCACGTCCGCCACGATCTCGCGGAACGGGTTCTCCGGCCCGTCGGGCATCTCCGTCACCGGCGGACCGCCTCCGGGCCGGAAGATCAGCTGCATGGCCTGGTCGGTCGACATCCCCAGGACGATGCCGATGATCTCCTCCAGCCGCGCCGCGGCCGGCTCCCCGGAGCGATCGGCGACCGCCGTCACCCGGGCCACGGTGGGCCGCGTCGCCCGGTGGGTCAGCGCCAGTACCAGCGCGTCCTTGTCGGCGGCGTAGTTGTACAGGGTGTTGCGTGCGAGACCCGCCCGTGCGGCGATGTGCCCCATGGTGATGGCCCCGTAGTCCTGCTCCGCCAGCAGCTCTCGCAGTGCGCCGGCGAGATCGGACCACACCAGGGCGTGGTGCTCCTCCAGGCTGGCACCCCTGATGCGCGGCATGACCCCTGTCCCTTCGTCGTGGCGCCCCGCCCCACCGGGGAAAGTCGCCGCGCCGTCGGCGGGCGACCTCGACCGCCTCAGGCGGTCGCCCCCGCGGGGAGGACGGCGCTCAGCAGGTGCGCGTTCTCCTGGTACGCCGCGGTGAGCTTCACCCGGCTCAGCCGCCAGCCCTCCGGGGTGCGCACGGCCTCATTGTCGTAGAAGCCGACGACCAACCAGCAGTTGGGGCCGTCGCCGACCGCCTCCGACGGGAACCAGTGCTCGGCGCGGACGTGCGCGGACACCGTCGCGCGATCGCCGTCGATCCGCACGAGGTGCCCGGTGATGGCGTGGTGCGTGGCCGCGAACGGGGCGAAGGTCTCCTGCAGGGTCTCCCCGTACGCGGCGACGGGCACCTCCATGACCGGGGTGCCGGCCACCGAGCTGAAGTCGAGGGTGACCGGGTCGGTGAAGACGCGGTGCGGCAGCTCGGCGAACCGCCGTCGGTCCGGTATGTCGGCATAGCTGCTCATCAGCTCGATGATCTCGGCGCGATCGGTGGCAGTCATCGTCAACAGTCCTGCTCTCCTCGCCTCTGGCACCGCCAGAGGTGTGCACTGCCGCTCTCGCGAACGGGGCGTCGCAGTTTTTGCGACTACCTGTCGTAAACGTTACGACAGGTAGTCGCAAAAAGACAGCCGCTGCGGGCCCGGCGGGGAGACAACGGCGACGCGGCCGGTCCGGAGCGGGGCCGAGCCGGAGCAGGGCCGGGCCGGAGCGGGGCCGGGCCGGAGCGGGTGGGGGCAAAAACACGCTCGGCGGCGACGGAACCGGGGCGAGGCGCCGGCGGGCAAGGAGCCGGGCGACGGGGCACGCCGACGGCCGGCCGGGCCCGGTGGCGCTTCGGCTCACGGCCCACTCGCCCTACGCGCCTCGCGGGGTCGGGTGTCCGGGGACGCGGAAAGCCGGCCCGGCGGGCGCCGGGCCGGCGAAGCGGAGGAGTGCGGGAGAGATCAGCTCAGGGACGGGGCAGCGCTCAGAGCGTGGGGCGGCCCAGCGCGCGGTAGGTCCAGCCGGCCTTGCGCCACGCCACCGGGTCGAGCGCGTTGCGGCCGTCCAGGATGTGGCGGCGCCCGACCTGCTCGCCCAGGACGGTCGGGTCCAGCTCGCGGAACTCGGCCCACTCCGTCAGGTGCAGCACCACGTCCGCGCCGCGGACGGCCTCCGCGGCGGACGCGGCGTACCCGAGCGTCGGGAAGATCCGGCGGGCGTTCTCGTTGCCCTTGGGGTCGTAGACGGTGACCTGGGCGCCCTGGAGGTGCAGTTGCCCGGCGACGTTGAGCGCCGGCGAGTCGCGCACGTCGTCGGAGTCGGGCTTGAAGCTCGCCCCCAGCACCCCGACCCGGCGCCCGAGCAGCACGCCGCCCAGCGCGTCCCGGGTGAGCTCGACCATGTGGCCCCGGCGGCGCATGTTGATGGAGTCGACCTCGCGCAGGAAGGTCAGCGCCTGGTCTGCGCCCAACTCCCCGGCGCGGGCCATGAACGCGCGGATGTCCTTGGGGAGGCAGCCGCCGCCGAAGCCGATGCCGGCGCGCAGGAACTTCCGCCCGATGCGGTCGTCGTAGCCGATCGCCTCGGCCAGCTTCACCACGTCGCCGCCGGCGGCCTCGCAGACCTCGGCCATGGCGTTGATGAAGGAGATCTTGGTGGCGAGGAAGGAGTTGGCCGAGGTCTTCACCAGTTCGGCGGTGGCGAAGTCGGTGACGACGAAGGGCGAGCCCTCGGCGATCGGCGTGGCGTACACCTCGCGCAGCACGGCCTCGTGGCGCTCGTCGCGGACACCGACGACGATGCGGTCCGGGTGCAGGGTGTCCTGGACGGCGAACCCCTCCCGGAGGAACTCCGGGTTCCAGGCCAGCGCCGCCTCCTCACCGGCGGGGGCGAGTTCGGCGATCCGCGCCGCCAGCCGCTCCGCGCTGCCGACCGGGACGGTGGACTTGCCGACCACGAGGCAGGGGCGGTCGAGGTGGACCGCGAGGCTCTCCACGGCGGCGTCGACGTACGACATGTCGCAGGCGTACTCGCCGTGCTTCTGCGGGGTGTTGACGCAGACGAAGTGGACGTCGCCGAAGGCGGCGACCTCGGCCCAGTCCAGGGTGAACCGCAGCCGGCCCGTGGAGCCCGGCAGTCCGGCGACGTGCCGCCGCAGCAGCTCGGCGAGGCCGGGCTCGTACATCGGGATCTCGCCCCGCCCGAGCAGTTCCACCTTCTCGGGGACCACGTCCAGCCCCAGCACCTCGAACCCCAGCTCCGCCATGGCGGCGGCGTGGGTGGCCCCGAGGTAGCCGGTACCGATAACAGTGATCTTGGGCGCCATGCGGGCTCCTGTGACGGGCGGCGGTGAGCGGGTCGAGCATAGCCGCGCCGGGCCCGGCCGCCGCGCGCCGGGGCGTGCCGCCGAACGGGGCCGCCGCGCGGGCGTCCACGGGGCGCCGCGGCGCGCAACCTGGTCGGCCCGCTCACTTCCGGGGGTGGGGTCCGGGCTCCTAGAATCAGGTTACTTAACGGTCACTAAGCAAGCTGTGGGAGTGGTGAGAACCGTGGCACGAGCCGCCGATTTCGACCTGTACCGCCCGGCGGAGGAGCACGAGATGCTCCGGGAGTCCGTGCGCGCGCTCGCCGAGGCGAAGATCGCCCCGCACGCCGCCGCGGTGGACGAGGAGGGCCGCTTCCCGCAGGAGGCGAGGGACGCGCTCACCGGCAACGACCTCCACGCCGTCCACGTCCCGGAGGAGTTCGGCGGCAACGGCGCGGACGCGCTGGCGACGGTGATCGTCATCGAGGAGATCGCGCGGGTGTGCGCCTCCTCCTCGCTGATCCCGGCCGTCAACAAGCTGGGCTCCCTGCCGGTGCAGCTCGCCGGCTCCACGGAACTGCAGGCCCGCTACCTCACGCCGCTGGCCCGCGGCGAGGCGATGTTCTCCTACTGCCTCTCGGAGCCGGACGCCGGCTCCGACGCCGGGGGCATGAAGACCACGGCGGTGCGCGACGGCGACCACTACGTGCTGAACGGCGTCAAGCGCTGGATCACCAACGCCGGCGTCTCCGAGTACTACACGGTGCTCGCCGTGACCGACACCGAGAAGCGGACCCGCGGCGGCATCTCCGCGTTCGTGGTGGAGAAGGCCGACGAGGGGGTCTCGTTCGGGGCGCCGGAGAAGAAGCTCGGCATCAAGGGCTCCCCCACCCGCGAGGTCTACTTCGACAACGTCCGCATCCCCGCGGACCGCATGATCGGCGAGGAGGGCACCGGCTTCACCACCGCGATGAAGACCCTCGACCACACCCGGATCACCATCGCCGCCCAGGCGCTCGGCATCGCGCAGGGCGCGCTGGACTACGCCAAGGGGTACGTCCGGGAGCGCAAGCAGTTCGGCAAGCCGGTGGGCGACTTCCAGGGCGTGCAGTTCATGCTCGCCGACATGGCGATGAAGATCGAGGCCGCGCGCCAGCTCACCTACGCGGCCGCCGCCCGTTCGGAGCGGCTGGACAGCGATCTGACGTTCTTCGGCGCGGCGGCGAAGTGCTTCGCCTCGGACGCGGCGATGGAGGTCACCACCGACGCGGTGCAGCTGCTCGGCGGGTACGGCTACACGCGGGACTACCCGGTGGAGCGGATGATGCGCGACGCGAAGATCACCCAGATCTACGAGGGCACCAACCAGGTGCAGCGCATCGTGATGGCGCGCAACCTCCCCTGACGGACGGGAGCAATTCCCGGCGGCGCCCCTCGTGCGGAGGCACGGCGGGCGCCCCCGCGTCCCGGTGCCCGCCCGGACCCCGCGGGCGGGTCAGTCGCGGGCGGCGGGGTCGGCGTGCTGCGCGGCCAGCGCGGCCCCGATGAGCCGGGCGCCCTCGGGAAAGGCCGCCGGGCGGGGGCCCGAGTAGTTGAGCCGCAGGTGGGGGCCGGTGGGTTCGGCAGGGAACCACTCGTCACCGGCGGGCACCGCGACGCCGGCCGCCTCGCAGTCGGCGACCAGCCGCGGCAGGTCGGTGGTGTCGGGCAGTCGCAGCCACAGCGCGAGCCCGCCGGCGGGGGCGGTGACCTCCGCCTGCGGGAGGTGCTCGCGCACCGCGCCGAGCAGCAGGTCCCGCCGGGTGCGGAGCTGGCGGCCCAGGCCGCGCAGGTGGGTGCGGAACGCCGGCTGGGTGACGACGTCCAGCGCGGCCGCCTGGAGCAGGCCGCTGACGTACATGGCCCCGGCGCGGGCGTCGGCGAGGATGCGTTCCCGCGCCGGCCCCCGGGCCACGACCCCGGCCACCCGCACCGCCGGGGAGACGCTCTTGGTCAGCGACCGGAGGTGGACGACGTGGCCGCCGTCGTCGAACGCCGCGAGCGGCGCGGGTGGCCGGACGCCCTCGATCGCGAAGTCCCGGGCCCAGTCGTCCTCCACGAGGAACGCGCCGTGGCGGCGGACCACGTCCAGCACATCGGCGGCGCGGGTCGGTGACCAGCAGGCCCCGGTCGGGTTGGCGAAGGTCGGCTGCGCGTAGAAGGCCCGGGCGCCGGTGCGGGTGAACGCCCGGTCCAGTTCCTCCGGGTCCGGGCCGTCGGCCCCGCTGGGCACCGGGTCGAGCCGCACGCCCGACCGGTGGGCCGCCAGCATCGCGCCCCAGTAGGTGGGCGACTCCACCAGCAGGGGCCGGCCGGGACCGACCAGCGACCGGAAGACGGTGCCGAGCCCGCTCTGGCTGCCGGGGAAGACGACGACGTCGCGCGCGGCGGGCGGGACCGACCCCGCCGGGGTGGCGCCGGCCAGCTCCCCGGCGAACCACTCCTGGAGCTCCGGCAGCCCGGCGGACGGGGGTCGGCCGACCGCTCCCCCGCCGCGGGCGGCGCGGGCGAAGGCGGCTCGCACCAGCCGCTCCGGCAGCAGTTCGCGGTCGGGGTAGCCGGAGTGGAGGGCGATGACGTCGTTCGGCACGGTCCGCAGCGCGGTCGAGACCGGGGTCGCCGGGTAGGGCGCGGCGCCGAGCGCCGCGGTCTGCCAGCCGTAGTCCTCGGGGCGGGTGGCGCGGACGGCCCGCACGAACGTACCGACGCCGGGCCGGCTCTCGACCAGGCCGCGCGCGGCGAGGGTGCGCAGCGCCCGCTGCACGGTCACCGGGCCGGCGCCGTACCGTGCCACGAGCGCCCGGGTGGGGGGCAGCTGGGCGCCGGGCGGGGCGGTCGCGATCCAGGCGGCGAGCTCCGCCGCGATCCGCCCACTGCTATCGTCGTTCATGAAGAGACAGAGTAGCGCTACCGGCCGTGCACTCCTTCCGCTACCGCCGGACTCCGCCGCACGCACCATCGGCTCCCCGCCCCCGGCCGCCGGGCCGGGCCCGGCGGCCGGCCTCGGGTGGGGGCTGCTCGGCGTCGCGGCGTTCTCGCTGACCGTGCCGCTGACCCGGATCGCCGTGGAGGGGCTGCCGCCGTTGTTCGTCGGCGCCGGGCGTGCGGTGGTGGCGGCGCTGCTCGCCGCCGTCGCCCTCGCCGCCACCCGTTCGCCGCTCCCCCGCGGCCGCCAGTGGGTGCGGCTCGCGGTGGTCGCCGCCGGCATCGTGCTCGGCTTCCCGCTGCTGACCTCGGCGGCGCTGACGACCGCGCCGGCCGGTCACAGTGCGGTGGTCATCGCCCTGCTGCCCGCGGCGACCGCCGCCGTGGCGGCCGTGCGGTGCGGCGAGCGGCCACCGGGCCGCGCTGGTCCTCGCGGCCCCCGTCACTGTGCCGCTGACCGCCGCCGCGGCCCTTCCGCAACCGCCGTCGGCCACGCCGGGGCAGTGGGCGGCCTTCGCCTACCTGGGGATGGTGAGCATGTTCCTGGGCTTCTTCGCCTGGTACCGGGGGTTGGCACTGGGGCCCATGACCCGCGTCAGCCAGGTGCAACTGGTGCAGCCGGTGCTCACGGTCGCGTGGGCGGCGCTGCTGCTGCGGGAGCCGTTCGACGCCACGGTCGTGGCGGGTGCCGTCGCCGTGGTCCTCTGCGCCGGGGCGGCGGTCCGCAGCCGCCGCCCGGCGGGGTCGACCGTCGTCACGGCCTCCGGTCACGGCCCACCGGCGCCGTGACCGCGGGCGGCCGCGGACCCGGAACGGCCCTGGGGGCCACCACGGTCGTGGTGGCCCCCAGGGGCGCGGTACCGCTCCGGCCGTGCCGGTGGCGGGGTGCTCAGGGCAGGGCTCAGATGGAGACGCCGAGACCGCGGAGGTAGCCCAGCGGGTCGATGTCGGAGCCGTAGGACGGGCCGGTCCGGATCTCGAAGTGCAGGTGCGGGCCGGTGCTGTTGCCGGTGGAGCCGACGTTGCCGATCTGGTCGCCCGCGCCGACCGACTGGCCGTTGCTGACGGAGAGCGAGGAGAGGTGGGCGTACTGGCTGTAGCGACCGTCCTCGTGGCGGATGACGACCTCGTTGCCGTAGGCGCCGCCCCAACCGGCGGAGACGACGGTGCCCGGGGCGACCGACTTCACCGGGGTGCCGGAGGAGGCGGAGAAGTCGACACCGGTGTGGTAACCGCTGCCCCACATCGCGCCGGAGGCGCGGTAGGGGGTGCTGGGCGCGGCGTCGACGGGGGCGGACGCGCCGACCGACGGGGCGGGGGCCTCCTCGACCGGAGCGGTCTCGGCCACCGGGGCCTCCTCGACCGGGGCGGCTTCCTCGACCGGAGCCTCCTCGGCGGGGGCGGAGCGCTCCGCGCTGCGGTCGGCGCGCTGCTCCACGTCCGCCTCGGGGGCGGCCTCGGCCGCGGTGCCGTCGAGCGACAGTTCCTGGCCGGGGAAGATCAGGTTGGGGTTGTCGCCGATGACGTCGCGGTTGGCGTCGTAGACGGTGACCCAGCCGCCGTCCACGTCGTGGGCGTCGGCGATGCGGGACAGGGTGTCGCCGGTCACGACGGTGTAGTCGGTGACCTCGTCGGCGGCGTCGGCGGCGGCCTCGGCCGCCACGGCGGCGCGCTCGGCCACCTGTGCGGAGAATGCGGCGGGTGCGGCGGTCTCGGCCGGGGTGGCCGAGGCGGTGCCGGCGCCTATGAGCGGCAGGGCGACACCGGCGGAGCCGGCGGTGATCGCGAGAGAGATACGGGCGAGGCGGCTGGCGCGCTGGTGACGGTGACGTCCGCGTCCGGGCATGGCGGTGCTCCTCTCCGACGCCTACGAGGTGAGCTGTCGGGTTCGGGCCGGAAAGTGCCCGGCCGCAGGCGGCTCCCGTGCTCTGACGAGGTCACGGGATCCGGCAGGCGGCTTCACCCCAAGCCGGCGTTGACCGGCACAAGATTGGGTCCCCCGCTCCTGTCGTGCGGAAAGTACTCACGTTGATCCCTCACCGGTGACAGGACTCGGCGTCCGGCAGGGCCGCCCCGCGTGGTGCGGCGCGAGCAGCACGGTAGGCACAGCGGTTTCGGCAGCACAAGAAAGGCGAAGCGGGGTGGGAGTGGCCGAGAACACCAAAAGTCGGACACCGTGACCCGGGGTTGACCGCAGGCAGGCGGGGAGTGACCGGCGGGCAGCGCGCCGATGGTCTCCAACTGACCCACGGATAACAGAAGTTGGGCAGCCCGCGCCCACGGGCCGCACGGCGGGGCGGAAGGGGCGCACGGGTCACGCGTGACCTCGGTCACCCGCCCCGAGCCCCCGCCCGAAGCATCCGCAGAAGCCCTATTAGGGACCAAAGACCACCGGCCGATATCGGGCACATGGCGGACACTTCGGCACCGGGCGTCGTCGTGCATCCGCCGAGGCGGGTGGGGCGCGGCGGGAGAACGGGCGGCCCCGCCGCCGCCGGTCAGCCGGTCGGGCGGTCCGGCGTCGCCAGCGAGGGGCCGCGGCGGCGACGCAGCTCGGCCGCGGCGTCCTCGGCGTCCCCCAGCACCCGCACCGCGTTCCGCCAGGTCAGCTTGGCGAGGTCCTGCGCGGACCAGCCGCGTCCCAGCAGCTCCGCGATCAGGTTCGGGTACCCGGCGACGGTGTCCAGCCCCTCGGGAAGGAAGGAGGTGCCGTCGAAGTCGCCCCCGATCCCGATGTGGTCGATCCCCGCGACCTCCCGCATGTGGTCGAGGTGGTCCGCCACCGTCGCCGGGGTCGCCACCGGCCGGGGGTTGTCCGCCTCGAACGCCGCGAGGACGCGGCGCCCCGCGTCGGACCCGTCCAGCGCGTGCAGCCCGGCCGCCACCAGGGCCTCCTCACTGCGCCGGGTCCACTCCACCGCCTCGGGCAGCACGAACTTCGGCACGAAGGTCGCCATCGCCACGCCGCCGTTGCCCGCCAGCCGCTCCAGCACGTCGTCGGGGACGTTGCGCGGGTGGTCGCAGACGGCGCGGGCGGAGGAGTGCGAGAAGATCACCGGCGCCTCCGTGACCCGCAGCGCGTCGCGCATCGTGGTCGCGGCGACGTGCGAGAGATCCACCAGCATCCCGAGCCGGTTCATCTCCCGCACCACCTCCTCGCCGAACGGGCTGAGGCCGTCGTGGCGGGGCTCGTCGGTCGCGGAGTCCGCCCAGTCGATGGTGTCGTTGTGGGTGAGCGTCATGTACCGCACGCCCAACTCGTACAGGCCGCGGAGGGTGCCCATCGAGTTGTTGATGGAGTGCCCGCCCTCGGCGCCCATCAGCGAGGCGATGCGCCCCTCGCGGCGAGCGGCCTCCATCCCGGCGGCGGTCGTCGTCGGCGCGAGCTCCTCGGGATAGCGGTCCTGCATGGCCCGGACCACGTCGATCTGCTCCAGGCAGGAGCTGACCGCGGCATCGCCGGTGAGGTCGGTCCGCACGTACACCGACCAGAACTGCGCCCCGACACCGCCGGCGCGCAGCCGCGGCAGGTCGGTGTGGAGGTGTTCGCTCTGGTCGCGCGAGACGTCGCGGCGGTCCAGGTCGTACCCCACCTGCTCGCGCAGCGCCCAGGGGAGGTCGTTGTGCCCGTCCACGACCGGGTGCTCGGCGAGCAGCTCCAGCGCGCGGGCGAGCAGCCCGGGGTCCTTCGCGGCGGCACCGACGGGGGTGAGCGGCGCGACGCCGTCGGCGGACTCCGCGGGCCCGGTGGGCGCGGCGGCGTCGCGGGCCGGCGGGCCAGGGTCTCCCTGAGGCGGCCCTGACGGAGCCCTGAGTTCGACCCCGAACCCTCGCGGTGACCCTGGTGGCACCGGCGCGCCGTCGGTAGCCTGGCGACGTGACCACCGACAAGCCGCCCGCCGTGTCCCTCGGCAAGGCCGCCCCGCCCCCCGCCGTCCGCGCCTCCGACGCGGACCGGGACCGCGTGGCGGACATCCTGCGCGAGGCGCTGGCCGAAGGCCGCCTCCAGGCCGACGAGCACGCCGAGCGCATCGAGGTCCTCTACGCCGCCAAGACCGTGCCCGAGCTGGAGAAGCTGATCGACGACCTGCCCGCCGGGCAGCGCACGGAGGCACCGCCGCGGCTCACGCCGCGGGAGAGGGCGGCGCGCCCGTCCGGTCCCCGCAACGTCGTCGCCGTCCTCGGCGGCGCGGACCGCGGGGGTAGCTTCCGCGTCGGGTCCGCGATCAACGCCGTCGCCGTCTGCGGCGGGGTCGACATCGACCTCACCGAGGCGATCTTCGACCACCCCGAGGTGGTCATCACCGCCACCGCGATCTGCGGCGGGGTCTGCATCAAGGTCCCCGAGAACGTCACGCTGGTCTGCGAGGGCAGCGGGATCATGGGCGCCTTCGACGCCCGGGAGATGGTCGCCACCGACCCGGGTGCGCCGGTGGTGCGCCTGCGGGGCGTCGCCATCTGGGGCGCCGTCGAGGCGGCGGCCGTGGAGGGCAAGCGGATCCAGAACCTCCGCGACGGCGAGAGCTGACCGCGCCCCCTTGCGTCGCCGGCGCCCCGCCGGCACAGCGGCCCGCACGGTGCGGCAGCCGTCCCGCCGCGTCCCGCCGCGTCCGAGCCCGTCCCGGACGCGGCGTTCCGCTGTCCGGGGCCGGGCCGCCCGGAACCCGGCGACGGCCTGCGGCGCGACCTGCCGCTGAGAGCGCGGGCC
Organism: Streptomyces bohaiensis; assembly: GCF_012033785.1. Lineage (GTDB taxonomy): Bacteria > Actinomycetota > Actinomycetes > Streptomycetales > Streptomycetaceae > Streptomyces > Streptomyces bohaiensis. The sequence goes on from NZ_JAAVJC010000019.1 coordinate 29,698, forward strand.
GTCGTGCAACGGGTCGCCTTCAGTCGGGCACGCAGCGAACACACGGGCTGCCCACCACGTCGCGACACGGACACGCTGCGGATGCGCGACGTCACGTCACGTTCCCCTGTTTGGCTCTCCGTGCATAAGCGTGTGCGCAGCGGGTAGGGCAGGGAGGACCGTCACTCGTATGGCCGATCAGCGGCGCCCTGCCGCGGTCGGTCACCCAGGCCTGCGGGTGGTGGTCAGTCAGCCCAGCAGAGCGACCCCGTACGCCGTCGTCAGGAGTTGACCGTGCTGCAAACGCCTCACGAGCCACAGTGGTCCACCGCCGTGCCGTCCCCGCGGCTACGGAGAGACCTCGCCGGCCCGTGGCATTCCGAGGCCGCCTGTCGGCGGGACGAGGCGGGGCTCTTCTTCGCGCCCTCGCAGGAGCCGACGGCCGCGCGGCTCTCCCGGGAGGCGGCGGCCAAGTCGGTCTGCGCCCGCTGCCCCGTGCTGCTGGAGTGCCGGGAGCACGCGCTGCTGCAGCCGGAGCCCTACGGCGTCTGGGGCGGCCTCACCGCCGCCGAGCGGCGCGTGGTGCTCGGCAGGCGGCGTCGGCGGCAGTCCGCCGAGGCCGCCTGAGGGGCGCCGCCCGGGGCCGGGGGCGCCGCGACCCCGGTCCCCGTCGGTCGCGACTGCTGCCCCGACGCCCCTGTGGTCCCTGTGGCTCCCTCGTCGTCGCGGCGACGGCTCAGCGCGGCTGGTCGAAGTTGACGGCGCTGTAGGCGCGCAGCTTCGAGAGCCGGTGGGTGGAGTCGATCTGCCGGATCGTGCCGGACTTGGACCGCATCACCAGCGACTGCGTGGTGGCGGTCTCCGCGCGGTAGCGCACGCCGCGCAGCAGGTCGCCGTCGGTGATGCCGGTGGCGACGAAGAACACGTTCTCGCCGGAGACCAGGTCGTCCGTGTGCAGCACCCGGTCCAGGTCGTGCCCGGCGTCCAGCGCCTGGCGGCGCTCGGCGTCGTCCTGCGGCCAGAGCTTCCCCTGGATGGTGCCGCCCAGGCACTTGATGGCGCAGGCGGCGATGATCCCCTCCGGTGTGCCGCCGATGCCGAGCAGCAGGTCCACGCCGGTGCCGTCGCGGACGGCGGCGATGGCCCCGGCGACGTCGCCGTCGGAGATGAACCGGATGCGGGCGCCGGCCTCGCGGATCTCGCGGACGAGGTCCTGGTGGCGGGGGCGGTCCAGCACGCAGACGGTGACGTCCTCCGGGGTGCCGCCCTTCGCCTTGGCGACCCGCCGGATGTTCACCGCGACCGGGGCGTCGATGTCGACGAACTCGGCCGCCTCGGGCCCGGTGACCAGCTTGTCCATGTAGAAGACCGCGCTGGGGTCGAACATCGCCCCCCGGTCGGCCACCGCCAGCACGGAGACGGCGTTGCTCATGCCCTTGGCGGTCAGCGTGGTGCCGTCGACCGGGTCCACGGCGACGTCGCACTCCGGTCCGGTGCCGTCGCCGACGCGCTCGCCGTTGAACAGCATCGGCGCCTCGTCCTTCTCGCCCTCGCCGATGACGACCACGCCGTTCATCGAGACGGTCGAGACCAGGGTGCGCATCGCGCGGACGGCGGCACCGTCCGCGCCGTTCTTGTCGCCGCGGCCGACCCAGCGACCCGAGGCCATCGCGCCGGCCTCGGTGACGCGGACCAGCTCCAGGGCGAGGTTGCGGTCGGGAGCCTCGGGGCTGACCTCGAGCGGGGACGGGAGATGGTGGTCGGACATGGGCACACAACCTTTCGCGCGGGCGGGCCGGTACGCGCGCCGGGACCGTGGAGTTCGGGGACCTCTCGACTCTAGCCGCCGCCCGGACAACTGAGCATGTCGGCCCACGGATGAGCAGCGAGGGGGTGGTGGGGGAGCAGCACCCGGCATACGGGACGATGGGGGTGTGGTGAGAGAGAACAACACTCCGTCCCAGCAGCCCGTCGGCGCGGCCGGCGACCCGGACCGCGACAGCGACGGGATCACCGCGCGCGAGGAGGGGGCGACCGCCCCGGCGACACCCCCGCAGGGCACCGCGTCCGCCGCGGCGCAGGGCGGGGCGGACCGGGGCGGGGCGAAGCAGCCGCGCAAGCTCAAGACCGTGCGGGACATGCTGCTCTCGATGGCGGTCATCACCGTCGGCGCGCTGTTCTTCTACGTCGTCCAGCCCACCGACACCGGACAGGACCCCGTCCGGGCGGTCGACTACGCCGTCGAGGCGAGCACCGCGTCCCGCGCCGCACCCTACGAGCTGGTCGTCCCCGAGGACCTGGACGAGGGGTGGCGCGCGACCTCGGTGCGGTACCGGCAGAGCTCCGACCACGGCGCCCTGTGGCGCATCGGCTTCATGGACCCCGACAACGAGTACGTCGCCCTGGGGCAGGCCGACGGACCGGCCCGGGCCTTCGTCCACGACTTCTCCCAGGGCGCCCAGGACACCGGCGAGACCGTGACCGTCGACGGCCGCGAGTGGGCCGTCCACGCCGGCAGCAAGTACGACGCCCTCGTGTCGGAGGAGGGCGACGTCACCACCGTCGTCACCGGCACCGCCGGCGCCGCGCAGCTGGAGGCGTTCGCCGCCGCGCTCGCGCCGCACCCCAACCAGTAAGAGGGAGCGCCCGGCCGCCGGACCGGCGGCCGGCACGGCACCGCCGCGCGCGGTGAGCCGCCCGGTGCCGCGGCCGTCGTACGGCTCGCGGGACAGCCGGGCAGCGGGCGCGCCGCGGCCGAGCCGCCGCGCCGAACCCGGCCCTCGGAAGGGCTCAGCCGTCGCCCTCACCCGGACGCGGCGTGCCACTCCCGGCGCCGTCCTCGGGCCGCGCCGCGTCCAGCCGGGCCCGGGCACCCTCCAGCCAGTGGCGGCAGATGCGGGCCAGCTCCTCGCCGCGCTCCCACAGCGCCAGCGACTCCTCCAGGGTGGCGCCGCCGGCCTCCAGCCGCCGCACCACCTCGACCAGCTCGTCGCGGGCCTGTTCGTAGCCGAGCGCGGTCTCGGCGTCCGTTTCCGTCATGGGCGCCAGCCTAAGCGGGAGGGCTGACAGCGCCGCGGGCCACCACCGACAGCTCGCCCTCGGCCAGCCGTGCGTGCAGCTCCTCCTCCGGTGCCACCGCCGCGGCGTCCCGGATCACCGTGCCGTCGGGTCGCCGCAGCACCGCGTAGCCGCGCTCCAGCGTCGCCGCCGGGGACAGCGCCCGCACCCGCGCCAGGGTGTGCCGCAGGTCGTCCGCCGCCCGGTCCAGTCCGTGCGACAGCGAGCGTCGGGCCCGCAGCCGCAGCTCCGCCAGCCGCTCCTGCTGCGCGTCGAGCACCCGGTGCGGCTCGGCCATCGCGGGCCGCGACAGCGCGTTGGCCAGCCCGCGCTCCTCCCGGTCGAGGAAGGTCTCCATCGCGCGCCGCGCCCGGTCCCCGAGCTGCGTCACCCGCGTCAACTCCTCGTTGACGTCGGGGACGGTGCGCTTGGCGGCGTCCGTCGGCGTCGAGGCGCGGACGTCCGCGACCAGGTCCAGCAGCGGCGAGTCCGGCTCGTGGCCGATCGCCGAGACCACCGGCGTCACGCACTGCGCGACGGTGCGCACCAGCCGCTCGTCGGAGAACGGCAGCAGGTCCTCGACGCTGCCGCCGCCGCGCGCCACCACGATCACGTCGACCGCCGGGTCGGCGTCCAGCGCCCGCACCGCCTCCACCACCTGCGCCACCGCGTGCACGCCCTGCACCGCGACGTTGCGGACGTCGAAGCTTACGGCGGGCCAGCGCAGCCGCGCGTTCTCCAGCACGTCCCGCTCCGCCGCCGACGCCCGGCCCGTCACCAGGCCGATCCGGCGCGGTAGGAACGGCAGCGGCCGCTTGCGGTCGGCGGCGAACAGTCCCTCGGCGGCCAGCGCCCGCTTCAGCCGCTCCAACCGGACCAGCAGATCGCCGACGCCCACCGGGCGGATCTCCGCGGCGCGCAGCGACAGCTGCCCGCGGGGGGCGTACCACTCCGGCTTGCCGTGCACCACGACCCGCGCGCCCTCGGACACCACGTCCGCGACCTGGTCGAACACCCCGCGGAAGCAGGTGACGGTGAGGGAGATCTCCTGGGAGGGGTCCCGGAGCGTGAAGAACACCACTCCCGCGCCGGGGCGGCGGCTGAGCTGGGTGATCTGCCCCTCCACCCACACCCCGCCGAGGCGGTCGATCCATTCGCCGATGAGCCGCGAGATCCTGGCGACCGGTACCGGGTCGTCGGCGGAGGTCTGTAGAGCCATGACGCCAGGCTAGCGGGGCCCGCCGACAACCCCCGGGGGCGTGAAAGCGGAGACCGGGCCCGGGGTTCGCCCCCGACGGGCCCTACCATGGGGGCCATGAGCGCTTCCGCCCCACGCCGTGTCCTGCTCGCCGCCCCCCGTGGTTACTGCGCGGGTGTGGACCGCGCCGTCATCGCTGTCGAGCAGGCGCTGGAGCAGTACGGTCCGCCCATCTACGTCCGGCACGAGATCGTGCACAACAAGTACGTCGTGAAGACGCTGGAGAAGAAGGGCGCGATCTTCGTCGAGCAGACCGACGAGGTCCCGCAGGGCGAGATCGTCATCTTCTCCGCCCACGGCGTCGCCCCCGAGGTGCACCGCGAGGCCGAGCGCGGCAAGCTCGCCACGATCGACGCGACCTGCCCGCTGGTCACCAAGGTCCACAAGGAAGCCATCCGCTTCGCCAAGGACGACTACGACATCCTCCTCATCGGCCACGAGGGCCACGAGGAGGTCATCGGCACCTCCGGCGAGGCCCCCGAGCACATCCAGCTGGTCGACGGCCCCGGCGACGTCGCGGGCGTCGAGGTCCGGGACGAGTCCAAGGTGGTCTGGCTCTCCCAGACGACCCTCTCCGTGGACGAGACCATGGAGACGGTCGGGGCGCTGAAGGAGAAGTTCCCGAACCTGATCAGCCCGCCCAGCGACGACATCTGCTACGCCACGCAGAACCGGCAGACCGCCATCAAGCAGATCGCCGCCGACTCCGACCTGGTGCTGGTCGTCGGGTCGAAGAACAGCTCCAACTCGGTGCGGATGGTCGAGGTGGCGCTGGGCGCCGGTGCCGGCGCGGGTCACCTGGTCGACAACGCGGGCGAGATCGACGAGAGCTGGCTGGAGGGGGTCACCACCGTCGGCCTCTCCTCCGGTGCCTCCGTGCCCGACGTGCTGGTCGAGGGTGTGCTGGAGTGGCTCGCCGAGCGCGGCTTCGGCGACGTCGAGGTCGTGCAGCCGATGCAGGAGTCGATCCAGTTCTCGCTCCCGAAGGAGCTGCGCCGCGACCTGCGCGCCGAGGCCGCCGAGAAGGTCCGCGACAGCGCCTGAGCCACGGCCGGCCGCCGCCCGCGTCACAGCGCGCCGCCGCAGCAACGCACCGCCCCGTGCCGGGGAACGGCACGGGGCGGTGCGCTGCTGCGGGAGGGGTGGCCGCTGCCTGCCGCGGGCGTGCTCGCGGTGACTGCGCAGGGCGGCCGGCGGCCGCGGGCGCGGTGCCGGGATCAGCCCCGCTGCTGCTGCGCAGCGGCGGCGGCGCGGGCGGCGTTCTCCCGACGGCGCCTGATACGCCCCGCCATGACGGTGACCTGGCGTCCCAGGGTGATCCCCACCGCGGCCAGGGTGCCCGCGAAGAGCCAGGGGGCGCCCACGGCCAGCTCGGTGAACAGCTCGTAGAGTCCGCCGCTGACGATCAGCCCCGCCGCGTAGGCGATCGGGACCGCCACCGGCGCGCAGATCAGGTCCACCGGCCGCACCCAGGCGGCCACGGCGACCGAGACCAGCACGAAGAGCAGCCCGTACAGCACGGGGGCGCCGCCCAGGATCCGGCTGAACCAGCCGCCGACCAGCATCGAGCCGATCGCGATCACACCGCACCCCAGACCCGTCAGCTTCGGGCGGGGGAGACGCGCGAGTGCGTCGAGCAGGGGCGGCCGGGGGCGCGCGGTTCCCTCGCGTGCGCGGGGGGCGGGGCGGCCGCGCTGCGGGTCCGGCGTCTTCGCCCGGGCGGGCCGGGGCACGCCGGCCGCCCCGGCGGCCGGGCGCGGCAGGGGCGGGCGGGTGGTGCTGGTGCTGTACTCCACGGGCACCAACGTACGGGCCGGGCCGCCCGCGATGGCGCAATGGCGCGCCCTTTTCATCCCATTTGCCGATGAGTCGACAGAAGGACGAGGTGGGAGGTGTCGGGAGCCGCCCCCCTAGAATGGGCGACCGGCCCTGTCAGCAACCACCCGAACGGGAAGTCCCACGTGTCCCTCACGATCGGAATCGTCGGACTGCCGAACGTCGGCAAGTCGACTCTCTTCAACGCCCTCACGAAGAACGACGTGCTGGCGGCCAACTACCCGTTCGCGACGATCGAGCCCAACGTCGGCGTCGTCGGTGTCCCCGACGCCCGCCTGACCAGGCTCGCCGAGATCTTCGGCAGCGAGCGGGTGCTGCCCGCCACCGTCGACTTCGTCGACATCGCCGGGATCGTGCGGGGTGCCAGCGAGGGCGAGGGGCTGGGCAACAAGTTCCTGGCGAACATCCGCGAGTCGGACGCCATCTGCCAGGTGATCCGGGCCTTCAAGGACGAGAACGTCGTCCACGTCGACGGCAAGGTGTCGCCCAAGAGCGACATCGAGACCATCAACACCGAGCTGATCCTCGCCGACCTCCAGACGGTCGAGAAGGTGCTGCCGAAGCTCCAGAAGGAGTCCCGGATCCGCAAGGACCGGCTGCCGGTGGTCAAGGCCGTCGAGGAGGCCAAGGAGATCCTGGAGGAGGGCCGCACCCTCTTCTCCGCCGGCATCCGCCAGGGCACCGAGCGCGCCGAACCGCTGCACGAGCTGCACCTGCTGACCGTCAAGCCCTTCCTCTACGTCTTCAACGTGGACGAGGAGGAGCTGACCGACGACGCCTTCAAGGCCGAGCAGCGCGCGCTCATCGCCCCGGCAGAGGCCGTCTTCCTCAACGCCAAGCTGGAGGCCGACCTCGGCGAGCTGGACGACGAGGCGGAGGCGCTGGAGCTGCTCCAGTCCGTCGGTCAGGAGGAGCCCGGCCTCGCCACCCTGGCCCGTGTCGGCTTCGAGACCCTCGGCCTCCAGACCTACCTGACGGCCGGCCCCAAGGAGTCCCGGGCCTGGACCATCAACAAGGGCGACACCGCCCCCGAGGCGGCCGGTGTGATCCACACCGACTTCCAGAAGGGCTTCATCAAGGCCGAGGTCATCTCCTTCGACGACCTCGTCGAGGCCGGCTCCGTCGCCGAGGCCCGCGCCAAGGGCAAGGCCCGCATGGAGGGCAAGGACTACGTCATGCGCGACGGCGACGTGGTGGAGTTCCGCTTCAACGTCTGACGCGTCCGACGAGAGGCCGTCCGACCTGCCGTGGAGCGGGTCGGGCGGCCGTTCGCCGTCCGTGCGACGAAGCGGGTGCGCCGCCTCGTCGGCCTGCGGCTCAGGGGGTGCCTCGGCCGGAGAGCAGTGCGCCGTCGCTGGGGGAGTCCGGGCCGTCCGGGCCGTCCGGGGAGTCCGGGACCGCGGGGGCGGCCGCGTCCTCCGCCGCCGGGAGGTCGCCGGCGCCCGCCTCCGCCGGTGGCGTCGCACCGCGCGCGGGGAAGCGGCGGGTGAGTGCGACGCCGACGAGGACGACGGCCATGCCGATCAGCAGCCGGGGATGGAGCTGCTCCCCGAGGACGGTGACGCCGAGCAGCACGGAGACGACGGGGAGCAGGTAGCCGACGACCGCGGCGTTGGTGGCGCCCTCGTCGTTGATGATGCGGTAGGTGAGGTGGAAGGTCAGCGCGGTGCAGAGGACGGCGAGGACGAGAGCGGCGACGACGACCGTGGGGGTGGGGTCGAAGGGGGCGAGTCCGCCGCCGAGCGGCATGGCGGTCGCGGTGAGGCCGGCGGCGGCGAGGAGTTGGGCGGCGGAGAGCGAGAGGGTGGGGGTGCCGCGCCGCACCAGGGTGCGGCCCATGTAGGTGAAGGCGACGGCGTAGCTGGCGGCGGCCCCCAGGATCGCCAGGGTGCCCCACCCGGCGGCACCGGTGGCCTGCCAGGGGGCGAACAGCACGACGGTGCCCGCGAACCCGAGGAGGAGCCCGACCGACCGCCCCGCGTGGGGGGCGCGTTCGGCGCCGAGTACGAGGGCGAGGGCGATCGTCCACAGCGGGGTGGTCGCGTTGAGGGCGCCGGCCATGCCGGAGTCGACAGTCTGCTGTCCGAGGCTGAACAGCGCGAACGGCAGGGCGTTGCAGAAGAACGCGGCGACGACGAGGTGGCGCCAGGTCCCGCGGCCGCGCGGGAGGCGGTGCCCGGCGAGCCGGCACGCCGCGAGCAGTACCAGGGAGCCGACCGCGCAGCGGGCGAACGTCACCTGCAGCGGCGAGAGGCCGCGCAGCGCCAGGTCGATCCAGAGGAAGGTCGAGCCCCACAGCAGGGCGAGCACGACCACCCGTGCCACGCCGCGCAGGGAGGATGCACCGCGGTCCATGTCGTCTCCAGGTGTCGAGGGTGGGGCTGCGCCGTTCGGGGTGGTCGGCGGGCCGACCGGTCATGGGGCGGGGCCGCGCCGGCGCGCCGGATGCCGTGCCCGGCCGTGCGCGTGCGTGCGGGTGTGGCGGGTGGGCCCGTGGTCGTCACCGGCAGGACCGATGCGGTACGCGGGGCCCGCTCGGGGCATCGGGTGCGTGCGGTCGGCGCGTGGTGCTCCATCTGTCGCGACGTGGTGCGTGGAATAACATAGAGGTTGTTCTCTTTTTTTGTCCACGGTGCAGGGGGCCGGTCGATGGCACGGGTTCGGCAGGAGCGCGCGGAGCGGACGCGCAGGGCACTGATCACCGCGGCCGCCGAGCTGTTCGACCAGCACGGCTACCACGGGGTCGGGCTCAACGCGATCCTCCGGCGGGCAGGGGTGACGACGGGCGCGATGTACTTCCATTTCGCGTCCAAGGACGATCTCGCGCGAGCGGTGATCGTCGGTCAGGCCGACGGACTGGAGCTGGAGATCGGCACGCGGGGACTCCAGCACCTGGTGGACCTCTGCCGGCACATCGCCGTCACCATGCGCTCGGACGTGCTGCTGCGCGCCGGGGTACGGCTGGCCGTGGAGCAGAGCGAGGCCAACCTCCTCGACTACTCGATCTACGGCTGGTGGTCCTCCCGCTTCGCGGACTGCCTGGAGACCGCCCGGGAGATGGGCCAGCTGCGTCCCGGGGTGGACGTGGACACCTTCGCGCGGGTGATCGTCGCCGCCTTCACGGGAACCCAGACCATGTCGCGGCTCGCGGACAGCTGGTCCGACCTGCCCGAGCGCATCGAGGAGATGCTGCGCTGCCTGCTCCCTGCGCTCGCTCCCGACGACGTCCTCGCGACCCTGACGATCCCGGGCGCCCCCGTCACCGAGGCGGCGTCCCGCACCACGACTGCGGGGTCGGTGGCGGAGGACCCTTCCTAGATCCTGTCGCGCCGCGGTCGGGTGCCGAGCGCCCCGACTCGGCGCCCGGCGGGGGAGCTCGGCGCCGCCAGCACCCCGGTGCAGCGGTGCCGACCCGGGCCGCGGCGGATTGCCCACCCCCTCCCACCTGCGGCTTCGTCGCGGGATTCGTGTTTCCGTAGTGCGCCCTCCCGGTCGCCGAGCGTAACTTCGTGAGTGCCGCAGGGAAGAGCGGTCCGGGAGCCACCGGGCCGGGACGACCGGCGGAGTACGTCGCCACCTGAAACCGAACGGAAGGGCTGATCCATGTCGACCACCGTCACAACGGCCGCGGTGTGCCTCGTCTGCGACAGCGAGCTCGCCATCGAGGGCGGCTCCGAGAAGGGGGAGATCGTGGAGTGCGGCACCTGCGGTCAGGAGCACGAGCTGACCGCCGCCTCCGACGCCGGCTACGAGGTCTCCCTGGCCCCCGAGGTCGAGGAGGACTGGGGCGAATGACGACCGCAGCCACCGACGTCCTGCTGTCGGTGACCGTGCTGCGCCCCGACGAGCGTCGACTCCTGGACGCCCTGCGCGACCAGGGGTTGACGGCCCGTCCGGTCCTCCAACCGGACATGGCCGAGGTGCTCTCGGAACGCGGCGAACGGCCCCGACTGGCGGTGCTGCGCAACCTCTCGCACCGGGAGGCCATCGGCACCGCCCGCCGGCTGGACCAGGCCGGGGTCGCCACCCTCAACACCCCCACGGCGATCGAGACTTGCAACGACAAGGGCCTGCAGGCCCTGATGTTCGCCCGGCACGGCATCGCCCACCCCGACACCCGTCACGCCTACACCTACGAGCAGGTGCAGGAGGCGGCGCACGAGTTCGGCTGGCCCGTGGTGGTCAAGCCGGTCTCGGGCTCCTGGGGGCGCGGGGTCACCCGTCTCTCCACCGAGCAGGAACTGGAGGCATGGACCGGCGGCCGGGAGTCCGCCGACGCGGCGGGGAAGCTCTTCCCCGTCCTGGTGCAGCGGTACGTCGACAAACCGGGGCACGACCTGCGGATCGTCGTCGTCGGGGCGCAACCCGTCGTCGCCATCCGCCGGGCCTCGGAGAGCTGGCGCACCAACACCCACCTCGGCGCGCGGGTCGAACGCGTCGAGATCTCCGACACCATGCGGGCGCTGTGCGACCGGGTCGTCGCCGCGCTCGGCCCCGGCTTCTACGGCGTGGACCTCATGGAGGACCGCCACACCGGCGAGACCACCGTCATCGAGGTCAACGCCAACCCGGAGTTCGCCCGCTCCTCCGAGACCCACGGGGTCGACATCGCCGGGATCTACGCCCGGTACGTCGTGGACCTGCTGGCAGCGGACCGGGCCGTCCTCGCCCCCTGAGACGAGGCAGCCCCGGCGCCGGCCGCCCCGCGGCCCCGGCACCCCGGCACCACCCCCCCCGGTCGCAGCGTCCTCCTCAAGATCCTCTCCCGCTGCACCCGACGCGGGGCACGCACCGCCGGACCCGGGGCCGGCCACCGCGGCAACCACCGTCGGCCACCACCCACCACCCACCACCCACCCCCGCCACCCATCGCCCACCCCCGCCGTCCCCCCACCCACGACACACCGTCATCGCCGCCCGCCACCACGGCCGTCCGGCGACCGCCCCGGCGCCGTCCCGCCGGTGCTTCTTCCGCAGTCCGGCCCCGCCCGCACCCGGCGCAGGTGACCGACCCGGCCACCC
>NZ_JAAVJC010000001.1:0-87290 GCF_012033785.1 Streptomyces bohaiensis
GCGGTGGCCCGACCCGGGGCCGGCACGCCCCGGGGCCCGGCCTCGACGAGGTCGCAGGCGGAACCGGCGGAACCGGCAGCTCCGGCAGCTCCGGCACCTCCGGCAGCACCGACGCCGCCGGAGCCGGCCCCGTCGCCCCGCGCCGCGCCGCTCAAACGGGCGTGACCGGCGGCGGGAGGAAATCCTCGACGCGGGTGCCCACACCCTCCGCCCGGGCTGCCCGCAGCACCAGGTCGGCCACGGCGAGGTCGAGGACGCCCAGGCCGAACGGCGAGAACAACGTGACGCGCTCCGGGTCGCGCGGCAGCGAGGCACCGGCCGAGAGCAGACCGCCGAGCGTCGCGGAGACGAACCCCCGGCCACCGGTGGCCTGCTCGGCCAGGTGCACGGAGGTCTCCGCGCGGCAGACGTGGTCGAGGTCGTCCACGATGTTCACCGCCGCCAGCACCGCGGGAACGGTCACGTCCCGCAGCGAGACATGGAGCACCAGCGTGCCCGGGGCACACGCGGCCAGGTCCTGGTGGGGGACGGTCGCCGTCGTGGCGAGCGAGACCAGGCGGTGCGCGCCCAGCGCCTCCTCGATGTCGGAGGCGACACGTACCGTCCGCCCGTCGCCGGCCAGCTCCGCCGCACAGCGGTCGCGGAAACCGGCGGCGCGCTCGGCGTCCAGGTCGAAGACGGTGATCTCGGTGATCTCCGGCCTGACCACCAGCAGGAACCGCAGCACCTCGTAGTTGATGACGCCGCAGCCCACGAGGGCCGCCCCCGTCTCCGCGCCGCCCCCCGGCGGCAGGGATCCGGCGGCCAGCGCCGCGCTCGCCGCGGTACGGCGGGCCGAGATGGTCGATCCCTCGACCAACGCCTCCGGGACGCCGGTCTCCATCGAGTTCAGGATGATGGCGGCCGAGGCCCGTTCCCGGCCCCGCGCGACGTTGCCGGGGAACGAGGAGATCCACTTGATGCCGGCCTTCGGCTCCTCCCCACCGAGGTGGGCGGGGAGCGCGATGATCCGGTTGCGGTCGTCACCGGGGAACCGCAGGAAGACGGAGTGCGGCAGCGCGCTGCGCCCCGCCTCGTGCTGCAGGTAGGCGTCGCGCACGGCGCTCAGGAGTTCCTTCTCCCTGCCGTCGAGGATCCGTCTCACATCCGCGTTGCCGAGCGTCAGCATCGCCCCGCTCCCGCCATCTCGTCCTTCCACAGGTGCGTCACCTCTCCGAACTGGGCCTTCACCCAGGCGTCGTCGTAGATCGTGTCCAGGTACCGCTCACCGCGGTCGGGCATCACCAGCACGCAGTCCGAGCCCTCCGGCACCCGGTCGCTCATCCGGTCGAGCGCGGTCGCCAGCGCACCGGAGGAGCCGCCGAGAAGCAGCCCCTCCGAAAGCGCGAGTCGGCGGCAGCCGACGACGCTGTCCAGGTCGCTGACGTGCATCACCTCGTCGGCGAGCCCGCTGCGGAACAGCGGCGGGCGGACGGCGGCGCCGTGACCGGGGAGCAGCCGTCGGCCCGTCGGCGGCCCGAAGATGGCGCTGCCCTCCGCATCCACGGTCACGACCCGCGTGGCGTGGCCCCGCTCGCGGATCCAGTCGGCGCAGCCGCGCAGCGTGCCGGAGGAGCTGATGGTGCACAGCAGGTGGTCGGGGGCGCGGCCGAGCTCGTCCTCGATCTCGCGCATGGTGACCCGGTGGGCCCAGCCGTTGCGGGGGTTGGCGTACTGGTTGGGCCAGTACGCCCCGGGCAGGGAGGCGACCAGCTCCCGGACCCGCTCGATCCGCACCGGCTGGTACTCGCCGGTGGCGGAGTCGCGTGCCGTCACCAGGTGCACGGCCGCGCCGAGTGCCCGCATGATCGCGATGTTCTGGGGGTTGGTGCGGGGGTCGACCACACAGACGAAACGCAGCCCGAGGGCGCGGCACGCCTGGGCCATGCCGATCCCGAGGTTGCCCGAACTCGACTCGACCACCGTCCCGCTGCCGGGCACGACCGCGCCGGTGGCGATCGCGTGGCTCAGCATCACGTACGCGGAACGGTCCTTGATGCTGCCGCCGGGGTTGGACGACTCGAGCTTGGCCCAGATCCGGAACCGGGCGCCGGGCAGCAGCCGGGTGAGCCGCACCAGCGGTGTCGACCCGACCGCGGTGAGGACCCCCGTGCGGTCGTCGCCGTAGCCGACGGCGACCGGGGTGTTCTCGTCGGCGGCGGCCACGGCCGCCACGGCGGTGGGTCGGGGCATGGTCTGGGAGATGATGGTCATCGCGGGGCTTCTCCTCGGGTTGGCGACGCTGCTCAGACCGGGGTGCTCTCTCGGCCCTGCTCCGCGACCGCCCCGGCCGCCGCGCCCACGGCGCCGCTGTCGGACCGGCGGCGCAGGCTGGCGGGCCGCAGGTCCGTCCACACCCGCCCGATGTGGTCCAGGCACTCCTGCCGCGTGCCCTCCGTGCCCTCCGCGTACCACCCGGCGGGCAGGTCGCGGTCGGCCTGCCAGATCGAGTACTGCTCCTCGTCGTTGAGCACCACGCGGAACACGGTCTCGGGGTGTTCGGACATGTCCGTCCCTCCTCGGTGTCGTCGGTCGCCGGACGGCCACCGGCGCTCCGCACGAGCGTGCCGTGGCGAGCGGATCGGACGTAGAGACAAACGGGCAGCCGTGAACGCCGCACTCACCCGCCGTTCCTCCCCTGCCCGGGTGCTGTCCCCGGGCGGTCCGCGGCCGACTGGTCCGCTTCGTGGCCCCGGGCCCTCTCGGAGGGCGGGGCGCGGTGGCGCACTCGGCCCAGACGGTCTTGCCGGGGCTGCGGCGGCTGCGAACCCCCCAGGCGACGGTCAGCGCGTCGACCAGCAGCAGGCCGCGACCACCGCTGTCGCCCTCGCCGGGAGCTGCCCGTGCGGGCTGCGCCGGGTGGGTGTCGCTCACCTCGACGCGCATGACGCCCCGCGCCGTGTCGTGGTCGAGACGCAGCAGGAAGTCCCGCCCGGGGACGCGCCCGTGCAGCGCCGCGTTGGTGACCAGTTCGGCGACGACCAGGACGACGGTGTCGTGCAGCTCGCCGCCACGGGGGTGGCCCCACCTGCCGAGGTGGTGCCCGGTGAGCAACCGCGCGAGACGGGCGCCCCGCCGGGTCGCGGGGAAGCGCCGCGTGAACACGCCCGGCCGATCCGCCGGGGGCGCGGCGGCTACCGGCGCGAGGGGGCCGGAGTGACGCCTGGGAGATGTGGTGCAGGTGCTGGCATGACGGTCGCCCTGCCCAGGCGACCCTCCGCCGGGGAGGGCCACCGCTGGCACAGCGCACACTGTCCAGTCGACCCGTTGGACCGGGTCGATAGCTGTGCGTGATGATGTTCCGGTTCGCGCTGTGCGGGACGCCCAGCGGCGTCCGGCGGGCGCGGCGACGGAGCGGGCGTGGCCCGACAGCACAGGGGAAGACGGCTGCGGTGGCGACGGACAACGGGAACGGGGCGGAGGGCGTCGGCACCGGCGGGCGGCGCGGCGAGAGCGAACCAGTCTCCGACAGTCTCAAGACCTTCGGCGCGGTGCTGAAGGTGCTTCGCGAGGAAGCGCGCCTCACCCAGGAGCAGTTGGCTCCCATGGTGCGGTACTCCCCCGCGTAGGTCGCCGAGATCGAGCAAGGCCGCCGGTTCCCGCCGCGGGACCTGCTCGAACGGTCGGACGACGCCCTCGGATCGCCGGCCTCGAAGGTGCTCCACGCGGCGGCGAAGAGCCTCACCCGGAAGACGGGCCTGGCCTCGTGGTTCCTGGAATGGGCGGCCGTCGAGGAGTCCGCCATCTCTCTCTACTCGTACGAGTGCACGGTCATCTCTGGTCTGCTGCAGCCCGAGCCCTGCATCCGCGCATTGTTCGACCAGCGACTACTGACGGAACGGCCCAACTGCGAGTTCGGCTCCGCCCCAGCTTCTTCGCCTGGTCGTACTCACCGCGCAGCCGTGCCCCGACCGCGGGAACGACCTTGACCTGTGCGTCCAGGTCGGTCTCTGCCGCCTTGAACTGCTTCTGCAGATCGCTGAGGAGGCTCTTGCGGTCGATCACGAACTGCTCCCGAAGTGGTGACTAGAAGGCGATGCGAGAAGGAAAAGCGGAGAGAAGGGGCGGCGATCCGCCGTACGTCAGGCGGCGTCCGGCGGCAGATGTTTCCGCGCCACCCACGCGTCCGGCACGACGATCCACTCGTCGAACCCGGCCTGGTACAGCACGTTCTGCCCCGCCAGCCTCGGCGCCCGCGCCGGGTCGGACTGGGCGACCAGCAGCCACAGCGGGCTGCCGCCCTGCCGGGACTCCTCCGCGAGTGGGCCCAGAAGGTCGAAGGCGTCGTAACGGGCGAGCGCCGCGGTGTCGGTGAGCAGCAGCGGGCCGCCGGACTGGGCCAGACGCTCGCGAAGGAGCGGCTCGACGCGTCCCCACGCCTTGTCCGTACGGACCCGCAACTGCTGGTGGTGCCGGGGTGCCCGCCTCGGCGGCGTCGGCCTTGAGTACGGTCTCCCACGTCGGTTCGGCTTGGCCGCCTCGGCGATCACGGCGCGCAGCTCGGCCAGGAACAGCTCGGTCACCGAGACGACCGCCGCCCCGTAGGGCCGGTCGGCCAGCCGTCGTACCGCCGTCTCGGCGCCCTGCTGCGGCACGGTCAGGACCCGGAACCCGTCCTGCCCCGCCGAGTGCACGAGTCGCTGCCCAGCAGCTGCTCGCGCTCACCCTGCGGGAACACCGCATCGGTGACCGGCTCTGGCCGGACCGGTGGAACGGCCTCGCGCCCTTCGACCGCTCGGCCGCACCGCTCCTGACGCACCTGATCGACGAGGGCTTCCTGGACAGCGACGACGGCATGCTCTTCATCGGCCCCGAGGCCGAGAAGCACTTCGGCCGCCGCCACTTCATGGAGCTCACCGCTTCCTTCACCGCGCCGCCCGAATTCACCGTCCTCGCCGGGCGCACCGAGATCGGCACCACCGACCCCACCGTGCTCACCGAGGAACGCCCCGGCCCGCGCCGCCTGCTGCTCGCCGGACGCAGCTGGCAGGTCACCTTCATCGACTGGGCCCGCCGCCGTGCCTTCGTCGAACCCGTCGAGGACGGCGGTGTGGCCAAATGGCAGGGCGGCGAGCCACGCGGCCTGTCGTTCACCCTCACCCGCGCCATGCGCGACGTCCTCCTCGGCACCGACCCGGACGTCCGGCTCACCCGCCGCGCCACCGCCGCCCTCGCCGAGCTGCGCACCGATCGCGCCCCCCACGAGGTCCACCCCGCCGGCACTCTCGTGGTCCGCGAGGCCGATGCCACCCGCTGGTGGACCTGGGCCGGCTACCGCGCCAACGCGACCCTCGCCGCGTCCCTCGGCAACCTGGCCGACCCCGTCCAGCGGCCCACCGACACCCATCTCCGCCTGCGCCAGGACCTCTCCCCTGCCGACTGGAAGTCCGCTCGCGCCGAACTCGGAGACGCTCTCACGCTGCCCACCGTCGACCCACGCGCCGTCCGCGGCCTGAAGTTCTCCGCTGCCCTCCCGCCGCGCGTGGCCACCGCCACCCTGGCCGAACGTCTCGCGGACTTCGACGGGGCACTGACCGCGGCGCGCGAGCCGGTACGGCTCGAATGGGGAATGTGAACTCGGTGCCCCGGTCCTGGCACTCCAGGTCCCTGCGCCTTCCTCCCGACGGTGCTGCCACATCCGCCCGGGCGGTGGCGGGCATCAGATCGTCGGGCGCGTGGAAGAGCGGAGACCGGAGCGCACGGAATCAAGCGACAGCGCCTGCAGATCGGCGCCTCCTCGTCGGCAGCCTGCAGGATCACCACGCACTCCGGATGAGGAGTCGCCGGAACGGTGCCATCCCGGGCACGGTCCGGAGGTACGCCGGAAAAAATCATGCCTCGGGCGCATCACGCCCGGACGTCAGAGCGGAAGATCGTCCGGGAGCAGCCGGAACGCCTTGTGGTGGCCCAGCGGGCGCACCGCGCGGAAGTCACGACGGTCGAGAGTGAGCACCGCGTCGGTGTCGAAGTCGGCGGCGAGGGCCACGTTCACCGCATCCGCCAGATCCAGGTCGAGGCCCCGGTAGCGGGCGCGCACGCTCTGGGCGGCCCCCAGGTGGTCCTCCGTGATCTCGGGGACTACGACACGGCCGCGACGCATCCAGTTCCGGATATCGTCGACAGCGCTGAGCGCGGCTTCACGACCGAGTTCGCGAGTGGCCACGTGATCGATCTCCGCAAGAAGCAGCGGCGACATCACCAACAGACCGGCGGCCATGATCGCTACGTTCGACGCCTGGTGCTCGGGGTGGGTGGAGTCGAGCGCGGCGAGGAGCCCGGACGTATCCGCGATGACGATGATCACGCAGCGGTGCCTGCTTCGGTCTCGTGACGTACAGCATCGGCCACCGTGTCACGCACCTCGCTCCTGTCCAGCGTGCGGCCGGCCCCCTCGAAAGTGCGGGAGAAGAGAGGCTCGTCCCAGACCCGGTTCGCCATGGCCGCGAGGTGGATGCCCTGCCGGATGATCTCGGCCTCACTGATGCCGCGCCGCTTGGCCGCCGCCTTGATGATGGCGAGGTCCTCCGGATCGGCATAGACATTGGTTCGCTTCATGGACATGTACCAACGATAACGTATGTACCAGGTTGATGTATAAGCGGGAGTGAACCGGCTCCGACCAACCCCCACCCTGCTCGACGCCGGTCGCCGCCCACGGCGGACGACGGGCCCGTGCCGCACGGTGCTGCCCGAAAGTGCCGCGCTGACGGCGTCTCGCGTGCCGGCACCCCGCGGGGGCGCGGTCTCTCAGGAGAGCAGTTCACGACGCTGGCAGCCGCCGGCCGCGAGCGCCCCCACCGTCACGCGCGCCCCTGGGCTCCGGCGACCTCCATCCCGGCCGGGACGGCGAAACTGTGGCGCGCGGGACCCGGAGAACCGGGTACCGTCATCGTCATGTTCTTCCAGACGCCGGTCTACGAGTGAGCGTGACGGGCCCCCGCTGACGTCCCCCGACGTCGCGTCGCCGCCCGTCCCCCCGATGAATCCGCAGATCACTTCACCTCACCACCGGGAGAACCCGTGACCGACAGCAAGAACATCAACAATCCCGTGGGCCAGGGCGGCGGCCAGCGCAAGCGGCGGTCCCGCGCCGAGCAGCAGAACAACGGCCCGCACCGCAACCTCGACCGCCAGGGCGCCGCCGACCGCAAGGCGGAGCTGGTGCGCAAGATGCGCGAGAAGCTGAACACGGGCGAGAACGACACCGCGAAGAGCTGACGCACCGCCGCCACTGGGCGGCACGTTCGACGTGCGGCGGGAGCGGAGTCCTACCTGGCCACCCGACGACACCGAGACGACCACGGACCCGGTCGACTGCCACCACGCCGAGAGAACGAGGCGCGGCCGGGGGCTCGTCTGCCCACCGGCCTCACCCCCGCCGCCGAAAGCGACGTCGACGCCCGGCCGCGCGAACGGCCACGCCGGCCCCGGCCCCACCCAGCCCCGGGAACGTGGTGCCCGATTCACCCACCAGGCAGCACACCGCCGGTAGGATGGGTCGCATGAGTGAAGCCACCGGCAAGTACTCCATCACCATGCCGCAGGACATCGCCGAGGCAGCACGCGCACGCAGCGGGCCGTCGGGCCTCTCCGCCTATGTCGCCGCAGCGGTCGCGCGTCAGATCGAGCGCGACAATCTCAACGAACTCATCGCGGTCGGTGAGGCGGAGCACGGCCCCGTCACCGAGGAGGAGATCCAGGCTCTGCGTGAGGAGCTCCACCGGGCCCGACTGCAGCAGGGTCCGGGCCGGGCGGATGCCGCGTGACCCGTGCTCCGACCGCGGTCCCGGGCGGCACTCTCGTACTGGACAGCGAAGGCCTGGCCAAGGCTGTCCAGCGTGACCGTGCCACCACCACCTGGCTCGCGCTCGCCAGAGCCGACGACCTCCGGGTCATCACCTCCGCGGCCACCTTGGTCGAGGTCGCGCACCCGCGGATCAACCGCCCCGCTCTGGAGTGGACCCTCTCCCGGCTGGTCGTGGAGCCCGTCACCGACCCACTCGCCCGGCACGCCGCCGCGCTGCTCGCCGACGCCGGACTCCACGGCCACAAGCACGCGATCGACGCCATGCTTGCCGCGACCGCGCTCGCCGCCCCCGGCCCTGCCACCGTGCTCACGTCCGACCCGGAGGACCTGACCGCTCTGTGCGGGACACGGGTCGCCGTGATCGCTGTCTGACCGTCCCTCCGGGCCGGGCCGCGCGCCGCCGCCGGGCGACGGCGCGTGGCGGGACAAGCCGCTCAGGCCTCCTTCTTGACCGGCTCCAGGATCGCCACGCACTCCAGGTGGTGGGTCATCGGGAAGAGGTCGAAGGCGCGGAGGAAGCGCGGCCGGTAGCCGGCGGTGCGGAAGTGGGCCAGGTCCCGGGAGAGCGCGGCCGGGTCGCAGGCGACGTAGGCGATGCGGCGCGGGCCGAGCGCCGCGACGCGCTCGACGGTGCGCTTCCCGGCACCGGCGCGCGGCGGGTCGAGGACGACGAGGTCCGCCTCGCTGATGCCGGTGCGCGGCAGGACCTTGTCGACCGTGCCGTGCTCGATGCGGACCCGCGGGTAGTCGGCCAGGTTGTGGCGGGCGTCCTCGACGGCGCGCTTGCCGGACTCGATGCCCAGCACGGCGCCCTCCTCGCCGACCCGGTCGGCGAGCGCCCCGGCGAAGAGGCCGACACCGCAGTAGAGGTCGAGGGCGCTCTCGCCCTTGCGCGGGGTGAGGCCGCGCATCACCGCGTCGATGAGCAGCTCGGCGGCCTGGGGGTGGACCTGCCAGAAGCCGCCGGCGCCGACACGCCAGGTGCGGTCGTCGGCACGCTCCCGGACGAAGCTGCGGCCGTGGACCGGCAGCACCTTCTTGTCCTTCTCGTTGACGCGCATCACCGAGACGGGGCGGTCCAGCTCGACGATGGGCAGCCGCCCGCCGGGGCGGGGGGTGAGGACGACCTGGCGGTCCTGCGAACCGGTGGCCGCGATGGCGTCGACGGCGGCGATCTGCGGCCACTCCCGGGCCTCGATGCCGAGTTCGCTGACGCCCTCGGCGGCGATCAGGCAGCGGTCGATCGGTTCGACCTCGTGCGAGCGGTGGCGCCGGAGCCCGGCGCGGCCGTCGGCGTCGACCGCGTACTGGACGCGGGTGCGCCAGGCGGGGACCTCACCGGCGGGCAGCTTGTCACCGGGTGCCGGTTCGACGGTGCCGTCCCAACCGGCCTCCTCGGGGGTCATCCGCGCGAGGTGGCCGAGCTGCTCGGTGAGGACGTCGCCCTTCAGCCGCCGCTGGCGCCCGGGCTTCACGTGCTGCCAGTCGCAGCCGCCGCACCGCCCCGGCCCGGAGAACGGGCAGGGCGCCTCGATGCGGTCCTTGTCGGCCTCGATGACCTCGACGGCGTCCGCCCGCAGGAAGCGGGAATCCTCCCGGCCGTCGGTGACCCGCACCCGGACGCGCTCACCGGGAAGGGTGTGCCGCACGAACAGCACCTGCCCGCCGGGGGTGCGGGCCACGCAGTGACCGCCGTGCGCGACCGGCCCGACCTCCACCTCGTACTCGGTGCCGACCAGGGACGCGGCCTGCTCGGCGGGCGTCACGGTGTCGGTGCCGGTGTCACGGTCGGAAGTCATCGGAAGGGGCTCCGTTGCGTCGGCCCCGACCGGCGCGGTGCGCGCTGCGCGCTGCGGGCGCGCGCACGGCACGGCGTTCGCCGGTGGCGGGGTGCGGTGTGTGGGTGGTTCCGCCCGGCGTCGCGGTGGCTCGCGGCCGGTCCGGACCCGGGGGACGCTTCAGTCTAGGGCCTCGCCGGGCGCGACCGACCGGCGCGGCCCCGTGCCGCCCGGGCCCTCGGCGCGGTCGGTGCGGACCGTTCGACACACCGCGGGGGCGGCGGGCCCGCGGTCACCGGGGCGGACGCGGGCACCGGGGCGCGCCGCCGGGCGGAAGGGAGTGGCGGGGCGGCGACGGTCCCTGCCGAGGCTTACCGTGTGCTTGCTGGGATCGGACCATCGGCCACGGGGGTCACGTGCACATCGTCATCATGGGGTGCGGACGGGTGGGTGCCTCGCTGGCGCCCGCCCTGGAGGACCTCGGGCACTCGGTGGCGGTCGTCGACCGCGACCCTGCCGCCTTCCGGCGGTTGGGCTCCGGCTTCACCGGCCGCACGGTGACCGGTCCCGGGTTCGACCGCGCGACCCTCCTCGCGGCGGGGGTCGCCGAGGCCGGGGCGTTCGCGGCGGTCAGCAGCGGCGACAACTCCAACATCATCGCCGCGCGGGTGGCGCGGGAGATCTTCGGTGTGGAGAACGTCGCCGCCCGGGTGTACGACATACGGCGCGCGGAGATCTACGAGCGGCTGGGCATCCCGACCGTGGCCACCGTCCGCTGGACCACCGACCAGATGCTGCGCAGGCTGGTGCCCTCCGGCGCGGAGCCGCTGTGGCGCCACGCGGGCGGCTCGCTGGAGCTGGCGGAGCTTCCCGTCGCGGACTCGTGGTTCGGCCGGCGGGTCAGCGAGTTCCAGGAGCGAACGGGCGTGCGGGTCGCGTTTCTCACCCGTCTGGGGGAGCCGATGCTGCCGCACTCCCGGACCGTGCTGCAGGACGGCGACCTCGTGCACGTGCTGATGCACTCCGACCGGGTGGCCGAGGTGGAGGCCGCCGCGCTGAGCGGGCCGAAGGAGGACGCACGATGAGGGTCATGATCGCCGGGGCGGGCGCGGTCGGCGTCTCGATCGCCTCCGAGCTCTCCGACAACGGCCACCGGGTCCTGCTGGTGGACCACTCCCCCGACGCGGTGCAGGTGGAGCGGGAGCCGCGCGCGGAGTGGCTGCTCGCCGACGCCTGCGAGATCGCCACCCTGGACGACGCGGGGCTGGAACGGTACGACGCGGTGATCGCGGCGACCGGCGACGACAAGGTCAACCTGGTCGTCTCGCTGCTCTCCCGGACCGAGTTCGGGGTCGGCCGCGTCGTGGCGCGCGTCAACGACCCGCGGAACGAGTGGCTCTTCAACGAGGGATGGGGCGTCGATGTCGCCGTCTCCACGCCCCGCCTGATGTCGGCGCTGGTCGAGGAGGCCGTCAGCGTCGGGGACCCGGTCCGGTTGCTCCGGTTCAGCCAGGGCGACGCCGGCCTGGTCGAGGTGACCCTGCCGGCGGACGCCGCGCTGGTGGGGTCGGGGGTCGGCGAGGTGGCGTGGCCGCGCGACGTGGCGCTGGTCGCCATCGTCCGCGGCTCCCGGGTCCTGGTGCCGGAGCGGGACGAACGCCTCGCGGCCGGCGACGAGCTGCTGCTGGTGGCGACCACCAGCGGTGAGCAGCTGATCGCCGGGCTGTTCGCCCCGCCGCGCCACACCACGGGCGCGCGCCATGCGGCGGCGGCGAAACCGGAGGACGTCGCGGACGGCCCGGGCCCGGCGGGTGACCGGGCGCGGGAGCCCGCGGCGGGGGTCGCCGGCCCCGATCGGGTGGCCGAGCCCGGTCCGGTGGACGAGCCCGCCGCGGGCGGCGAGACCGGGGAGGAACGAGGGAACGACCGAGCGCCGGACTGATCGCCCGGAGCTCCGGTGTGCAGGCCGCCACCCGGCGGCGGCGAACCGGTGCGTCGCACCCCGCGCCGCGCGTGCCGGTCCCGCCCGCGGACAGACCGACGGCCGGGGCCCCTGGGCCCCGGCCGTCAATGGTTCGCAGACCGGCCTCGCGCGCCGCCGTCCGCGCCCCGGCGTTCCGTCCTGTCCGGCCCCGGCTACCCCTGGTGTCCGTGGCCCGGCGGCGGCCCGGGGCGGTGCTCGGGTCCGCCTGTGACCGGACCGTCGGCGGCGGGCCCCTCGACGGGGCCCGTCTCGCCGGACTGGGCCGTCGCGGCTGCGCGCTGCGCCGCCTGCTCCTTGGCGGTCGCCGCCTCCGCGGCCTCCTCCGCCTCCATCTCGGCGATGACGTCGATGGGCGGCGGCGCCTTCACCAGGATCACCCAGGTGAAGTACACGGCGACGAGGAAGGGCGGGATGCCGAGTGCCACCCGGAGCCAGCCGAGCTGGGTGGCGTCGCCCCAGAAGTAGATCGGGAAGGTAATGGCCGACTTGGCCAGCAGGATGCCGCCCCAGACGTAGCTGGCCTTGACGTAGGCCTGCTTGCGGCCCGGGTTCCTGGTCCGCCAGGAGAGGTTCTCCTTGAAGACCGGACCGAGGACGAGCCCGAGCAGCGGCACGCCGCTGGCGGCGGTCACCACGTAGGCGATGCCGAGGCCGAGCGTGTAGACCATTCCCGGCAGGTAGAAGTTCTTCGCGTCGCCGGTCATCATCGCGAAGACCGCGCCGAAGACCACGCCGAAGACGCCGGTGAAGGCGTGCTTGGTGGGGCCCCGCTGTACCAGGCGGGCCAGGAACATGACGCCGGTGATGGCGAGCGCCAGGATCGCGGAGAGCTGGATGTCGCGGGTGATGGTGTAGCAGAGCACGAACACCAGGCCGGGGACGGTGGTCTCCACCATCCCCCGCACGCCGCCGAAGGCGTCGAAGAACGCCGCCTTGGTGGCCTGCTCGTCGGCGACGGGCGGCCCGTCCGTCCGCGCGGCGTCCGGAAGTCCCTGGGCCAGGGTCTCGTTGGCCTGCTTGTCGAGTGAGGTCACCCGCACTTCTCCGTTCCGGGAGGTCGTAGCTCGTATCGGGGGTTGAAGAGCACCGGGTGCCCGTCGAGGTTCGCCATCCGACCGGACGCGGTCAGGAGACGCCCGGGCACCACCCCGGAGAGTCGGTCACGGCCCAGCCACACCACGTCCAGCGACGCGGTCCCGTCGTCGAGCTCGGCCCGCAGCGCGGGAGCTCCGCCGACGGGTTGCGTGCCGACCGCACGCAGCGTACCGCTCACGGTGACGACGGGGCGGCCCGCAGCGGTGGCCCGGCATTCGGATATCCGCCGCCGGTCGGCCTCCGAGAGGCCGTCGCCCTGCGGGGGCAGACCTTCGGGGGTGGGGTCCGGCCGAGCCGGCAGCCACCACTTCCAGCCGGGCCGGGCAGGGTGCCGACCGTCGCGCGTCATACGTTCAGCGTAACCGTCCCGCCCTGTTCACGGGCGCCCGACGCGACGCGGCGGCAGCGCGGCCCGCCCGACCCGGCAGCCGGCGCGCGGGGCACCCGGCGCCGGCCGTCGGCACACGCGTGCCAGGGGTGAACCACCCGCCACGGCCGGCCGCGCCCCGCGCACCCGCGCTGTGCCGCACGGCTCAGCGGACCTCGCTGATCTCCGGTCCGCGCCGCAGCTTGTCCATGCCTCCGGCGAACCGGGACGGGGCGGCGTCCTCGGAGTCCGCCTGCTGCTGCCGCACGCCGTCCGGCACCATCTTGGCGTCCTCGGGCAGCTTCAGGACGATCGGATCACGCGGCGCCATCGGGCTGTCCCCGCGCACCACCACGGTGTCCTTGAAGATCTGCTCCAGCAGCCCGGCGGCCTGCGGCTGCACCGCGCCCTGGCCGGAGATCACACCGCGCAGGAACCAGCGCGGACCGTCGACACCGATGAACCGCACCACCTGCATGCCGCGCTTGCCGTCCGGCAGCTGCACCGGCACCTGCGCCCGCAGCTCCCAGCCCAGCGGGCCCTCGGTCTCGTCGATGACACCACCCTGCTGGGTGATCCCGGCGCCGATCTCCTCGCGGACCTCGCCCCAGATGCCCTCGCGCTTGGGCGCGGCGAACGCCTGGAGCTGGATCGCGCTGTCCTTCAGGACGAGGGTGGCGGCGACGATCGAGTCACCGGCGACCTCGACCCGCAGTTCCATGCCCTGCACGCCGGGCACGTACAGCCCGCCGAGGTCGACCCGGCCCTTGCGGGGCTCGCTCAGCTCGCTGACGTCCCAGGGGCCGTCGGGCCGCGGGGCGGGTTCCAGCTTGACGCGACGCAGTTCGGCCTCGTCCGGGGCCTCCTGCGCGGTGGGGTCGATGCCCTCTTCGGGCTCCGCGTTCCGCTTCTGGCGACGTCCGAACACGTCACTGTCCTTTCAGGGCGTAGGAGTTGTGCTCACCGGCGTGGCCACCGGTGGAGCCGAACCCCCCGGTGTCACGCGCGGAACCGGGCAGCTGCGCCACCTCGTGGAACCGCACGGCCTCGACCCGCTGGACGACCAGCTGTGCGATCCGGTCGAACCGCTCGAAGCGCACGTTCTTCCGGGGGTCGAGGTTGACGACGATGACCTTGATCTCTCCACGGTACCCGGCGTCGACCGTGCCCGGGGCGTTCACGAGCGCGACTCCGCAGCGGGCGGCCAGACCCGACCGGGGGTGGACGAACGCCGCGTAACCGTCGGGGAGGGCGATGGACACCCCCGTCGGCAGGACCGCCCGCTCGCCCGGTTCGAGCTCCGCGGCCTCGGTGGTCACCAGGTCGCAGCCGGCGTCGCCGGGATGGGCCCGCGCGGGCAGGGGGACGTCGGGATCGGTCCGGCGGATGAGGACATCCACAGGCGCGTGGTCCACTCTCAGGTCACCTCGATGGCTTCCGGTCAGCACTCACGGTGCAGACCATACCGCCGCGCGGTGCCCGGCGTGTCCCGCCTGCCATGCTTGGTCCCATGCAGCAGTACGACGAACGACTCCACGTCCCCCGCAGCTGGTGGCTGCTCGGTCTGCTCAGCTCGGCGCTGGTGGGGGTGACGCTGCTGCCCCTGGGGGTGATCCCGCTGCTCGCGGGCACGGCGGCTGCCGCCGCGGCCGCCGCCGCTGCGCTCAGCTCCTACGGCTCCGCCCGGATCCGGATCGTCGGGGACGTGCTCGTGGCGGGCTCGGCGCGGCTGCCGCTGAGCGCCCTCGGTGAGGCGTACGCCCTGGACGCGGACGAGGCGCGGGCCTGGCGCACGCACCGGGCCGACGCCCGGGCGCACCTGCTGCTGCGGGGCTACATCGCCACCGCGGTACGGGTGGAGGTCACCGACCCGCAGGACCCCACACCGTATCTGTACCTCTCCACGCGCCACCCGCTGCGGCTGGCGCGTGCGCTGTCGGCCGTTCCCGCCGGTGAGGCGGCCCGGCCGGAGGTCCGGGAGGCGGAGCGCTGACGAGCGTCCGGGCGAGACCCCTGTGGGTCCCGCCCGCCGTTCCTCTGTCGTGTGGTTCCGCCGCCCGGCCTCACGCCGCGCAGTCGCGGCAGATCGGGTGCCCGTTCTTCTCGGCGGCCAGCTGCGACCGGTGGTGAACGAGGAAGCAGCTCATGCAGGTGAACTCGTCGGCCTGCCGCGGGAGCACCCGCACCGAGAGCTCCTCGTTGGACAGGTCCGCGCCGGGAAGCTCCAGCCCCTCGGCCTGCTCGAACTCGTCGACGTCGACGTTGGAGGCCGACTTGTCGTTCCGCCGGGCCTTGAGCTCCTCGATGCTGTCCTCGTTGACATCATCTTCGGTCTTGCGTGGAGTGTCGTAATCCGTAGCCATGTCTGTTCTCCCCCTCTGGGTGTCTGGTGTCTCCAGCGCGGTCAACGCGCGAGAGGCCGGTCTTGTGCCCGACCTGAGGCGGAGATTTTGCCTCACTTCAAGCCCTGTTATTCAACCGACACGTAGCCGGACGCCTGAAGAGGTGATGATCCGGGCCACCGGCCGGGCGGCGCACAGGCAGAACGGCCGGTCGGGGCCGTCCCGTGCCGCCCTCGAAGGGGCGGAGTATGGGATTGGTCACATCTGCCGGTTCCTGCCGCTACATCATCTCAGACCGGCAGAAAGACCCGCATCGTGAGCCCCCCGTTCTCGCGCGGCTCCGCCGTGACGGAACCGCCGTGAGCACGGGCGACGGACCGGACGATCGAGAGCCCCAGCCCGACTCCCTTGTCACTGCCCGTGCGCTCGGTGCGCAAGCGTCGGAACGGCTCGAACATCGTGTCCACCTCGTAGGCGGGCACCACCGGTCCGGTGTTGGTGACCACCAGCTCGGCGACGCCGTCGCGCACCTCCGTTCGGACCTCGACCCAGCCGTCGGTCCCCACGTTGTAGCGGACGGCGTTCTGCACGAGGTTGAGGGCGATGCGCTCCAGCAGCACCCCGTTGCCCCGGACGCAGGCCGCCCTGCGCACACCGCGCAGCTCGACGCGGGCCTCTGCGGCCTCGGCACGGGTCTGTTCCACCGCACGATCGGCCACCTCCGCGAGGTCCACCGGCTTGCGGTCGACGATCTCGTTCTCACTGCGTGCGAGCAGCAACAGGCCCTCGACCAGTTGCTCGCTGCGCTCGTTGGTCGCCAGAAGGGTACGCCCCAACTGGGTGAGCTCCGGCGACGCCTGCGGGTCGGAGAGCTGCACCTCCAGCAGCGTCCGGTTGATGGCCAGCGGGGTGCGCAGCTCGTGGGAGGCGTTGGCGACGAAGCGCTGCTGGGCGGTGAAGGCCCGGTCGATGCGGTCCAGCATCTCGTCGAAGGTGTCCGCGAGCTCCTTCAGCTCGTCGTCGGGGCCGTCCAGCTCGATCCGGCGGTGCAGGTCGGAGCCGGCGACGCGGCGGGCGGTGCGGGTGATGCGACCCAGCGGCGACAGCACGCGGCCCGCCATGACATACCCCAGCGCGAAGGCGGCCACCGCCAGACCCAGCAGCGCCAGCAGCGACCGGCTCAGCAGGACGTCCAGTGCGGCGGCGCGCTGCAGGTCGGCGCATTGCGCGTACCAGATGCGGAAGGTCTCGGCGTCGACCGGACCGCTGATGCTCGGGCAGGCGTCGGAGGTGATCTGCACCTCCGCCTGGCTGGCGAAGCGGAACGGGACGGCGCTGCCGTCGTGGAGCGCGTTGGCGGCGAGCAGGTAGATGATGGCGAGCAGCACGATCCCGGCCATCAGGAACATCCCGCCGTAGAGCAGGGTGAGGCGGATCCGGATCGTCGGCCGCAGCCACGGCGTGCGTCTGGTGGGCTGCGGGTCCCAGTGCGGTTTCGGGGGCGCCGTCGGACGCGGGGGCGGCGGGGCGGAGCTCACTGGCCGATCCGGTACCCGGAACCGGGCACGGTCGTGATCACGGGCGGCTCCCCGAGCTTGCGGCGCAGCGTCATGACGGTGACGCGCACCACGTTGGTGAAGGGGTCGGTGTTCTCGTCCCAGGCCTTCTCCAGCAGCTGCTCTGCGGAGACGACCGCCCCCTCGGCACGCATGAGCACTTCCAGGACGGCGAACTCCTTCGGGGCCAGCTGCACCGGGCGCTCCTCGCGGAAGACCTCGCGCCGGTTGGGGTCGAGCCGGATGCCGGCGCGCTCCAGCACGGGGGGCAGCGCGGTGGTGGCACGGCGGCCGAGGGCGCGCACCCGGGCGACCAGTTCGGCGAAGGCGAAGGGCTTGGGGAGGTAGTCGTCGGCGCCGATCTCCAGTCCCTCGACCCGGTCGCTGACGTCGCCGGACGCGGTCAGCATCAGCACGCGGGTGGGCAGGCCCAGCTCGACGATGTGTCGGCAGACGTCGTCCCCGTGCAGGAGGGGGAGGTCCCGGTCGAGGACGACCACGTCGTACTCGTTGACGTCGACGCGCTCGCGGGCCGCGGCACCGTCGTAGACGACGTCCACGGCCATCGCCTCGCGGCGCAGCCCGGTGGCGACGGCGTCCGCGAGCAGTTCCTCGTCCTCGACGACGAGTACGCGCACTGTGCTCCTCCTCCGTTACGGCAGCCGCGGCGCGGCTGCCGGCGTCATCCTCTCGCGCCATCGGTAAACCGGCGGTTAGCGTCGGCGCGGCGGCGGGGGCGTGCCCCCGGCCGGGGGTGGCGCGCAGTGCCGCACCGCGCAACGTCGTGGCGGCCCGGCCGGGCGCGACGGCCCGCTCGGCGGTGAGGGCGGGGCCGGTCGGACGTGGCGGGAGGGTGGCCGTCCGGTGGTGGTCCGGTGACCGTCGGAGACGGTGGGATTTCCGTGGCGTGGCGAGGTTTCCCGCTTTCACGGCGGGGGGAAGACCCCTGGACACCCCACGATCGGCCGTTCCGGGCGGCAAGCCGTGTCGCTGCCGACCCGCCGGACCCGACCGTGGCCGCACATCCACCGGCACTCAGTGCCGCCGACCCGAGAGTAGGGGGCACCCCCATGGACGCGTTCACCACCGGCATCCTCCAGCGCATACGGCACGCCGAATCGAGCCTGCACGAGGCACGGGAGACGGGCGACATGTACACCGTGGACGTCGAACAGGCGGAGCTCGACGACCTGCGCCGGATCGCGGCCGATCACGGTGTCGAGGTCGGGACCCCCGCCTGACCCCCGCCTGACGCACTCCGCGGCCCGCTCCGCGATCCACCGATCCACGCCCGATGTGCCCCGGACCTCCGCGGTCCGGGGCACATCGGTGTGCGGGTGGGCACCGCTCAGTCGTGCCAGGCTCCGAGCTCCTCCAGCAGGGGCTGGAGGAGCGGGAACACGCCGGGCGAGGCGGCGACGGTGAGGTCCCCGTCGGGGCGGGTGCCGGGGCGGCCGCCGGTGAGTGCGCCGCCCTCGCGGGCGATGAGGTCACCCGCGGCGAGGTCCCAGGGGGCGAGCCCGCGCTCGTAGAAGGCGTCCAGCCGCCCGCCGCCGACGTCGCAGAGGTCGATCGCGGCGGAGCCGGAGCGCCGGATGTCACGGACGGCGGGGATCAGCCGCTGCGCGACGGCGGCCTGATGGGTCTTGACCGCGGTGACGTAGTTGAAACCGGTGCCGACGAGGGCGTGCTCCAGCGGAGGCGAGGGCCGCGCCGTCATCCGCTCCGCGGGCCCGTCGCCCCCGGTCCGCCAGGCACCGCCGCCGATGGTCGCGTGGTAGCTCTCCCGCCGCAGGGGGGCCTCGACCACCGCGGCGACGGTCTCCCCGTCCTGCTGCACGGCGATGGAGACGGCCCAGTTCGGCAGCCCGTAGAGGTAGTTCACCGTCCCGTCGAGGGGGTCGATCACCCAGCGGACGCCGCTGGTGCCCTCGGTGGTGCCGCCCTCCTCGCCGAGGATCGCGTCGTCGGGCCGGTGCTCCGCGATGTACTCGCAGATGAGCTTCTCGGCGGCGAGGTCCATCTCGGTGACGACGTCGATGGGACTGGACTTGGTGGCGGCGACGCCGAGGTCGGCGGGGCGGCCGTCGCGCAGCAGCGCGCCGGCCCGGGCGGCCGCCTCTCGGGCGAGTGCGAGCAGTGGCGCGTGGGTGTCGGTGTGCTCGTCGGCTGGGGTCACGGGGCTCCTCCGGGTTGTCGTGCGGTGACGGCCGGCCCGCTGCCGCGCGGCGAGGTACCGGCGGCGGCCGGTGGGGACGGCGCGGGCGGGCCGGTCCGGCGTCGGGTGGTGAGGGGCGAGCGGCTCAGGAGCCGTCGGCGCCCGCGGCTGCGGGGCGGGGCGTCCTGCCGGGGCAGCAGCCGACGGGGCACACGTCGTGCCAGGGGCCCGACTCCCCGAGGGCGCACCGGACGGGGTGCTCCTCCCGGGCGGTCGCGGCGCGCTCCAGCACGAGGTCGCGGACGGCGGCGACGAAGCGCGGGTCGGTGCCGACGGTGGCGGAGCGCACGGCGGGCAGCCCCAGTTCGGCGGCGACGGCCATGGCCTCGGTGTCGAGGTCGTAGCGGACCTCCATGTGGTCGGAGACGAAGCCGACCGGGACCATGACGACGGCCGGGGTCTCCTGCTCGCGGAGCGTCCGCAGGTGGTCGCAGATGTCGGGCTCCAGCCACGGGATGTGGGGCGGGCCGCTGCGGGACTGGTAGACGAGTTCCCACGGGTGGCGGGTGCCGGTGGCGGTGGCGACCGCCTCCGCGATGTGGCGCGCCGCCTCCAGGTGCTGGGCGACGTAGGCGCCGCCGGCGCCGTGGCCGGCGGGCGGGCCCGAGGTGTCGGCCGCGTTGGTCGGGATGGAGTGGGTGCAGAAGGCGAGGTGGGCGTGGTCCCGCACCTCGGCCGGGAGTTCCGCCAGCGCGGCGAGGACGCCGTCGGTCATGGTGTCGAGGAACCCGGGGTGGTCGTAGTAGACGCGCAGCTTGTCGGTCCGCGGCGGGCGGAGCCCCTCGGCGAGCAGGGTGTCGCGTGCCGCCGCGAGGTCCTCGCGGTACTGGCGGCAGCCGGAGTAGGAGGAGTAGGCGGAGGTGACGAGGGTCAGCACGCGGCGGTGGCCGGCCTCGGTGATCTCCCGGAGCGTGTCGGTGACGTACGGCGGCCAGTTCCGGTTGCCCCAGTACACGGGGAGGCCGACGCCGTGGTCGTCGAGGTCGGTCCGGATGGCGTCGAGCAGCCGGCGGTTCTGCTCGTTGATGGGGCTCACACCGTCGAAGAGGTAGTAGTGCTCGCCCACCTCTTCGAGACGCTCGCGCGGGATGCCGCGTCCCCGGGTCACGTTCTCCAGGAAGGGGACGACGTCGTCGGGGCCCTCGGGCCCTCCGAAGGAGAGCAGCAGGAGCGCGTCGTAGGGGGCGGGGTCGGTCGGGTGCTGCGACATACCGGCCATCCTCCCACCCGCTCGCGCGGCGTCGGCGGCGACCGGCGGACCGCCGCGCTCCGCGGCCGGGCGGGTCGGCGGACAGGGGCGCGGCGCGACACGCCGAGGAATGCGGCGGGGTGTCAACTCGCGTCGGGGCGGTGAAGTCCGTTGGCTCGCTTCCGCGCTCCGATGGCCCTAATGGAGTAGTCTGTCAACTCCTGGCTGCGGCCCGCCGACCAGCGTTTCGGGCCCTCGTTCGCGCCGGTCACCGCATGTGGCCGGGTTGCCACCGTGTCACAGCGGTGGTTGTGGGCGCGGCCCGACACACCGGCTGGGTCGGAGTGGTTGTGGCAGGCTGCACCCGGGCAGGAGACATTCGCCCAACTGGGGCAGCGACGGGGAGTCGTCGGCCGGCACCACCCGGGAGGTTCACGTGCCCGAACTGCGTGTCGTGGCCGTCAGCAACGACGGCACACGACTGGTGCTGAAGGCTGCCGACAACACGGAGTACACACTCCCGATCGACGAGAGACTTCGCGCCGCGGTCCGCAACGACCGCGCTCGCCTGGGGCAGATCGAGGTCGAGAACAACCTCCGGCCCCGTGACATCCAGGCGCGCATACGGGGCGGGGCGACAGCGGAGGAGGTCGCGGATCTCGCCGGCATCCCGGTGGACCGCGTCCGACGGTTCGAGGGCCCCGTGCTGGCGGAGCGCGCCTTCATGGCGGAACGCGCCCGCAAGACGGCGGTCCGGCGCCCCGGCGAGTCCACGGGTCCGATGCTCGGCGAGGCGGTGGCGGAGCGGCTCATCTCCCGTGGCGCCGCCAAGGAGTCGGTGCGTTGGGACAGTTGGCGCCGGGAGGACGGCACCTGGGAGGTGCTGCTGGTGTTCATGGCCGGCGGTGAGCCCCAGTCGGCGACCTGGACGTTCGACCCCCCGCGACGGCTGGTGCAGGCCGCTGACGACGGGGCGCGCTCGCTGCTGGGCGACACCGACGAACCGCCGGAGCCCAGTACGCCGTTCGTGCCGCGGATCGCCCGGCTCCCCCGGGACGGCGACGGCGCCCGGCAGCGGGTCGGCCGCGCGCCGGGGGACGGATTGAGCGCGCCGGCGGAGCCGGATTCCCTGACCAGCCTGTTGGAGGCGGTCCCCTCGTTCCGGGGCGATCTCGTCGCCCCGGCGGCGGAGGTGGTCCCGTCGGAGGAGGCGGAGCTGCTGCCCGCCGAGGAGCGGCCCGCCGCGGGGGCCGGTTCGGCCTATGCCGACGTCCTGATGCCGCGGGCGGTGGCGGGCCACCGCGACCGGCTGACGGGTACCACGGACCGGCAGGCCGAGGCGGACGGTGTGCGGCCGGGGAGGCGGGCCGCGGTGCCCAGTTGGGACGAGATCGTGTTCGGCACCCGGCGTTCCAAACCCGAGTAGCCCCGGGCCCGCGCTGTTGTGGGCGCACGGACCCGGGGACCGGCGCGGCGCGACCGTTGTGGTCGCGCCGCGCTGTCGTGTCCGCGGGTCGGCTCTCAACCGGGGTGGGGACCGGTGGCCACGGGGCGGCCGGGGTCGGCGGTCCACTCGCTCCAGGAGCCGGGGTAGAGAGCGGCCTCGTATCCCGCGACGGCCAGGGCGAGCGCCTGGTGGGCGCCGGAGACGCCCGAACCGCAGTAGACACCCGCCGGGGCGCCCTCCGTGACCCCCAGTTCGGCGAAGCGCGCGCGGAGTTCCGCGGCCGGGCGGAGGAGCCCGTCCTCGCCGGTGTTGCCGGCGGTGGGTGCGGACAGCGCGCCGGGGATGTGGCCCCCCACGGGATCGATGGGCTCCACCTCACCGCGGTAGCGCTCGCCCGCGCGGGCGTCGAGCAGCACGCCGGAGCGGGCGAGTTCGGCGGCGGCCTCGGCGTCCAGCGTGGGCAGCGAGCCGGGCCGGGGGTGGAAGTCGCCGGGTTCGGGGTGCGGTTCCTCGGTGGTGAGCTCGCCGCTCCAGGAGGCCATCCCGCCGTCCAGGACCCGCACGTTCCCGTGTCCGGCCCACCGCAGCAGCCACCAGGCACGGGCCGCCCCCCAGCCGGGGCCGCCGTCGAGCGTGACGACGGGCGTCCCCTGGTCGACACCGGCGCGGCGCATCGCCGCGCCGAACTCCGCCGGGTCGGGCAGGGGGTGACGGCCCGCGGGTCCCGAGGGTCCTGCCAGCTCCGTGTCCAGGTCGACGTAGACGGCGCCCGGGATGTGGCCCTGCTCGTAGACGGGGCGGCCGGGCGGGCCGCCCAGCTGCCAGCGGACGTCGAGCAGCGTGAGCGGCTGCCGCGTGTCCAGCTCGCTGATGAGGTCGGCTGCGGAGATGATGGCTGTCATGGGCCCATTGTCGGCCGTCCGGCGCACGCCCGGCGACAGCGTCTCCCGCACACTCGTTTACCGGGGGTCACCGGGGGCAGGAGTGACACCGAGTGCCTTGGGCTCCGTGGACGACGGCGGCCGGGGCCCCTCAGGCTTGGCGAGGAGAGGCGACGATGACCGACGCAACGACCCGGCCGGGGCCCGGGATGCCCTGCTGGGCGAGTCTCATGGCCCACGATCTTCCGGCCGCGCAGCGGTTCTACGGTGAGATCTTCGGCTGGGAGTACGAACCGGGACCGGGAACTCTCGGCCCGTACGTTCGCGCGCTGCGCGACGGTGTTCCGGTGGCCGGGCTCAACGCCACGGCCAGACGGCTGGACGGGCCCGCGGCCTGGCTGCCCCATGTCGCGGCACTCGATGCCGACCTGACGGCCAACACGGTGCGGGAGTGCGGCGGCACGGTCGCGGTCGGTCCGCTCGACGCGGCGGAGGACGGGCGGACCGCGATCGCCGCGGACATCGCCGGCGCCGGCTTCGGCATCTGGCAGCTGGCCGAGACCGGGCGCGGCGTCACCTTCGGGCAGTCGCCCGGGGCGCCGGTCTGGACGGAGCTGATCACCTCGGACGCCACCTGGGCGAGCAAGTTCTACCAGATGGTCTTCGGTTACGAGGCCCGCACCGCCCGAACCGTCCCCGGCGCGGACCGGCTGACGCTCTACCTCGGCGACCGCCCGGTGTGCGGCATCCGCGGCGTCGACGGCCGGCTGCCGCACGACCGCGGCTCGTTCTGGCTGGTGTACTTCTCGGTGCCGGACGCCGACGCGGCAGCCGCGCGGGTGCGGGAGTTGGGCGGCGAGACGGCAGAGCCGGACGAGACGCCCATCGGCCGGTTCGTCCGGGCGACGGACCCCGAGGGCGCGCCGTTCGCCCTGCTCCAACTGCGTACCGAGGGCTGACGCCCCTCACGGGCGGCGGGCCCGGCATCCGGTCGTGACGACCGGGGTGCCGGGCCCGCGCTGTGTCCCGGCGCCGACGCACCGAGGGGTGGCGACCGCGTCAGGGACGGGGGCCGGGCACCGCGGCGTCGAGCGGCAGCGTGTCGTGGGCGATGCCCCCGGTGCCGGCGGAGGCAGCGGTGAGCCGGCGGCGGTGGTGGCGTCGGCAGAGCACCTCGTACCCGGTCTCGCTGACGCCCTCGGGGCCCTGCCCGATGTCCCCGATGACCACCTGCGCGCCCTCCACCACCATGCGGCCGTCCACCGTCCGTGCGTTGTGCGTGGCGCGGGCACCGCACCAGCACAACGCCTCGACCTGCAACGTCTCGACCCGGTCCGCGAGCTCGATGAGCCGCTGCGACCCGGGGAAGAGCCGGGTCCGGAAGTCGGTGGTGATGCCGAACGCGTAGACGTCGACGGACAGGTCGTCGACGATGCGTGCCAGTTGGTCGACCTGCTCCGAGGAGAGGAACTGCGACTCGTCGGTGATCACGTAGTCGACCCGGCCGCCGGCGGTCAGGTGGCGCACCAGGTGCCGGTGGAAGTCGAAGCCCTCACCGGCCTCGACCGCCTCGCTGACCAGCCCGAGCCGGGAGGAGATCCGTCCCTCCCCCGCCCGGTCGTTGCGGGTGAAGATCAGGCCCGCCAGCCCGCGGGCCGACCGGTTGTGCTGGATCTGGAGCGCGAGGGTGCTCTTGCCGCAGTCCATCGTGCCGGAGAAGAAGGCGAGTTCAGCCATGGATCGGCTCCGTCACGTGCGTACCTCCAGGAGCGGGACGAGCTGTTCGGCCGGTGTCACCGACCCGTGCATGCCGACCAGGGCCGACTCGTTGGGCTCGGTGCGGGTGGCGACGACCGCCGCGTCCCCGGTCATGGCGACGACGACGTCCCCGATCCGGGGCAGCACCCGGGCCTCGACCATGGCGGGCGGGCCGAACCAGCCGAGGGAGACGGCCTCCTCCCGAGTCGCGACGTAGGCGGTGTCGGCGAGCACCTCACGCCAGACGGCGTGGACGTCGACAGCCGCACCGGGAACCGCGTAGACGTGGCGGGCGCGCCCCTCGCCGCCGAGGTGCGCCACCCCCGCGCCGAGTTCCCAGTCCTCGTCGAAGTCGAACCGCGCCTCCTCCGTGAACGGCACGTCGACCATTCCGTGGTCACCGGTGACGTACAGGGCGGAGCGGGGCGGCAGTTGCTCGGCGAGGCGGCGGGCGAGACTGTCGACGCGCCGCAGCTGCTCGCGCCACTGCTGCGAGTCGACGCCGTAGCGGTGGCCGTTGCCGTCGAGGTCGGCGTAGTAGGTGTACACCAGCGCGCGGTCGGCCTCGGCCAGCCGGGCGGCGGCCGCGTCCATCCGCGCCTCCGGGTCCTCACGCCCGGTCCACAGGCCGCCCGTCAGGGCGACCTGGGTGAGCGGGGTCCGCTCGAACCGCGGCCCGGAGACGTGGGCGGTGCGCACCCCGGCGGCGTGGGCACGGGCGAAGACCGTGGGGTGGGGCTGCCAGCTGCGCGGTTCCACCCACGGCTCCCAGCGGAGCTGGTTCATCAGCGCCCCGGAGTCGGGGGCGAGCACCTTGTACCCGGCCAGGCCGTGGAGACCGGGCGGCAGTCCGGTGCCCACCGACGCCAGGGACGCGGCGGTGGTGGAGGGGAAACCCGTGGTCAACGGCGTGCCGGTGCCCGCGCGGGAGCTCGGCAGCAGCGAGGTGAGGAACGGCGCCAGGTGCGGGTGGTCGCGCAGGGCGTGCCAGCCGAGCCCGTCCACGAGGAAGACGCAGACGCGGTCCGCGGGCGGCAGGACCAGGTCGGTTCCGGCGGGCATGCCGAACCCCGCGGTGATCGCCGGCAGCAGGTCGGAGAGCGACCCGGAGCCGTACTCCGGTACCGGGGCATCCCTGGGGTCCAGCGGTACCGGATCGAAGGATCCCAGCGCCGCCGCCGAGGGGTGGTGACTCACCTGGAGGACACCGCCGTGGCCTCGGAGAGCGACTGGGCGAACCGCAGCGTCTGCTGCACGGTCTCTGGGCCGTCGCCCGCCTCGCTGATGCGCAGCGAGAGGTCGTCGGCGGTGGTGGAACCGGTGTAGCCGTGATCGGCCTCGCAGTTGGGGTCGCCGCAGCTCGCCGGCTCCATGTCGATCCGGGAGAGCGCGCCCCAGCCGACGGTCAGCACGACCTCGTGGGGCGGGGTCCCGGGCCGGTAGGACTCGGGGTCGGCGACCACCCGGCTGACCACGACGGACGAGATGCGCGACAGGCGCACCGACTCCGTGGAGGTCGAGGCGTAGGAGGCGGGCGCGGTGGAGTCGGCCGGCTGCTCGTCGGTGTGGCTGACGATGAACCGCGTGCCGGTGAGGACCAGCACGGTGATGTGGCGCCGCACCTCGTCGCTGTCGAAGGTCGTCTCCTGGTGGACCAGGTAGGAGACCACGGCCTCCCGGCCGATGGCGGCCTCGACGGCGTCGGCGACCAACGCCGGGTAGTAACCACTGCGCTCGATCGCCGCCCGCAGCCCCTGAGTGGTGGTACCGGTCTTCGCCATGCGCACCATCCTAAAGGGCCACCGGGCCCGCCATGCCCCGGACGGCGGGGGCGGTGCGCTGCTCGCGGTGCCCGCAGGCCCTCAGTACGCGGGCAGGCGGCGCGGACCGTAGCCGGAGCGGGGCGGGGGCGGCGCGGCACGGACAGCGGCGCCCAGCACGTGCACGCCGTGCGTGGCGACCACCACCGGTTCCAGCTCGACAGCCGCGATCTGCGGGTGGTCGTCGAGCAGCCGGCCGAGCCGGGTGAGCAGTTCCTCCAGGGCGTCGGTGTCGACGGGCTGCGCACCGCGCCAGCCGAAGAGCATGGGTGCGGCGCCGATGGAGCGGATCAGCTCACGCGCGCCGCGGTCGGTGACGGGCAGCAGCCGGTGCGCCACGTCCCCGAGGAGTTCCGATGCCGGGCCCGCGAGCCCGAAGGAGAGCACAGCACCGGTGAGCGGGTCGGTGCTGGCGCGCACCACGGTGTCGACACCGCGGGCGGTCATGGGCTGGACCACGGGCAGCAGCTGCGCCGGGTCGCCGAGTTGCTCGGCGAGTTCTGCGTGGGCCCGGAGCAGCTCCTCCTCCGAGGCCAGGCCGAGGCGGACCCCGCCGAGGTCGGGGCGGTGCCGCAGGTGCGGCGCGGTGGTCTTCAGCGCCACGGGGTAGCCCAGGCGGCGGGCGGCGGTGCGGGCGGTCTCCGCGTCGGGCGCCGGCAGGGTGGGGACGACGGAGATGCCGTAGGCGCCGAGAAGGGCCTGGGCATCGGCGGCCGGCAGCTCGACCGCGCCGGACGCGGCGTCGGCGGGGCCGCTGGGGGCGGGACGTCCGACGAGGGCGGCGTTGAGGACGGCGGTGGCCACCGGGGCGTCCAGGTCGTCGAACTCCGGGACCCGGCCGGAGTCCCCGGCGGACCGCACCCAGTCGGCGTGGCGTGCCGCCTGCGCGAGCGCGCGGACGGCGCGCTCGGCGGAGGGGTAGGCGGGGATGCCGTGGGTGGCGAGTTCGGTGGCGAGCCCGTCCAGCGCCAGGTGGGCGACGAGGACCGGTTTTCCGACCGCGGCGTCGGCGACGGCGGCGCGCAGTGCCTCACTGAGCGCCGCCACGTGCTCCGCGCGCCCTGAGCGGGTGGCGTCGGTGGCGGTGTCCTCGGAGACGGTGGGGATCGCGGTGACCAGGACGGCGTCGCTCCCGGGATCGGCGAGCGCCTCGGCCACGGCGGCCCGGAAGTCCTCGGGGCGGGCGGCCGGCCCGAGGCCGCGGGAGGGCAGGGGCTGCAGGTGGTGGGCGCGGCAGGCGTCGTGCGCCACCAGCCCGAGCGACTCGGCGTTGCCGACCACCGCGACCCGGTCGCCGGGGGGCAGCGGCTGTCGGGCGAGGAGCAGACCGGTGTCGACGAGGTCGGTGACGGTGTCGGCCTCGACGACACCGGCCTGCCGCAGCAGTGCGGAGACCGTGGCGTGCGGGGTCCGTCCGACGGGGACGGTGTGGCCGCGCGGTGGGGCGCCCCCGCTGTGGCGACCGCCGCGGACGACGACGACCGGGCGCCCGGCGAGCGCCGCACGGCGGGCGAGGCGGGTGAACTTCCGTGGGTTGCCGAGCGATTCGAGGTACATCAGCGCGACGGAGGTGCGCTCGTCCTCGTACCAGTGCTGGAGCAGGTCGTTGCCGGAGACGTCGGCGCGGTCGCCCGCCGAGACGAAGTCGCTCAGCCCGGCCCCGCACTGGTCGAGCTCCTCCAGCACGGCGATCCCGATCGCCGCCGACTGGGTGAAGAGGCCGATGCCGCCCCGGCGGGGCAGGTAGGGCCCCAGGCTGGCGTTCAACCGGACCGCGGGATCGGTGTTGATGATCCCGAAGGCCCCGGGGCCGATGAGCCGCATGCCGTGCGCGCGGGCGAGCTGTACCAGGTACCGCTGGCGCTGCGCGGAGTGCTCGGTGGCGAGGACGACCAGGCCGCGTACTCCGTGCTCGCCGCATTCGGCCACGACGTCGGGGAGTTGGTCGGCGGGGACGGCGAGCACCGCGAGGTCGACCGGGCCGGGGACGTCGGCGATGCGGCGGTGGGCCGGTGCGCCGCCGAGTTCGGTGGTCTCCTCGGGCAGGGCGTTGTTGACGGCGTGGACCGTGCCGGTGAAGCCGGCGGCGCGGAGCCGCTCCACGACCGTCCGGCCGGCCCCGCCGGGGCGGCGACCGACCCCGACCACGGCGACGCTGCCGGGGGCGAGCAGCCGGCCGACCGACCGGGCCTCGGCGCGCTGCTCACGCGCCTGCATGACCTCCAGCGAGGCGGCGGTCGGTTCGAGGTCCAGGGTGAGGTGGACCGACCCGTCGGTGAAGCTGCGGCGCTGCGAGTACCCCGCATCGGTGAAGACCTTGATCATCTTGCTGTTGGCCGGGAGGACCTCCGCGGCGAACCGGCGGATCCCGCGTTCCCGCGCGCATGCGGCGATGTGCTCCAGCATGGCCGAGGCGAGGCCCCTGCCCTGGTGGGCGTCCTCGACCAGGAAGGCCACCTCCGCGCGGTCGGCGTCCCCGGAGGCGGCCCGGCCGCGTTCGTCGATCCGGTCGTAGCGGACCGTGGCGATGAACTCCCCGGCGACGGTCGCCGCGAGCCCGACCCGGTCGACGAAGTCGTGGTGGGTGAACCGGTGCACGTCGCGCGCCGACAACCGCGGGTAGGGGGCGAAGAACCGGTAGTACTTCGACTCCTCGGAGACCCTCTCGAAGAAGCTCACCAACCGGTCGGCGTCGTCGGCCGTGATGGGGCGCAGCCGGGCGGTGCCACCGTCGCGCAGCACGATGTCCGCCTCCCAGTGGTCCGGGTAGGACGGTGCGGGACTCTCGGGCTCCGTGAGCGGGCGCATGGGGTCAGCGTACGGCGCACGGCGGGTGGGGCGCCCGCCGTGCGACCCGGCCGGGCGGCTCGCCGTCGTGGCCCGCCGTCGCGGCCAGGCAGTGGCGCGTGACCGCCCGGGCGGAGGCGGACGCGCTCGGCGTGCGAGAGTGGCAGCGGACGAATCGCCCGAACCCGCGTGCGGACCTGCTCACACGCGATCCCCACTCGAACCGGAGGACACAGATCATGGCTGAGCGCCACGTCACCATCGGCTGGCCCGAGGGCCTGCACGCCCGTCCCGCTTCGGTCTTCGTGCGCGCCGTCACCGCGTCCGGCGCGGCGGTGACCATCGCCAAGGGCGACAATCCGCCGGTGAACGCCGCCTCGATGCTGGCGGTGCTCGGGCTGGGCGCCGAGGCGGGCCAGGAAGTGGTGCTGGCCTCGAACGACGAGGGTGCCGAGGTGGCACTGGACCGGCTGGCGAGGCTGGTGTCGGAGGGCCTGGAGGAGCTGCCCGAGGCGGTCTGACCCCCGGCACCCGCGCCATCGACGACGGCGGCCGGCCCCGCGCATCCCGCGGTGGCCGGCCGCCGTCGTGCCGACCGGCCTGCGCGGTGACCGCCGGTGAGGCGGAGCGGAGGCGAGAGCGGGCTGGCGCCGGAAAAGCTTCCCTGCGGCGGGGAGGACGACGGCTCAACACCGCTCGGGAATGCATTCACCGGAGGGTCGGAGGGCGGAGGACATGGAATACCCGGCGCGGATCACCCCGAATTCGCGAGAGGCGCCGGACGCCGCCAAAAAAAACGGAATGAGGGCGGCCCTTTCCGATGAGCGCTCCGACGAAATGCTAGGCCCAGCGCGTTACGAACGCGCGCGCCCCGTGTTGACGGGAGGTTTCCTGGGAGCCGGTGCCCGACCGGCCCGCATCGCCGCCTCCAGCCCGCCCCGGTCGGCCTGACCGGGCGCGCGGTCCAACTGGGCCAGCACCACGCCGCGCGCCCGTTCCGCGTCCCCGCGGGCGATCGCGTCCACCAGCGCGCCCCGCTCCTGCCACGTCTCCGCGTCGCGCGCGGCCGCGTCCAGGGGGTGCAGCCAGGCGATCTTCCGCCGGGTCTGCACGAGCAGGGCCGCCAGCGGCGGGCTTCCGGTGGCCTGGGCGACCGTCTCGTGGAACCACTCCCCCAAGGAGCGCAGGTCGTTGTCCTGGCCCTGCTCCGCGCGCTGCCGCCCCAGGCGCACCAGCCCGCGCATGACCTTCAGGTGGGCCTCGGTGCGGCGTTGCGCCGCCCGGGCGGCGCCCAGGGGTTCCAGCAGGGCGCGGATGTCCAGCAGGTCGGCCGCCTCGCGATCGTCGGGCCGGGCCACGCAGGCCCCGGCGTGCCGACGGGAGACGACGAACCCCTCGGACTCCAGCGTCCGCAGCGCCTCGCGGACGGGCACGCGGGACACGCCGTAGCGCTGGGCGAGCTGCTCCTCCGCCAATCTCGCCCCCCGCGGCAGAGCGCCCGCGACGATGTCGTCGCGAATCGCCGCACACACCGACTGCGCCGAAATCCGCATCAACAACCCCCATGGCCGGGACGTCCCGGCGCAGCAATTACCGCCGAGTCACTCCCGAACTGTATGACATTCATTCGGGAATTCCGACCGGGCCGCCCTGCGACCACGTTCTTTTCGGACTCGTGACCCCACGGGGCGCGAAAGGGGCGCGCCGCCCCGGCGGCAGGGCGCGGCGGACGCCCCGAAGCGCCCGGGCGCAGCGGCGCGGCAGCCCGCGGCACGGACGCGGAACGGCTGGTTCCGTTCAGCGGCCGGCAGCGGCGCCGGCCCCCGCTCCCCGTCGGAGGAGGCCGACCCCCGGGCCCGCGCGTTGACCGGACGAGACACGGAGGGGGCCCGGGGGCGTATCGGTGCCTTCGTTGGTGACCGGCCGTCAGGCCGTCACCACCGTGACCTCGCCGATACCCAGCTCCTTCATCGGTCCGGCGATCTGGTCGGCGTCACCGACCAGGACCGTGACCAGACGGTCCGCGGGGAACGCGTTCACCGCGGCGGCTGTAGCCTCCACGGTCCCGGTCTCCGCGAGCCGCGCGTACAGCTGCGCCTGGAAGTCGTCCGGCAGCTGCTGGTCGACCTGGTCGGCGACGGTGGACGCCACCGCCGCCGCGGTCTCGAACCGCAGCGGCGCCACACCGACCAGGTTGCGGACCGCGACATCCCTCTCGTCGTCGGTCAGCCCCGACTCCGCAAGGGTACGCAGTACCTGCCAGAGATCGGCCATCGCCGGGCCGGTGACGTCCGTGGCGACGGAGCCGCTGATGGCGAGCATCGCCGCACCGTCACCGGCCGCCGAGGACCGCAGCACCTGGGCGAACGCCCGCATGCCGTAGGTGTAGCCCTTCTCCTCGCGCAGCACCCGGTCGATCCGGGAGGTGAGCGTACCGCCGAGGCAGTACACCCCGAGCGTCTGGGCCGGCCACACCGAGTCGTGGCGGTCGGGACCGACCCGGCCGATCAGCACCTGCGTCTGCACCGAGCCCGGGCGGTCGACGATCACCACCCGGCCGGTGTCGTCCGCGACCACCGGCGGCAGCGGGGCGGCGGCCGCCGCCTCGCCCGTCCATCGGCCCAGGGTGTCGGCCAGCAGGGCCTCGAGGTCGACGCCGGTGAGGTCCCCGACCACCACGACGGAGCCACCGGTCGGGTGGATCCAGGCGTCGTAGTAGGCGCGGACGGCGGCGGGGTCGATCCGGGCGACGGACTCCGCCGAGCCCTGGCGGGGGCGGGAGAGCCGGGAGTTCGCCGGGAACAGCTCCGCGGAGAGGGCCATCGCGGCCCGGCGGCCCGGACTGGCCAGTTCGTGCGGAATCTCGTCGAGCCGGTTCCGGACCAGCCGTTCCACCTCCGCGTCGGCGAGGGCGGGCGACGCCAGGGACTCGGCGAGGAGTTCGAGGCCGCGCTCCAACCGCGAGGCGGGCACCTCCAGCGAGACCCGGATCGAGTCATGGTCGGCGTGCGCGTCCAGGTTGGCACCGCAGCGCTCCAGCTCGGCGGCGAACTCCTCGGCGGGGTGGTTCTCCGTCCCCTCGCCCAGCGCACGGGCCATCAGGGCGGCGATGCCCTCCAGGTGCTCGGGCTCCGCCGTCAGCGGCACCGGCAGGCACACCTCGACCGCGATGACCTGCTGCCCCGGCCGGTCGATCCGCAGCAGCCGCAGGCCGTTGGGCAGTTCGGAGCGCTCCGGCGCGGGGAAGGCCCACGGCACGGGCTCCCCGCCGACCGGGCGGGGGTGGAGGTCCATGGCGGGGGTGAGGGCGTCGGTCACAGCTGCTCCTTCGCGTCGTCGCCGGCCTCGGCACCGTCCGCGCCGCCGGTGGGCTCGTACACCAGCGCGGCACGGTTGTCGGACCGCAGCCGGGCCGCGGCGATCTGCCGCACCTCCTCGGCCGTGACCTCCAACAGCCGGTCCACGGCGGTCAGGGCCAGCTTCGGGTCCCCGAAGAGAACGGCGTACCGGCAGAACTCGTCGGCGCGGCCGGCGGTGGTGGAGAGCCGGTCCAGCCACTCGCGCTCCAACTGCGCCTGGGCACGCTCCATCTCGCGCTCGGTCGGCCCTTCCTCGGCGAACCGGGCCAGCTCCTCGGCGACGGCCGCCTCGATCGCGGGGATCTCGGCGTCGCCGGAGGCCTTGACGTCCAGGAACGCGAAGGACGGGGCGCCCGCCAGCCGCATCATGCCGAAGCCCGCGGTGACCGCGGTGCCGTCGCGGCGGACCAGGCGGTTGTAGAGGCGGGAGGACTCCCCGCCGCCGAGGACGGTGAGCGCCACATCGGCGGCGTCGGCTTCCCGGGTGCCGTCGTGCGGCAGCCGGTAGGCGGCGACCAGCGCGCGGGAGGGGACGTCCTCCTCGACGACCTCGCGGAGGTCCGCGCCGATGACGTCGGGCAGGGCCCCGTCGCGGGGCGGCTGCTTGCCGTCGTGGGCGGGGATCGAACCGAAGTACTTCTCGATCCAGGCCAGCGTCCGCTCGGTGTCGATGTCGCCGACGACCGAGAGGACGGCGTTGCCCGGAGCGTAGTAGGTGCGGAAGAACGCGCGGGCGTCCTCCAGCGAGGCCGCGTCCAGGTCGGCCATGGAGCCGATCGGCGTGTGGTGGTACGGGTGGCCGTCGGGGTAGACCATGGCGGTCAGCCGCTCGAAGGCGGTGCCGTAGGGCACGTTGTCGTACCGCTGGCGCCGCTCGTTCTTGACGACGTCGCGCTGGTTCTCCATGGACTCGTCGTCCAGCGCCGTCAGCAGCGTCCCCATGCGGTCCGCCTCCAGCCAGAGCGCGAGCTCCA
Source organism: Streptomyces bohaiensis (assembly GCF_012033785.1). Lineage (GTDB taxonomy): Bacteria > Actinomycetota > Actinomycetes > Streptomycetales > Streptomycetaceae > Streptomyces > Streptomyces bohaiensis. The sequence goes on from NZ_JAAVJC010000001.1 coordinate 33,402, forward strand.
GCTCGTGGGCGGGCATGGTCTCGAAGTAGTTGGTGCGCTCGAAGCTCGTGGTGCCGTTCAGGGAACCGCCCGCGGACTGCACCAGTTCGAAGTGCCCGTTGCCGGGGACCTGCGCCGACCCCTGGAACATCAGGTGCTCGAAGAGGTGCGCGAGGCCGGTGCGGCCGGGGACCTCGTGGCGGGAGCCGACGTCGTACCAGAGGCAGACCGCGGCGACCGGGGTCTGGTGGTCCTCGGAGAGGACCACCCGGAGACCGTTGGCGAGCCGGTGCTCGGTCACCGTCGGCGGCGTGGCGGTGTTCTCCCGCCCGGCCGCGGCGGGTTGGTCGGTGGCCGTGTGGCCCATAGGTGTGGGGTCCCTTCGTTCGGTCGATCCTCCTGGCTCGCAGTCACTGTATGCGTGCCGACGGCCGATGTGGGCCACGTCGCGGTACCCGCCGACCCGCCGTGGGAAACCCGCGCAACCGGGTCCCGGCGCCCCGCTGTCCGCGCGGCGGTCCACAATGGTCCGCAGCACCGCGCCGGTCGACGGGCCGGAGTCGGTGCGCCCGCCCACCCATGCCCCCGAAGGAGCCGCGCCGCGATGGCCCGCCGCAGCACGAAGACCCCGCCCGCAGACGACTTCGACGAGCGCATCCTCGACATCGACGTCGTCGACGAGATGCAGGGCTCCTTCCTGGAGTACGCCTACTCGGTGATCTACTCGCGCGCGCTGCCCGACGCCCGCGACGGTCTGAAGCCGGTGCACCGACGCATCCTGTACCAGATGCACGACATGGGGTTGCGCCCGGAGCGCGCGCACGTGAAGTGCGCGCGGGTGGTCGGCGAGGTGATGGGCAAGCTCCACCCGCACGGCGACGGCGCCATCTACGACGCCCTGGTGCGCATGGCCCAGCCGTTCTCGATGCGGGTGCCGCTGGTCGACGGCCACGGCAACTTCGGCTCGCTCGGCAACGACGACCCGCCGGCGGCGATGCGGTACACCGAGTGCCGGTCGACCCCGGTGGCCGGGTTGATGGTGGCCTCCATCGACGAGGACACGGTCGACTTCGCGCCCAACTACGACGGCAGCGAGCAGGAGCCGGTCACCCTGCCGGCGGCCTACCCGAACCTGCTGGTCAACGGCGCCTCCGGGATCGCCGTCGGCATGGCCACGAACATGCCGCCGCACAACCTCACCGAGGTGATCGCGGCCGCCAAGCACCTCATCAAGCACCCGGGCGCCGACCTGGCGACCCTGATGCGCTTCGTGCCGGGCCCCGACCTCCCCACCGGCGGGCAGATCGTCGGCCTCGACGGCATCCGCGACGCCTACACCAAGGGCCGCGGCACCTTCCGGATCCGTGCCACCGTGGCGGTGGAACAGGTGACCCCGCGCCGCAAGGGCCTGGTGGTCACCGAGCTGCCGTTCGCCGTGGGCCCGGAGAAGGTCGTCTCCAAGATCAAGGACCTGGTCAACGCCAAGAAGCTCCAGGGCATCGCCGACGTCAAGGACCTCACCGACCGCTCGCACGGCCTGCGGCTGGTCATCGAGGTGAAGAACGGGTTCCACCCCGAGGCGATCCTGGCGCAGCTGTACAAGCTGACGCCGATGGAGGAGTCGTTCGGCGTCAACAACGTGGCCCTCGTCGACGGGCAGCCGCTCACCCTCGGGCTGAAGGAACTGCTGCAGGTCTACCTCGACCACCGGTTCGAGGTGGTACGGCGACGGAGCGAGTTCCGCCGCACCCGCCGCCGGAACCGGCTCCACCTCGTCGAGGGGCTCCTCGTCGCGCTGGTGGACATCGACGAGGTGATCCGGATCATCCGCGCCAGCGACAACGCGGCCGCGGCGAAGGACGGACTGATCGAACGGTTCGGCCTCTCGGAGATCCAGACCCAGTACATCCTGGACACGCCGCTGCGGCGGCTGACCCGGTTCGACCGCATCGAGCTGGAGAACGAACGGGACCAGCTCACCGCGGAAATCGCCGAACTGACGGGGATCCTGGAGTCCGACGCCGAACTGCGCAAGCTCGTCTCCTCCGAACTCACCGAGATCTCCCGCAAGTACGGCACCCCCCGGCGCAGCGTCCTGGCCGACGCCGACGGCGCGGTGGTCGCCGACGTGCCGCTGGAGGTGCCGGACGACCCCTGCCGCGTGCTGCTCTCCTCGACGGGCCTGGTCGCGCGGACCGTCGACCCCGCCGTCGTCCTCCGGGACGGCGGGCGCCGCGTCAAGCACGACGTGGTCGCCTCGGCCGTCCTCGCCACGGTCCGCGGCGAGGTGGGCGCCGTCACCTCCACCGGGCGGCTGCTGCGGCTGTCGGTCGTCGACCTGCCGCTGCTGCCCGCGGAGGGCTTCAGCGACCTCTCGGCCGGTGCGCCCCTGGCGGAGTTCCTGTCGCTGGCGGACGGGGAGCGCATCGTCTGCCTGACCACCCTCTCGGAGTCCTCTCCCGGCCTCGCGCTCGGGACCGAGCAGGGCGTCGTCAAGCGGGTCGTGCCCGACTACCCGCTCACCAAGGACGAGTTGGAGGTCATCACCCTCAAGGAGGGCGACCGCATCGTCGGCGGCGCGGAGTTGCGGACCGGCGAGGAGGACCTCGTCTTCATCACGGAGGAGGCGCAGTTGCTGCGCTTCCAGGCCGGGCAGGTCCGCCCGCAGGGGCGGCCCGCCGCCGGCATGGCGGGCATCAAGCTCGCCGACGACGTGAAGGTGCTCTCGTTCACCGCCGTGGACCCGGGGTCCGAGGCGGTGGTGGTGACGGTCGCGAACAGCGACGGGACCCTCGACGAGGGGGGCGGCGCGAAGATGACGCCCTTCGACCAGTTCCCCCGCAAGGGTCGGGCGACCGGCGGGGTGCGCTGCCAGCGATTCCTCAAGGGCGAGAGCCGACTGGAGTTCGCCTGGGCGGGTTCACTGCCGGCGCGGGCGGCCGGCCCCGGCGGGGTGGCGGCGGCGCTGCCCGCCGAGGACCCGCGGCGCGACGGCTCGGGCACACCGCTGTCGAAGCCGATCGAGGTCATCGGCGGCACTTCCTAGCAGTCTGCCGGCCGGGGGGGGGCGGGCTGTGAGGTCCGCTCCCCCGGCCGAGGCGTGCCGGGCTACGCCGGTGAGCTCCCGACCGGGTGGCCCGCGTGGGCGGGCGGGTCCTCGATCTCCGGCAGGTCCGAGTAGGCGGGCGGATCCTCGATCTCCGGCAGATCGGCGAGCTCCGGCAGATCGGCGAGCTCCGGGCCGGTCGGCGCGGATGCCGGAGCTCCGACGTCCGCCGGCTGCCCGTCGTCTCCCGGTCCGGTCGCCGGGTCGTCGGTGAACCGGAGCACCCCGTAGAGCGCCGCAGGGCCGGTCTCGTCCGGGTCGGGGCCGACGCAGGCGGCCAGTTCGGCCCGCAGCGCCACTGCGTCGAGGCCGCTCCCGATCATCACCAGTCGGGTGCCGACTGCCTCGTCCCTCCGCCACGGCAGCGGCTGGAAGCGCAGGAAGCCGCCGACGGAGTGGACGTCCCAGCGCCGGTCCTCGCCGCCCGCGCCCAGGTGCACCGCCCCCTTGAGGCGGTAGAGCCCCGCCGGTCGGCGGTCCAGGAACGCCATCAGCCGGCGTGGGCTCAACGGCGCGTCGGCCGTGAACTCCACGCTCTGGTAGGAGGCGTGGGGATGCGCCGTACGGTCGGCCGGTGCGAGGAGGTCCTCGAAGGAGAGTTGGCCGTCGTGGTGGCTGCGGGCCCGGCTCGCGTCGCGGTCGAAGAACAGGCCGGGGTCGACGCGTGCGTGCTGCGTCTCGACGACAGGGGCCGTCCCGGCCAACCCGCCCACCAGCCGCCGCAGTTTCTCCCGTTCCCCGGGCGGCGTGCGGTCGGTCTTGTTGAGCACCACCAGGTCCGCCACCGCCAGGTGCCGGTCCAGTTCCGGGTGACGACGGCGGGTGTCGGCGAACTCGGCGCCGTCGACGACCTCGACCAGGCCGCCGTAGACGATGCGCCGGTCCGCGCTGGCGAGGATGGTGCGGATGAGCGTCTGCGGCTCGGCGAGCCCGCTCGCCTCCACGACCACGAGGTCGATGCGGGCGGCGGGGTCGGCGAGCCGCGCGAGCGCGGTGTCCAGCTCCGCCGGGTCGACCGCGCAGCACAGGCAGCCGTTGCCGAAGGAGACCATCGCGTCGACCTGGCCGGCCACCGCCATCGCGTCGACCTCGATGGCACCGAAGTCGTTGACCACGGCGCCGATACGAACGCCCTCGCGGTTGTGCAGCAGGTGGTTGAGGAGCGTCGTCTTGCCGGCTCCGAGGAAGCCGGCGAGCACCAGGACCGGGATCCGCCCGCCGGCGGTGGCACCGGCCGGGCCGGCGGCCGCGGTCTCGTCCCGGTCGTCCTCGGCGCGGTGATGGGGGCCGTGCTGCGGCACGTGGCGTCCTTCCTCGACGGGCCGCGGCCCGGCCTCGGACGGCGGGCCGCGGCGGCGGGCGGGGTCCAGCTTAGGCAACCCGCCCGGTCCGCGTCGGCCACCCGCAGGCGACGGCCCAGGGCTCAGAGCGCGGGCACGGGACGGGGCGGGGTGGGCCCGGTGTAGCGCGCCGCCGGCCGGATGATCTTCCCGTCCTGCGCCTGCTCCAGCACGTTGGCGCTCCACCCGACCACCCGGGCGGTCGCGAAGGTGGGGGTGAACATCTCCCGCGGCAGGCCGCAGAGTTCCATCACGACCCCCGCGTAGTACTCGACGTTGGTGTGCAGGGCGCGTCCGGGCTTGAGCTCGGCGAGCACCGCCTCGACCCGCTGCTCCACGGCCACCGCGAGGTCCACGAGGTCGCCCCCGAACCCCTGCGCGATCTCCCGCAGCATCCGCGACCGGGGGTCCTCGGTGCGGTAGACGGGGTGGCCGAACCCCATGATGCGCGCCCCGGCGAGCACCTGTTCGCGGACCCAGGAGTCGGCGCGGCCGGGGTCTGCGATGGCGTCCAGGGTGTCCAGGGCCCGGCTCGGCGCGCCGCCGTGCAGGGGGCCCGAGAGCGCCCCGACGGCGCCGGTCAGGCAGGCGGCGAGGTCGGCGCCGGTGGAGGCGATGACCCGCCCGGTGAACGTCGAGGCGTTGAAGCCGTGGTCGATGGTCGAGACGAGGTACTGCTCGACCGCTCGGGCGTGGCGCGGGTCCGGCTCCTGGCCGCTGAGCATGTACAGGTAGTTCGCCGCGTGGGAGAGGTCGGAGCGGGGGGCGACCGGTTCGAGGCCGTGCTGGAGCCGGTGGAGCGCGGTGAGCAGCGTGGGCACCACCGCGCACAGGCGCAGCGCGTCCTCGGCGCGCTCCTCGGGGGCGAGGTCGTAGACCGGGCGCAGCCCGAGGGCGGCGCCGGTGGCGGAGAGCGCGGTACGGAGCCCGGCGAGCGGCCCGCCGCCCGTCGCGGCCAGGGCCGGCAGCAGTCCCCGGACCGCCTCCGGGACCTCGCGCGCGGCCGCGGTGCGGCGGGCGAACGCGGCGGAGCGTGGGGCGTCGGGCAGGTCGCCGTGGACCATCAGGTACCAGACGTCCTCGAAGCTCCGGGTCCGGGCGAGGTCGACCGCCGAGTACTGCCGGTAGTGGTAGAAGCCCTCGGCTCCCCGGACGTCGCCGATGGACGTCTCCGTGACGACGACTCCTGCCAGTCCTCGGGGGACGTCGGTGCGTGGGGTGGTCATGGCTGCTCCCGGCGGTGGATGGGGGTGGTGGGTGGGTGTCATGCCGCGTCGGCCGGTGGAGCCGGCCGCAGGGCGGGGCCGGTCCGGCGGCGGCCTCGGGGGCCCGGCGTTCCGGCCTCGGCCTTCGTGATCCGACTGTCAACCATTGATCAATAGATGTCAATGTTGATTGAATCAACATTGAGAGGATGATGTCATGACCGATGACCCGGAGACCGAGCGACTCACCACGCAGCAGGCCGCGGAGCGGCTGGGGGTGAAGCCCGAGACCGTCTACGCCTACGTCAGCCGGGGCCTGCTCCGGCGGCACCGTTCGGGCCACGGCCGCGGCAGCACCTTCGACGCGGCGGAGGTCGACGGCCTCTCCCGGCGGTCGGGCCGGCGGTCGGCGCCCGTCGGCCCGCAGCACGCGCCCCTCGTCACCGGCGTGACGCTGATCGAGGACGACCGCTGCTACTACCGCGGCGTGGACAGCTCCGCCCTCGCCCTCCGCCACGGCTACGAGGAGGTCGCGCACTGGCTGTGGACCGGTGAGCTGGTCCCGGGCACCCGGTTCGACGCACCCGCCGGCCAGGTGGCCGCCGCCCGCGCGGCGGTCGAGGCACTTCCGGCGACCAGGACCGCGGAGGACCGCCTGCACGCCGCCACGGTCGCCGCCTCCGCGGGTGACCCGCTGCGCTCCGACCTGACGCCCGCCACCGTCCACGCCACGGCACGCGCCCTCGTCGCCACCCTGGTGGAGGCGCACCCCCTCGTGGGTCCGCCGCCGCCGGACGGCGCACCGCTGGCCGGCCGGCTCTGGCCGCGGCTCACCGCCCGTCCGGCGTCCGACGCGGGCCTGCGTGCCCTGGACGCCGCGCTGGTGCTGCTGCTGGACCACGACATGGCCGTCTCCACGCTCGCCGCGCGCGTCGCGGCCACCGCCCGCGCGCACCCCTACGCCGTCACGCTCGCCGGGCTGGGCGCCCTGGACGGCCCGCTCCACGGTGCGGCCGCGGCGCCCGCCCACCGGATGGTCCGCGAGGCGTTGGAACGCGACGCCACCGGGGACGGCGCAGCGGCCGTGGTGGGCGCCCGGCTGCGCGAGGGCGCACGTGTCCCCGGCGTCGGCCACCTGCTCTACACGGGCGACGACCCCCGTGCCACCACGTTGTTCGCGCTGCTGGAGGACGTGCCGGGTGCCGGGCCGGCCGTGGGCGCCGCACGCCGGATCGTGGCCGCGGCCGGCCGTCACCGGCCGACCTTCGGCAACGTGGATTTGGCCCTGGCCGCGCTCTCCGTCGGCTGCGGTATGGAGTCGGAGGCGGGGCAGGTCGTCTTCGCGGTCGCCCGCACCAGCGGCTGGGTGGCGCACGCGCTGGAGGAGTACGCCGAGCCGGCCATGCGGCTGCGCCCGAGCGGCCGCTACCGGGGCCCCCGTCCGCCGCGCCCGGTGCCGTGACCGGTCGGATTCGCCACCGGGACGGGCGGACGGGTGCGGCCGGGCCCCGCCGCCCGGGCCGGTCTAGGCTCGACGGTGTACCACCCCCGTACTGACAGGCGGCCCCTTTCGTGACCCTCTGTTCCGGCGCCTCACGCGACCAGGCCGAGTCCCTCGCCGGGACCGCCGCGACCGCCCGAACCTGGCTGCTGCTGGAGCAGCCCGGCCCCTGGGGCTCCAAGGCCCTCACCGGGAGCCGTCTCGACCCCGTGCTCGGGGAGCACCTGGAGGCGGCCGCAGCGCTGGGGGTGCGCGCCGCACTGATCCGGCGGCCCGGCCGCACCGGAGCCGGGGGTGCGGCCCGCCGTGTCCTGCTGGCCCATACCGCGCCCGGCGACTCCTGGGTCCGCACCGCGTCGACGGACGACCCGCGGGAACTGCTCGACCTGGACCTGGCGGCACTGGCCGGCGGCGACCACGGCGGTTTCGGGGCGGCCCACACGGCGGGGCCCGTCGCGCTGGTGTGCACCAACGGACGGCGGGACCGGTGCTGCGCCGTGCTGGGCAGGCCGCTCGCCGGGGAGTTGGCGGCCGCCGGCCACGACACCTGGGAGACCACGCACATCGGCGGCCACCGCTTCTCCCCCACCATGCTGACGCTGCCCCACGGCTACGCCTGGGGGCGGATGTCGGCGGGAACCGCCGGGCACGTACTGGCCGAACTGGCACGGGGCCGCACCGTCGTCGACGGCTGCCGTGGCCGGTCCTGCTGGCAACGGCCGGAGCAGGCAGCCGAGTTGGCCGTCCGGCAGTTCACTGCCGAGGCGGACGTCGACGCACTGGAGGTCATCGGGACGACCGCCGTCGATGCGGCCGTCGGCAGCACCACCGCCGCGCTGCCGACACCCGGGTGGCTCGTGACGGTCGCACGGCGCGACAGCCGGCGCCACTGGGAGGTGACGGTGGCGGAGGGGGTCAGCCTGCCCGCCTCCCCGGCGAGCTGCGGCGCCGCCGCGCTGCCGCAGTCCCGCATGGCAGTGCTCGCCGTCCGGCCGCTCCTTGCGGCCGGAACCCGCTGACGGCCGGAACCCGCGGACGGCACTGCGGCGCCCGGTTCGGTCACGGCACCCGGCAGCCACCGCCGCCGGATGCCGACCGTCAGGTGTCGATGCGTGAGCGGTCCAGCGTCGCGGCGGAGTTGGTGATGAACTCACGGCGCGGGGCGACCTCGTTGCCCATCAGCAGGGCGAACGACTGCTCCGCCGCCTCCAGGTCGCTGATGTTGATCCGGCGCAGGGTCCGGTGGCGCGGGTCCATGGTGGTCTCCGCCAGCTGGTCGGCGTCCATCTCGCCGAGCCCCTTGTACCGCTGGACGGACTCCTTGTAGCGGACGCCCTCCTGGTCGAGCCGGAGCAGCGTGTCGCGCAGCTCCCGGTCGGAGTAGGTGTAGACGTACTTGTCCTGCCCCTTGCGCGGGTGCGTCAGCTCGATGCGGTGCAACGGGGGGACCGCGGAGAAGACCCGGCCCTCCTCGACCATGGGCCGCATGTAGCGCTGGAAGAGCGTGAGCAGCAGGCACCGGATGTGGGCGCCGTCCACGTCCGCGTCGGCGAGGAAGATCACCTTGCCGTAGCGCGCCTGGTCGATGTCGAAGGTGCGGCCGGAACCGGCTCCTATGACCTGGATGATCGCACTGCACTCGGCGTTCTTCAGCATGTCCGAGACCGAGGACTTCTGGACGTTGAGGATCTTGCCGCGGATCGGCAGCAGCGCCTGGAACTCGGAGTTCCGGGCCAGCTTGGCGGTGCCCAGCGCGCTGTCGCCCTCGACGATGAACAGTTCGCTGCGCTCGACGTCGTCGCTGCGGCAGTCCGCGAGCTTGGCGGGCAGCGCGGAGGACTCCAGCGCGGTCTTCCGGCGCTGTGCCTCCTTGTGCTGCCGGGCGGCGATCCGGGTCCGGGCCGCCGCGACCGCCTTCTCCAGCACCGCGCGTGCCTGCTGCTTGTCGTCGCGCTTGGTCGAGGTCAGGAACGCCTTGAGCTCCTTCGCCACGACCTGGCCGACGATCCGGGCGGCGGCGGAGGTGCCGAGCACCTCCTTCGTCTGCCCCTCGAACTGCGGCTCGGCGAGCCGGACCGTCACGACGGAGGTCAGCCCCTCCAGGGCGTCGTCCTTGACGACGTCGTCCTCGGCCACCCGCAGCAGCTTCGCGGAGCGCAGCACCTCGTTGACGGTGCGGGTGACCGCCCGCTCGAAGCCGGCGACATGGGTGCCGCCCTTGGGCGTGGCGATGATGTTGACGAACGACTTCAGCGTGCTGTCGTAGCCCGTTCCCCACCGCATCGCCACGTCCACCTCGAGATCCCTGCGGACCTCGGTGGGGATCATGTGGCCGCGGTCGTCGAGTACCGGCACGGTCTCCTTGAAGGTCCCCGAACCGCGCAGGCGCAACACGTCGCTGATCGGCTTGTCGGGCGCGAGGAACTCGCAGAACTCGCTGATGCCGCCGTCGTAGTGGAACGTCTCGGTCGTGACTCCGGCGCCGTCGTCGCCGGGCGCTCGCCCGTCGCGGACCACGATGGTGAGGCCGGGCACCAGGAAGGCCGTCTGCCGGGCACGGCCGTAGAGGGTCTCCAGCGAGAGCCGGGCGTCCCGCAGGAAGATCTGCCGGTCCGCCCAGTACCGGACCCGGGTGCCGGTGCGGCTCTTCGCGATCTTCCGGCCCGCGACGAGGCCGCCCGCCGGGTCGAAGGGAGCGTCGGGCCCCTGCTTCGTGAAGTGGCCGGGGGTTCCCCTGCGGAAGCTGACGGCGTGGGTGCGGCCGCCGCGGTCGACCTCCACGTCGAGCCGGGCGGAGAGCGCGTTCACGACGGAGGCGCCGACACCGTGGAGGCCGCCGGAGGCGGCGTAGGAGCCGCCGCCGAACTTGCCGCCCGCGTGCAGCTTGGTCATCACGACCTCGACACCGGAGAGGCCGGTCTTCGGCTCGACGTCGACGGGGATGCCGCGCCCGTTGTCGCGCACCTCCACCGAGCCGTCCTCGTGGAGCAGCACCTCGATGTGGTCGCAGTGCCCGCCCAGCGCCTCGTCGACGGAGTTGTCGATGATCTCCCACAGGCAGTGCATGAGACCGCGGCTGTCCGTGGAGCCGATGTACATGCCGGGGCGCTTCCGGACCGCCTCCAGCCCTTCCAGGACGAGCAGGTGCCGCGCGGTGTAGTTGCTCCCGGTGTCACCGCCGGTTAGCAGTGCGGTCGTCGGGGCGGATGTGTCGGCGGTCACGCAGTTCGCTCCTCGCTGAATTCTGCTGGGGTGGCGGGTTCGCCGCTCAGAGGGTACCGAGGCTTGGTAGCGCTGGTGAGCAGGCCACCCGCGAGCGCGATCAGGGTACCCCAGAGTGGTACAGGCGTTCGAAAACTCGATCGGGTGACGTGGACATCGCGTTCCCTTCGAGGCATGAACCATTTAGGCTCCGGGCACGTCCTTGTTCACGAGGACGATGTCGGCGGCAGCCACCACGGGGCAGGCCGGCATCAGCACCGCAGGACCGAAAGACCCGGAAGACCGGAAAGACCCTCTCACCGTGTTTCGACACGGCTGACACGGAGCACCCAACGCACATACGGCTCTTTCGCCGCCACCCGGCAGCGTTCAGCCGCTTCGGGAGGTATCAGTCGATGCGAGAACTTCCTGAGGAATAAGCCGCGAGCGGGAACGTTTTCGGCCTGGTTGGATGTTGACCCTGGTACGACAGCTCGTCGAGCTAGAGAAGAGGCGACGTGACTACTGTTCTGACACCCGCGACCCCGCTGACGGCCGCTGACCGCTGCGACCGCTGCGGCGCCCAGGCGTACCTGCGCGTCGTGCTCGTGAGCGGCGGGGAGCTGCTGTTCTGCGCTCACCACGGCCGTAAGTTCTCCCCCGAGCTCCAGAAGATCGCCGCGGAGATACAGGATGAGACGGAGAAGCTCACCGCGACTCCCGAGACCGCGAACGACGAGGAGCGCTGATCCGGCGGCCTGCCGCACCAACGGGAACGACGCGACGCGTCCCGACCCACCCGACGGGCTGAGCAGCACAGCGGGCGGTGGCATCCCTTTCGAGGGTGGCCGCCGCCCGCTTCCGCGTGCCCTGCGGGCATGGCGGGCGTCATGCCCCGACACCGGTGACCACGGCACCGGACCCCGCCCACCCCGCCGCTGCACTCCGCTTCCTCAGGCCACAGCGGCCGCCTGCCGGTCCGCCAGGGCGTCCGCCACCAGCGACCCCCTGGTGTACACGCCGGGCCGCTCCGGGAGCGCACAGCCGCTCCCCCAGGAGACCAGCCCCACCAGGAGCCCATCGGCCACGAGCGGTCCGCCGCTGTCCCCCTGACAGGCGTCGGAGCCACCCTCCGCCAGCCCCGCGCAGACCATCACCGAGCTCTCGAACCGCGGGCTGCCCGAGGGGTACGCGGCGGCGCACTCCTCGTCCGAGACCATCAGCACGTCGGCGCCGAGCAGATGGCGCGAGTAGTCGCCCTCCCCGCTGGTGTCACCCCAGCCGTAGACCTGGGCGTCATTCCCGGGCAGGTACGCCTCGTGACCCTGCGGAGCGGGGCGGATCACATACGACTCGGGCAGGTCGGACTCCAGTGTGAGCAGTGCCATGTCGTGCGTCTGCCGGTTGTCGTCGTACTCGGGATGAACCCAGGCCGAGGCGACCGCCACCTCCTCGCCGACCGCGTCCCCGCCGCGGCCGAGATCACTGCGGCCGGCGATCACCGTGAGATCGGCCGGCAACTCCGGCTCCGCCTGCCCGCCCGCCCCCAGGCAGTGCGCGGCGGTGGCGACGGTGCGGGGGGCGACCACCACACCTCCGCAGAACTGGCCGGACCGATCCGGGCCGAACTGGTCACGGCTGCTGAGCGCCACCGTCCACGGGTGGTCCTCGGCGCGGACGGGCTGACCGCCCACGACCAGCTCCCCCGCGGAGACCGGGGCCCCCGGGAGCAGGGTGAGCGGCAACGACAGCGCGGACGCGGCGAGTAGCAGTCTGGGCAGACGACGCATGCAATCTCCTGACCGAGCGGGTTTGTCTGATCACCCAGGGTCGTTCACTGCTCGGTGCGTCGCATCCCGGGTACCCGATCGGGCGAACTCCGGTGGAAGCGCGGAGCCCTTCGTCGGCAGTTCCCCGCGCGCCGCCGGGCGCGACGGCGCGCGCCCTGTCCTCCGTCCCGCCCGAGGGCCTCGCACCGCCCCTCGACCGCGGCGGGCGCGGCCGTCGTCACCCGTTCGACGCAGCGGCCCCCGCTCCCGGCTCGCCCCACCCGTACGGCGCAACGAGGGGCTGGGCCGGCCCACGCTCTCTCCATCACGCCGGCACGGCGAAGGCCGCCGCACCGGGTTCCGGTGCGGCGGCCTTCACGCCGACGTGGCCCCCGCAGGGCCCGACGTCAGGCGTCAGTCGAGGTAGTCCCGCAGAACCTGCGAGCGGGAGGGGTGACGCAGCTTCGACATGGTCTTGGACTCGATCTGCCGGATCCGCTCACGCGTCACGCCGTAGACCTTGCCGATCTCGTCCAGCGTCTTGGGCTGGCCGTCGGTGAGACCGAACCGCATCGAGACCACACCGGCCTCGCGCTCGCTGAGCGTGTCGAGCACCGAGTGCAGCTGCTCCTGCAGCAGGGTGAAGCTGACGGCGTCGGCGGGGACGACCGCCTCGGAGTCCTCGATGAGGTCACCGAACTCGCTGTCGCCGTCCTCGCCGAGCGGGGTGTGCAGCGAGATCGGCTCACGACCGTACTTCTGGACCTCGACGACCTTCTCGGGCGTCATGTCGAGTTCCTTGGCCAGCTCCTCCGGCGTGGGCTCCCGACCGAGGTCCTGCAGCATCTGGCGCTGCACGCGGGCGAGCTTGTTGATGACCTCGACCATGTGCACCGGAATGCGGATGGTGCGGGCCTGGTCGGCCATGGCCCGGGTGATCGCCTGACGGATCCACCAGGTGGCGTACGTCGAGAACTTGTAGCCCTTGGTGTAGTCGAACTTCTCGACCGCGCGGATGAGACCGAGGTTGCCCTCCTGGATGAGGTCCAGGAACAGCATCCCGCGCCCGGTGTACCGCTTGGCCAGCGACACCACGAGCCGGAGGTTGGCCTCCAGGAGGTGGTTCTTGGCGCGCCGGCCGTCCTCGGCGATGATCTCCAGCTCACGCTTGAGCTTCGGCGCGATCTTGTCGGCGGTGGCGAGCTTGTCCTCCGCGAAGAGACCGGCCTCGATGCGCTTGGCGAGCTCGACCTCCTGCTCCGCGTTGAGCAGCGGGACCTTGCCGATCTGCTTGAGGTAGTCCTTGACCGGGTCGGCGGTGGCACCGGCCGCCGCGACCTGCTGCGCCGGCGCGTCGTCCTCGTCCTCGTCGGAGAGAACGAAGCCCTCGGCCTCCTTGCCCTCGCCCTCGACCTTGCCGTCGGCGCCCTTGCCCCGGGGCGGGCCGTCGGCGAGCTCCGCCTCGTCCGGGAGGTCCACGTCGTCCGCGGCCCGCTTGGCGGCGGTCTTCTTGGCGGTGGCCTTCTTCGCCGTCGTTTTCTTGGCGGTGGCCTTCTTCGCCGTCGTCTTCTTGGCGGCGGTCTTCTTCGCCGTCGCGGGCTCGCCCTCGGCACCGTCCCCCACGGAGGCGGTGGCCGTCTGGGGGGCGGAGACCGTCTTGGCGGCGACGGTCCTGGTGGTGGTCCGCTTGGACGCCGACTTGGCGGCGACGCTCTTGCGCGAGCGCTTCGGCGACTCGGCCGCGCTCACCATCAGCGTCACCCCTTCCTCGTCCAGGATCTGGTTGAGGCTGCGGAGGACGTTCTTCCACTGGGATGACGGGATCTGGTCCGCCTCGAAAGCCCGGCGGATGTCGTCACCAGCGACCTGCCCTTCGGCCTTGCCCCGCTCGATGAGCGCCATCACAGAGCCGGCTTCGGCGATCTCGGCAGGGATCGTACGGGGAGTGCTGGCCGACACGAACAACCTCTCGGAACTTTGGGAACGGCTTCGGCGCCGCCCGGGAGAGCGACACCGCGACCGGCAGGCCGGACGGCCACCGGATTCGGTGAGCGGCTCGGGCGGCGGCGTCGGAGCGGCTCCGGCGCCGGTCGTCCCGGCAGCTACCTAAGAGTCATCGCGCTGCTCCCCGAAGTGTTACGCCGCATTTCGCGTGTCCCGAGTCACACCGCTCCTTCGACTGTAGCGGGCGGGCGGCAGGTGTGGCGGGTACCGGTCCCGCGACCGGCCACCCGCCGCCCCGGCGGCGCCTCAGTGCTCACGCGGGGCGGGCACCACGTGCTCGGGACCCGCTCCCGTGAACGCCACCTCGGGGCTCGGCGCCAGCAACTGCCGGACCGCGAGCTCCGCCGCGGCCGGCTCGGCGGCGCCGACGGCGTCCACGATCCGCTGGTGGTGGCCGACCGAGATCTCGGTCGGGTGCTCGCAGGCGGCAGGACCGCCGCCGGAGACCTGGAGGGCGGAGCCGACGATGCCGGAGAGGTGCTCGAGCATCTTGTTGCCGGCGGCCTGCAGCAGCAGGGTGTGGAACTCGGCGTCCGCACGGGAGAAGGTGAGGCCGTCCCCCTGGGCGAGGGCGTGGTTCATGATGTCGACCATGTCGCCGAGGCGCTGCCGCACCTCCTCGTCGCTGTGCCCGGCCGCCAGGCGGGCCGCGAGAGGTTCGATCGTCCAGCGGAGTTCGCAGAGCTCGCGCCGCTGGTCCTCCCGCTGCGGCCCGAAGGCACGCCACTCGATGATGTCGGGGTCGAGCAGGTTCCAGTCGGCCACGGGGCGGACCCTGGTGCCGACGTTGGGCCGGGCACTCACCAGCCCCTTCGCCTCCAGCACCCGCAGCGACTCGCGGACCACGGTGCGGGAGACCTCGAAACGCTGGCCGATCTCCTCGGGCACCAGCGGACGGTCGGCACCGAGGTCACCGGAGACGATCATCTGCCCCAACTGCTGGACCAGCTGACCGTGCAGTCCGCGCCCCCGGTTCCCCGGCGCGCGCCGCCCCATCCGCCCCATGTCCGAGTCGGTGCCGTCCCAGACGGGGGCGCTGGTGGTGCGTGCGGAGCCGGTGGACTCGGCGTAGGAGTAGCGGTCGTACTCACCCGAACCGGCGACGGAGGGGCGAGCGGCGTTCATCATGGTCTGCGCAAGGGTAGTCACGCATCCTTTGTCGGCGGTGCTCGGCACTCGCTTGAGGTCTTTGGTGAAAAGCACACGAAAGGGTGATGTTCACCGACCGTATAATTGACGACTAATTACCGCAAAGCGGACAAATATTGCGTGGTGAGCGGCAGTTGCCGTCGCCGATCGACGGATCGAGGGCGGTCCCGGTCGGCGGGCCGTCCCGAGCGGGCCTGCGGCGCTCCCGCAGGCGGCGGGGGGAGGGCGCCCGGACGCCGTGGCCACGCGGCGCGCGTCCGCACCGCGCCCGCCGCGCCGGGACGGGGACGTGCCGGACGCACCCGGTGCCGCGGCCCGACGCGCCCCTCGACGTCCGCGGTCGGTGCGTCAGACCTCCGGACGCAGCATCGGGGGGTTGAGGACCGTTGCGGCGCCGGCCCGGAAGAGCTGCGCCGGCCGGCCGCCCTGCCGCGTGGTGGTGCCCCCGGTGGGCACGAGGAAGCCGGGGGTCCCCGTGACCTTGCGGTGGAAGTTCCGAGGGTCGAGCACGACGCCCCAGACCGCCTCGTAGACGCGGCGCAGCTCCCCCACGGTGAACTCGGGTCCGCAGAACGCGGCCGCCAGCGCGCTGTACTCGAGCTTGGCACGTGCCCGTTCCACGCCGTCCGCGAGGATGCGGTCGTGGTCGAAGGCGAGCGGCTCCCGGCCCGTGCGGCCGTTGACCGCGTCGGCGTCCCCGTCGAGCAACTGGTCGACGCGCATCCACGAGGCCCCACCCGCGTCGCCGCCCGCGACGGGCGCCGGCAGGTCCGGCGCGAGCACGAGGTGCGCGACACTGACCACCCGCATCCGCGGGTCGCGGCCGGGCTCGCCGTAGGTCGCCAGCTGTTCGAGGTGGACCCCGGCGTCACCGCTGCCCGGCCCGTACGCCTGCAGCCCCGTCTCCTCGGCGAGTTCCCTCGCCGCCGCCGTGGAGAGGTCCTCGTCCCGGAGGACGAACCCCCCGGGCAGTCCCCACCACCCCCGGTACGGCTCCTCGCCCCGTCGGACGACCAGCGCGGAGAGCGCGTGGCGCCGCACGGTGAGCACGACCAGATCCACGGTGACAGCGAACGGCGGATAGTCTGACGGCTCGTAGGGCATGCGGTGATCATAGTTGTCCGCCGGGCTCTGTCAGGGCGTCGCGGAGGTTCCCCCGTTCCGCATGCAGCGGCGCAGCGGCTCCGGGTCCATGCCGTCGTTGACCGCGTGGTGCAGGAGTCGCGCGAAGGTGTAGTCGGGGTCGAGGTCGAGCGCCCGGCCGATCGCGACCCGGGCGGCGGCGTCCTCCCCGAGGGACCACATCGTCCACCCGGCCAGGGCCAGTGGGGAGGGTGCGTGGCCTTCGAACGCGCCCACGCAGCGGCGTGCCAGCGCACGCCAGAGCCGCGCCGCCTCCCGACCGCGGTCCCCCTCCATCCACTGGGCGGCGCGGTCCCGGGTGACCCGGTCCTGCAGGCCGAGCACGAGCGCGGCGGCCTCGTGGGAGGTGAGCAGGGAGTCGTCCCGGGCGTCGGCGGCGCCCTGATCCGCCTCCGGGAGGCCGCCGCGGCGGTAGCGGGCCAGTACCCGCTCCGCGGCTGCGAGGGTCTCGACGCGCACCGACTCCGCCGAGCCGCCGCGTCCGAGCATGCGCGGGACGAGGGCGCGGGCGGTCACGTCGAAGGCGTGCAGCTGCCGGCCGGCCACCGGCTCTCCCAGGGGCAGGACGCGGCGCTGCAACTCCTTCAGTGAGCCCTGCACCCGGACGCCCGCGTACGCCGCCGCGGCCGCGATCGTCGGGGTCGCGCCCTCCCGCAGCGGGGAGCCGTCGGGCGGGCAGCAGGCCCCCTGCGGGCAGCAGTAGGAGAAGTACCGCCCCCCGCTGACGCACAGCGCCTCCAGAACGGGGACGTCGCGGCCGCCGCAGGTGGTCCGGACGAGCTGTGCGAGCGGGCGCAGGCGTTCCATGACCGCGGCCGGGGTCTCGCCGCCGCGCGGTTCCTGGCAGAGGTAGAGCACCATCGCGGCGGGCGGCCCGGTGCGGGCGGCGCTCCCCTCCGACAGGCAGGTCACCATCTCGCGCACCGTGTCCTCCCAGGTCTCGGGCGACTGCGGCAGCGCGGTCCGGACCCGGCCGCCCACGCGGTACCGCGTCCCGTGGAGCGCGACGAGCACGATCGAGTCGTCCGGGTAGTACCCGAGGAGGTAGGGCAGGGCGTCGGCGAGTTCGCCGGGGCCGCGCAGGGTGACGCGACTGTCGTCGGCCGGGCCGGCCACGGACTCGGCCTGCGGTCCGGGCGGGTCGTCGGACGTTCCGGAAGTACGGGAAAGGGCGCTGGTGGGGCCGTGGACGACGGTGGCTTCGGTCTCGGCGGAGCTGGGCTCGGTGGCCTCGTTGCGATGCATGCCGCCACCGTGCCCGTTCGCCCCGCCGGGGTGCCGAGCGTTGTCCACAGGGGGCGTCGATGGTCGTACCGGTGTGATGAGATGCCGCGTCGTCCACAGGGTCGGTTGGCGTTCCACCGGGTGGATCGGCTTGCATGGGACCCATGGACGCTCCCCAGCCAGACCACGCCGCCGCCCCGCCCTCCGGAGAGCTGCGCGAGGCCGCCGACGCAGTCCTCGCCCGCCTGGTGGGCGCGGAGGGAGCCGCGCTCCGCGAGGACCAGTGGCGAGCCGTCGAGGCGCTCGTCGCCGATCGGCGTCGCGCCCTGGTGGTGCAGCGCACCGGGTGGGGCAAGTCGGCGGTCTACTTCGTGGCGACCTCACTGCTGCGCGCCCGCGGCGGCGGGCCGACCGTGATCGTCTCCCCGCTGCTGGCCCTCATGCGCAACCAGATCGCCGCCGCCCGCCAGGCCGGCATCACCGCGCGGACGATCAACTCCGCCAACCCCGAGGAGTGGGGCGCGATCCAGCAGGAAGTCACCGAGGGCCTGGTCGACGTCCTGCTGGTCAGCCCGGAGCGACTGAACAACCCGGACTTCCGCGACAACGTCCTGCCCAGCCTGACGGCCGCCACCGGCCTGCTCGTGGTGGACGAGGCGCACTGCATCTCCGACTGGGGGCACGACTTCCGCCCCGACTACCGGCGGCTGCGCACCATGCTGCGCGAGCTGCCCACCGGCGTGCCGGTCCTCGCGACCACCGCGACCGCCAACGCCCGGGTGACCGCCGACATCGCCGAGCAGCTGGGCACCCACGAGGCGGGCAGCGCGCTGGTGCTGCGGGGCACCCTGGACCGGGAGAGCCTGCGGCTGTCGGTGCTCGGGCTTCCCGATGCCGCACATCGGCTGGCGTGGCTGGACAACCACCTCGCGGAGCTCCCCGGGTCCGGGATCGTCTACGCGCTGACCGTCGCCGCGGCCGAGGAGGTCACCTCCTACCTGCGGGAGCGCGGGCACACCGTGCTGTCCTACACCGGCCGCACCGAGAACGCCGACCGCGAGGCGGCGGAGGCGGACCTGCTGGCCAACCGGGTCAAGGCACTGGTGGCGACCTCCGCGCTCGGCATGGGGTTCGACAAGCCCGACCTGGGGTTCGTGGTGCACCTCGGGTCCCCCTCCTCGCCGATCGCGTACTACCAGCAGATCGGCCGCGCCGGTCGCGGGGTGGCGCACGCGGAGGTGCTGCTGCTGCCCGGCCGGGAGGACGAGGCCATCTGGAGCTACTTCGCCTCGCTGGCCTTCCCCTCCGAGGAGCAGGTCCGTCGCACGCTCGCCGTGCTGGCGGAGGCGGGTCGTCCGCTGTCGCTGCCCGCCCTGGAGCCCCTGGTCGACCTGCGGCGGAACCGACTGGAGATGATGCTCAAGGTGCTGGACGTCGACGGCGCGGTCCGACGCGTCCGCGGCGGGTGGGAGTCGACCGGTGAGCCGTGGGAGTACGACCACGAGCGCTACGCGTGGGTGGCCCGGCAGCGGAAGGCCGAGCAGCAGGCCATGCGCGACTACGCCGCGACCGAGGGCTGCCGGATGGAGTTCCTCCGGTGCCAGCTGGACGACACAGGCGCGGGACCGTGCGGCCGCTGCGACCGGTGCAGCGGGCACGGCTTCTCCGCCGACGTCTCGGACCAGGCGCTCGACGCCGCACGCCAGGACCTCGGACGTCCCGGAGTCACCGTCGAGCCCCGCAAGATGTGGCCGACGGGACTGGGCGCGGTCGGACTGGAGCTCAAGGGCAAGATCCCGGCCGGTGAGCAGACCGCGCCCGGACGGGCCCTCGGCCGGCTCTCCGACATCGGCTGGGGCAACCGTCTGCGGCCCTTGCTGGCGCCGCAGGCGCCGGACCAGGAGGTCCCGGACGACGTGGCCCGCGCCGTGGTCACCGTACTCACCGACTGGGCGCGGGGGCCCGGCGGCTGGGCCGCGGGAGAGGGGGCGGTGGCCCGCCCGGTCGGCGTCGTCACCGTCGCCTCGCACACCCGGCCGCGGTTGGTGGGGTCGCTCGGTGCCCGCATCGCCGAGGTCGGACGGTTGCCGCTGCTCGGGGCGGTGGAGGCCGGCCAGCGGCCCGGCCCCCGGAGCAACAGCGCGCAGCGGCTGCGCGGTCTGCACGACTCGCTGACCGTCGGCCCCGGCCTCGCCAAGGCGTTGGCGGAGACGGCCGGGCCCGTCCTGCTGGTGGACGACTTCACCGACACCGGCTGGACCCTCGCCGTCGCGGGACGCCTTCTGCTGCGGGCGGGCGCGACGGCGGTCCTGCCGCTGGTGCTGGCCGCCCAGAACTGACCGGGCCCGCCGCTCGGTCAGGCGTCTCGCCCGGCGGGAACGGCGCGGCGCACGGGGCGCGCCGTCGCCGGCGGAGCGCGGTCAGAAGAAGCCGAGCTGCCCGCCGTCGTCGCCCGCCGGCTCCGGCGTGCGCGCAGCGGCGCCGCGCGGCGCCGGCAGACGGAGGTGGCGCCAGCGCGGCAGCGCGTCGAGGTAGGCCCAACTCATGCGGTGGTGCTCGGTCGGGCCGTGCTCCTCCAGCGCCTGCCGGTGGATCGGCGCCGGGTACCCGGCGTTGCCCTCGAAGCCGAACTCCGGGTGCCGGGCGCCCAACTCCGCGAGGTGCGCGTCGCGGTGGACCTTGGCGATCACCGACGCGGCCGCGACCGACACGCAGGACTGGTCTCCCTTGATCACCGTCCGCACCTGCCAGGGCCGGCCGAGATAGTCGTGCTTGCCGTCGAGAATCACGGCGTCGGGCCGCTGCGGCAGCGCCTCCAGGGCGCGAACCGCCGCGAGACGGAGCGCGGCCGTCATCCCGAGGGTGTCGATCTCCTGCGGCGAGGCATGGCCGAGTCCGAACGCGGTCACCCAGTCGGCCAGTTCCGCCGCAAGGGCGGTGCGCCGGTTGACGGTGAGGAGCTTGGAGTCGGTCAGCCCCTCGGGCGGTCGGCGCAGGCCGGTGACGGCGGCGCAGACGGTGACCGGGCCGGCCCAGGCTCCGCGGCCGACCTCGTCCACCCCCGCGACCGTGCGGGCGCCGGTGGTGGCGCGCAGGGATCGTTCGACCGTGTGCGTGGGCGGTTCGTATGGCATGGCGTCCCCACCCTACGCGCGGGTCACGGCTCCGCCCGCCCGGGCGGGCGGGTGGGCGGTGAGCCGTCCCGGGAGCAACGGGAACGGCGGCGCGGTCCGGGCAGGCCGGGCGGTTCAGACCGTCCACCGGGGCTCGACGTCGATGACGTCCCCCGCTATCCCCTCGACATCGGCACAGGTACCGGCGCGCGAGGCCAGCCGTTCGATGCGGTCGCGGCGGTACTTGGCCCGTTCGGCGGCACTGTCCCACATGGAGAGCACGAGGAACTCCCGCACCCGCTCGGCGCCGGCGAAGGCTCCGCGGAGCATGCCGGGCGACCCCGCCATCGCCGGGTTCCACACCTTCGCCTGCATGTGCGCGAAGTGCTCGCCGCGGTCCTCGCGCACGAGGCAGTGGGCGACCCGCAGCACGTCGGCGTCGTCGAACCGCGGCTCGAAGCCCAGTTTCACGTCGAAGCGGTACTCGAAGAGCCGGACCTCGGCGTCCCGGAAGCTTCCGCCCTGCGAGGCCGCGAGCCGGTCGTGGGAGCGCGCCATGAACGAGTCGTAGAGCGCACGGCTCTCCCAGAACCCGAAGAGGTGCGCGGTGTCCGGGGCGCCTCGACCCCAGCCGCCGCCCTGGCTGCGGAATCCGGGCTCACCGGGCAGAGAGGCCCACCTGCGCTGACCGCGCTCGAAGCGGTCCCGGTCGACCACCGCGCATCTCATCCATCTGACCAGCACCGCGCCATCCTATGACCGCCGGCACCCCGCCGGTACGGGCCGTCCGGAGCCCGCCGGCACCGTGCGGGCCCGGCCGCAGGAGGAGCAGCACGGTGTCGTGGGACGGCGAACCGCCGTGGCAGCCGGGCCCCGAGGGGCGCGACCGCCACGGCGGTGAGCCGCGCCGGTCAGCTGCAGCCGCTGGTGGACCCGCAGCCCTCGCAGAGGTAGCAGCTCCCCGCGCGCCGCATCTTCGTCCCGCAGGAGAAGCACAGCGGAGCGTCGGCGCTCAGCCCGAGCTGGATCTCCGCCAGCTCCGTCGAGTTGTGTGCCGCCTGCGGCGCGGGAGCGGGCTCCGCCGCCTTTCGAGCCGCGGCGCTCGGCCGGCCGGGCGCCGTCGGCGCGGACTGGGACAGCGACTCCACGTCGACCTCCTCCACGCCCGGCTCGTACGAACCGGTGTCGAGGTGGCGCTGGCGCTCCTCCGCCGAGTGGATCCCGAGCGCTGAACGCGTCTCGAACGGCAGGAAGTCCAGCGCGAGGCGGCGGAAGATGTAGTCGACGATCGACTGGGCCATCCGCACGTCGGGGTCGTCGGTCATACCGGCCGGCTCGAAGCGCATGTTGGTGAACTTGGAGACGTAGGTCTCCAGCGGCACCCCGTACTGCAGACCGACGGAGACCGCGATGGAGAAGGCGTCCATCATCCCGGCGAGCGTCGAGCCCTGCTTGGACATCTTCAGGAAGACCTCGCCCAGCCCGTCGTCCGGGTAGGAGTTGGCCGTCATGTACCCCTCGGCGCCGCCGACCGTGAAGGAGGTCGTGATCCCCGGGCGTCCCTTCGGCAGCCGGCGCCGGATCGGCCGGTACTCGATGACCTTCTCCGGTGCGGGCGCCGCTGCGGTCGCATCGCCGTCGGCCTTCGCGCCGTCCTTCTGCTTCGCGGACAGCGGCTGACCGACCTTGCTGTTCTCCACGTAGACGGCCAGCGCCTTGACGCCCAGCTCCCAGCCCTTGACGTAGATCTCCTCCACGTCGTCGACGGTCGAGGAGGCCGGCATGTTGACGGTCTTGGAGATGGCCCCGGAGAGGAACGGCTGCGCGGCCGCCATCATCCGCACGTGCCCCATCGGCGAGATGGAGCGCTCGCCCATCGCACAGTCGAACACCTCGTAGTGCTCCGGCTTGAGACCGGGCGCGTCGACCACGTTGCCGTGGTCGGCGATGTGGGCGACGATCGCCTCGACCTGCTCGTCCTGGTATCCCAGCCGCTTCAGGGCCTTCGGCACGGTGTTGTTGACGATCTGCATCGAGCCGCCGCCGACCAGCTTCTTGAACTTCACCAGCGCGAGGTCCGGCTCGACCCCCGTGGTGTCGCAGTCCATCATCAGGCCGATCGTTCCGGTGGGCGCCAGCACGCTGGCCTGCGCGTTGCGGAACCCGTGCTCCTCGCCGAGCCGCAGCACGTCCGCCCATGCCTCGGTGGCGGCGGCCCAGACCGGGGTGTCGAGGTCGTCACCGCGCGGCGCGGTGCCGTTGGCGTCGGCGTGCTGGGCCATGACGCGGCGGTGCGCCTCGCTGTTGCGGTCGTACCCGTCGTAGGGGCCGACGACCCCGGCGAGCTCGGCCGAACGCCGGTAGGCGGTGCCGGTCATCAGCGAGGTGATGGAGCCGGCCAGTGCCCGGCCGCCGTCGGAGTCGTACGCGTGCCCGGTGGCCATCAGCAGGGCGCCGAGGTTGGCGTAGCCGATGCCCAGCTGGCGGAAGGCACGGGTGTTCTCGGCGATCTTCTCCGTCGGGAAGTCGGCGAAGCAGATGGAGATGTCCATCGCGGTGATGATCAGCTCGGTGACCCGCGCGAACCGTTCGGCGTCGAAGGACTGGTTGCCCTCGTCGTCGTCGCGGAGGAACTTGAGGAGGTTGATCGACGCCAGGTTGCAGGAGGTGTCGTCCAGGTGCATGTACTCGCTGCACGGGTTGGACGCGCTGATGCGGCCCGATTCCGGGCAGGTGTGCCACCGGTTGATGGTGTCGTCGTACTGGATCCCGGGGTCGGCGCAGACGTGGGCGGCCTCCGCCATGCGGCGCAGCAGCCCGCGGGCGTCCACCTCCTCGATGACCTCGCCCGTCATCCGGGCGCGGAGGCCGAAACGACCGCCGTCGCGGGCGGCGCGCATGAAGGTGTCGTTGACGCGGACGGAGTTGTTGGCGTTCTGGTACTGCACGGAGGTGATGTCGTCGCCGCCGAGGTCCATGTCGAACCCGGCGTCGCGCAGGGCGCGGATCTTCTCCTCCTCCTTCACCTTGGTGTCGATGAAGGCCTCGATGTCGGGGTGGTCGACGTCGAGGACGACCATCTTCGCGGCACGCCGGGTGGCGCCGCCGGACTTGATCGTCCCGGCGGAGGCGTCGGCGCCGCGCATGAAGGAGACCGGACCGGAGGCGTTCCCGCCGGAGGAGAGGAGTTCCCGCGAGGAGCGGATGCGGGAGAGGTTCAGCCCGGCGCCCGACCCCCCCTTGAAGATCATCCCCTCCTCCTTGTACCAGTCGAGGATCGACTCCATGGAGTCGTCGACCGAGAGGATGAAGCAGGCACTGACCTGCTGGGGCTGACGGGTGCCGACGTTGAACCAGACCGGCGAGTTGAACGCGAAGATCTGGTGGAGCACGGCGTACGCGAGCTCGTGCTCGAAGACCTCGGCGTCCTCCGCGCTCGCGAAGTAGCCGTGCTGCTCGCCCGCCGCGCGGTAGGTGGTGACGACGCGGTCGATCAGCTGCCGCAGGCTGGTCTCCCGCTGCGGGGTGCCGACGGCGCCGCGGAAGTACTTGCTGGTGACGATGTTGACCGCGTTGACCGACCAGAAGTCGGGGAACTCCACCCCGCGCTGCTCGAAGTTGACGCTGCCGTCGCGCCAGTTGGTCATCACGACGTCCCGGCGCTGCCAGGTGACCTCGTCGTAGGGGTGCACGCCGGGGGTGGTGTGGACGCGTTCGATCCGCAGGCCCTTGCCCGGCTTGGCCTTCTTGCCGCCCTTGGTACGGGATCCCCGTGCCGGACCGCTCGTCGTCTCTGTCATGCCGCCTCCCAATCGGGCGTGGAACGCCCCGATGTGCCCCGTGCGCCGCGTGGGACGGGCGGGGCACCGCTCTGTTCTGTCAGCGCGCCGCAGCCGCGGGGCCGGGGCGCCGTTGTGTGGTGTGCCGGGTGGTGGGCGCCGGCTCAGCCGGCCCCGCCGGAGCGCGCCTCGCACTCCTCGGCGTCGCGCGCCTCGCCCCCGGGCGCCTCGGCCCGGGAGGAACGCAGTTCCGCGACCGCCGCCTCGAAGTCCTCCAGCGTGTCGAACGCGCGGTAGACGGAGGCGAAGCGCAGGTAGGCCACCAGGTCGAGCTCCCGCAGCGGGCCCAGTATCGCCAGGCCGACGTCGTGAGCGGAGAGCTCGGCACTCCCGGTGGCCCGCAGCGCCTCCTCCACGCGCTGCCCGAGCAGCGCGAGGGCGTCCTCGGTGACGGGTCGGCCCTGGCACGCCTTGCGCACGCCGGCGATGACCTTGTCGCGGCTGAAGGGCTCGGTGACCCCGCTGCGCTTGATCACCATCAGTGCGGCGGTCTCCAGGGTCGTGAAGCGCCGGGAGCAGTGCGGGCACTGCCGGCGGCGGCGGATGGTGGTGCCGTCGTCGGCCGTGCGGCTGTCCACGACCCGGCTGTCGCTGTGCCGGCAGAAGGGACAGTGCATGGGTCCGGCCTCCTCGGTTCGGAGCGGCCGTTCCGGTGCCGACCCGTGTCGGCCGCGGGGCCGCCGCGCTCGCTCCCAGCATAGGCGATCGACCGGGGCACCGAACCCCGGGGACCACTAATTGTGGGTGACACCTCCCCGATCGACCACTAGATCTTGGGTCGAGCCACCGAATGAGCACAGAGAGCACCGGACCGGGGCAGCGGGCGCCGTGCCGAGCATAGAGGAGGGGGCCCCGACGGCGGCGCGGGCCTCGCCCGGGCGCGCCGGATCAGCACCAATACACCGACCGGCATGATCAAATGAGCAGATCAATGAAATATCACTCGAACGTGTGTTTGGCGCAACCTTTCGATAGCAACTACCGTTGTCTGGCCAGGGAGTACCAGTCGAGAGGGGCGAGATGACCACCGCAGCAGAAGACACGATCACGGCTCCGCTGGCACGCAGCGGCGGCGCACACGCGGGCGACCCGCCCGCGACACGTTCGATGCCCGGGCGACCTCCCGGCATCCGGGCCGACAGCTCCGGTCTCACCGACCGCCAGCGCCGCGTGATCGAGGTCATCCGCGACTCCGTCCAGCGCCGCGGGTACCCCCCGTCGATGCGCGAGATCGGTCAGGCGGTCGGGCTCTCCTCCACCTCCTCCGTCGCCCATCAGCTGATGGCCCTGGAACGTAAGGGGTTCCTGCGGCGCGACCCGCACCGGCCGCGCGCCTACGAGGTGCGCGGCGCGGAGACACCGACGCCGCAGCCGGCCGACGCGGGCGGCAAGCCTGCCGCCTCCTACGTCCCCCTCGTCGGCCGGATCGCCGCCGGCGGCCCGATCCTCGCGGAGGAGTCGGTCGAGGACGTCTTCCCGCTGCCGCGTCAGCTCGTCGGCGACGGGGAGCTCTTCGTCCTCAAGGTCGTGGGCGACTCCATGATCGAGGCGGCCATCTGCGACGGCGACTGGGTCACTGTCCGCAGGCAGCCGGTTGCGGAAAACGGCGACATCGTCGCCGCGATGCTCGACGGCGAGGCAACCGTCAAGCGGTTCAAGCGCGAGGACGGCCAGATCTGGCTGCTCCCCCACAACTCCGCCTACCAGCCGATCCCGGGCGGCGACGCCACGATCCTCGGCAAGGTCGTCGCGGTCATGCGCCGCATCTGAGGGACGTCATGGGCGGGCGCGCCCGGGCCCCACGGCCCGGCGCCCGCACGCGTCCCGTCACAGGCGTCCCGTCGCAGGCGTCGGCAGGACGGGGGCGCCGTACGACACGCCCACCGCCCCGTTCACCCCCGGGGCGCCCGCGTCAGCCTCCCGCGTCGGCCGAGGTGTTGATGGCCGCCAACGAGCGGCGCACGACGGCACCGTCCGCGGTGAACCAGAAGTCCGGCATCGAGGCACGCAGGAAGCTCCCGTAGCGAGCTGTCGCCACCCGCGGGTCAAGGACGGCGACGACACCGCGGTCCCCCGTGGCCCGCACCAGCCTGCCCGCCCCCTGCGCCATCAGCAGTGCCGCGTGTGTGGCGGCCACCGCCATGAAGCCGTTGCCGCCCGCCTTCTCCACCGCGCGCTGGCGCGCGCTCATCAACGGGTCGTCCGGGCGGGGGAACGGCACCCGGTCCATCACCACCAACTGGCAGGCCGGTCCCGGTACGTCGACGCCCTGCCAGAGCGAGAGCGTGCCGAAGAGACAGGTCGCCTCGTCGTCCGCGAAGGCGCGGATCAGCTCACCCAGGGTGTCCTCACCCTGCAGCAGCACGGGAACGTCGAGCCGACCGCGCATCGCCTCGGCGGCCGCGCGCGCCCCGCGCATCGACGAGAACAGACCCAGGGTGCGGCCACCGGCCGCCTCGATGAGCCCGGCAAGTTCGTCCAGCATGTCGCCGCGGTCGCCCTCCCGCCCGGGGGGCGAGAGCGTGCGGGCAACGTAGAGGATGCCCTGCTTGCGGTAGTCGAACGGGGAGCCGACGTCCAGGCCGCGCCATCGCGGCAGCTCCGCGGCCTCCGCGCAGCTCTCGGGGGGCTCCGCGGCGGGCGGCGGACCCGAGTCCGCCCCGCCGCTCTCCGGCAGGATCGCCTCCCGGCGCAGTCCCACGGAAGCGGCGACACCGTGGAAGTCGCCGCCGAGCTTCAGCGTCGCCGAGGTCAGGACCACCGACCGCTCGGCGAAGAGCTTCTCCCCCAGCTGCTGCGAGACGTTGAGCGGTGCGACCCGGAGCGAGGCCCCGTACCGGTCGTGGCGCTCGTACCAGACGACGTCGTACTCGGAGCCTGCGAGGACCCGCTCCGCGACGTCGTGCACGGTCTCGATGGAGGCGCGGGCCTGGCGGCGCACGGCGTCCTCGTCCGAGGTCGAGGCGTCGCGCGACCCCCCGAGCTCGGTGACGGCGGCGCGCGCCGCGTCCCGCAGCAGGGCGAGCGCGTGGGCCAACTCCTCCGGGATCTCCTCCAGCCGGCCGGGAAGGGCCAGCTCCATGACGCGTTCGAACTCCTCACCCGCCACCACGAGCTGGTCGGCGGCCTTCTCGTCGATCAGTTTCGACGACCGTCGCACCGCGCGGGAGACCCCGCCCGGGGAGAGTTCACCGGTGGCGACCCCGGTCACGCGGGAGACCAGTTCGTGCGCCTCGTCCACGATGAGGACCTCGTGCTCCGGAAGCACCGGCGCCCCCTCCAGGGCGTCGATCGCGAGCAGCGCGTGGTTGGTGACGATGACGTCGCTGAGCTTGGCGCGCTCGCGCGCCGCCTCGGCGAAGCATTCCTGCCCGTACGCGCACCGCGTGGCACCCAGGCATTCGCGGGAGGAGACGGAGACCTGCGACCACGCCCGGTCGGAGACGCCGGGGGTGAGGGCGTCGCGGTCGCCGGTCTCGGTCTCGTCGGCCCAGTCGCGCATGCGGAGCAGGTCCTTGCCGAGCTTGCTGGACGGCCCCGACCCCGCCTCGGCCGCCGCCTCCAACGGGTCGAAGAGGGCGTCCTCGTCGTCGGAGGGGACGCCCTCGTGCAGCCGGTGCAGGCAAAGGTAGTTGGAGCGCCCCTTGAGCGTCGCGAACTCGGGACGGCGGCGCAGCAGCGGGTGCAGCGCGTCGGTCAGCCGGGGCAGGTCCCGCTCGACCAGCTGGCGCTGGAGCGCCAGCGTCGCCGTGGCGACGACCACGCGCTCGCCCTGCGCCAGCGCCGGCACCAGGTAGCCGAGCGACTTCCCGGTGCCGGTGCCGGCCTGGGCCAGCAGATGGGTGCCGTCCGCGATGGCCTCCGCGACGGCGCCGGCCATCGCGGTCTGGCCGGGCCGTTCGGTGCCGCCGACGGCGCCGACGGCGGCGTTCAGCAGGTCGGAGAGGCTGGGATCGCCCGATGGTGCGCTCATAGGGCAGCCACCCTAACCGCTGCCGCCGACACTCCCCCGCCGTCCGTCGCCGCGCTCGGCCCCGCCTGCTCCGCTCAGCCGTGCAGCGGGTTGGGCACGGTGCCGTGGACCGCGGCGTGAGGGCGTGCGGACCGGTCGCGGTAGCCGTCGAGATGCAGCCGGTTGCGGTTGAGGCAGAGGCGGTCGATCCGTGCGGTGAGCATGTCGAACGTGTCGTAGCGGTCCTTGAGTTCGGGGAACCGCTGCTGGTAGCGGAGGATCTCCGCACGCACCTGCGCCCAGAAGTCGTCCTCGCGCACCCCGAGATGCTCCTCGCACAGCGGAGCGAGGTAGCGGTAGACACCGACGAACAGCCCGGAGTGGATGAACTGGGTGAGGAAGCCGGGCGGTTCGGTCAGCAGGACCTCGCGGACGTCGTCGGGCATGTGGGCGAGTTCGGGCAGCGCCTCGGCGCTGATGTTGACGTCGTCGACGAAGTCCTTCACCGCCAGCCGCACGGGGATGTCGTCGGAGTCGAAGACGACGATGGTGTTCTCGCCGTGCGGGGAGAACACGGTGCCGTAGCGGTAGAGGAAGTGCAGCAGCGGCGGGAGCAGTGCGGCCTGCAACCGGGCGAGCCACTCCGCGGCGCTCAGCCCGGAGCGGCGGACGAGTTCGGCCGTGAGGGAGGCGCCGTGGACATCGGTCGAGAGCAGCGACGCCAGCGTCCGGGCCCGCTCCCCCGGCTCCAGGTACTGCGCGACGGGTTCGCG
The DNA here is from genome assembly GCF_012033785.1 of Streptomyces bohaiensis. GTDB lineage: Bacteria > Actinomycetota > Actinomycetes > Streptomycetales > Streptomycetaceae > Streptomyces > Streptomyces bohaiensis. The sequence continues at coordinate 62,700 of NZ_JAAVJC010000001.1, forward strand.
CCAGATGGCGCCGAGCAGCTCGCGGTACTGGTAGGGGACGCCGGGGAGCGCGTCGTACAGCGGGTGCCGGACGGCGACGGACGCGGTCTCGCCGAGCAGGACCGGACGGGTCTCCTCCGCGAGGAAGGGGTCCTCGTCGCGGAGCCGGTGCATCCACGCGGTGACTGCGGGTGCCGCGAGGGTGCGCTCGGTGGGCAGTCCGCGCCAGACGAGGGTGTTGAGGATCGACAGCGGCAACTTGACGCTGCGCCCGGTGGGACGGTCGGCGTTGACGAACGTCCGGATGGACTGCTGTGCCAGGCGGCGGACGCCGTCGCTGGGGAGGGGGATCAGCAGCCCCTCGGCTATCTGTCCGGCGAAGAGCGGGGCGATCGTGTTGTCCCACTGCCAGGGGTGGACCGGCAGCCAGAGGTAGTCGTCCGGCTCCGCGCCCGCGGCGCGCACGGTGTCGGCGAAGAGCGCCCGAGTCTCCTTTGGCAGTTCGTCGGCGTAGAGGCGGGCGGGGTCCGCCAGCGCGGTGACGCCGCGGTAGGTGGCGAGGTCCCGGTGGACCGCCAGCCAGGGCAGCCGGTGTGCGCGGCGCGACTCGGGTGCCCACTGCGCCGCGTCGTCGGCGGAGAAGCCGACGCGTCCCTTGTTGGCGACGAGCCAGGGGTGGCCGCTCTGATGGCCCTCCAACTCCCCGTAGCCCAGGTCGGCGAGGTCCGCGACGGTGGTGGCGTCGGCGGCCATCGCGGCGTCGGCGCTGAGGGTCGCCGTCAGTTCGCGGATGAGGTGGCCGGTGGTGTCGCCGGTCAGGTCGAGGAGGGAGTCGTGGGTGCGGGCGACGAAAGCGAGCGGGTCGGCGTCGCCGGTGACGGACCCCGGGTCGACCGACCAGTGGCCGTAGGCGCCGCGGCGGGCGCGGAACCGGTAGGCGGGGCCCCCGTCGGGGACCTGCAGTTCGTACCGGTCCCCGCCCAGGGCCACGGGGGTGAGGACCTCCTCGTAGGAGAGCTCGCCCAGCATCTTGGCGAAGAGCCGACGGGATGCGGCCTGCCAGGAGGCCGCGGCGGCGGCGGCCGGCGGTGCGGCGGGGGCGGCGGGCTCCGTGGCTGCGGTGGCTGCGGTGGCTGCGGGGACGGGATCGGGGGGCACGGGCGCTCCTTGGGGGAGGTGGGCGATGGCGTCGGGCGGCCGGTGGCGACGCGTCCGCGGCGCCCCGTCGCCGGGGAGCCGGCGGCGGGGCGCGGTGCGCGAGGTCGGGAGGGTCGAGGGAGTCAGTGGTCGCGGTCCCGCACCACGATCGCTGCTCGTTTGTCGGGGAGTCGGCTCTCCTGGAGAGTACGGAATCCGGCGCGGTGGAACGCGGCGATCGAGCGGACATTCCGCATGTCGGGCTCCGCGATGAGACGCCCGCACCGCGGACGGTTCCGCAGCACCAGTCCGGCGACCGCCCGCAGCAGGGCGGTACCGGTGCCGCGGCCGCGGTCCTCCGGGGAGCCCAGCAGCAGGTGGATGCCGGTGTCGTGCGGCCGGGCGGGGTAGTGGCGTGCCAGCGGGTCCAGGTCCGCGCGGTAGATCTCCCAGTAGCTCATCGGGCGGTCGTCGAGCGTGCCCAGGCAGGGAACACTGCGGCCGTCGCCCGCCAGCTGCGCGTGCAGGTGCTCCGCGGTGCGCTCCGCCGGTCCGTCGAGCTGCCAGAACTCCGCCGTGACCGGGTCGTTCATCCACCGGGTGAGGAGGCCCAGGTCGCGGTCGGGGTCGACGGGGACGAGGCGGAAGCCCCCCAGCGGGGTGGCGACCGGGCCCCACTGGTGCACGGCGTCCAGCAGTTCCGCGCCTGCCCGCTCCGGAGCCGGCAGGGGCAGCCCGGGCGGCCGGTCCGCGGTGGGGGGAAGTTCCAGTGTGTCGTCCTCGGCGCGGTCGGGCGCCGAACCGTGCGGCGGTACCGCTCCGGGGCCGCCCGCCGGGGCCGGAGCGCTCACCGGGCCACCACCGGGTTGGGCAGGGAGACGTACACCGACTGGCCGTCGACCGGGCCGTCCAGCTCGTCCATGCCATGGAGCCGGGTCAGCAGGTTGGCCTTGCACCGCAGCACCTGCCGACTGCCCAGCGCGGCGGCGAACCCCGACGCCGAGGTGCTCCCGTCGCCGCGGGCGGGGTCGGTCAGGAAGTCGCGCAGCGTGTCGAGGAGCGGTCGCTCCGGGGCGATGCCCTGGCTGCCGAAGGCGCCGACCAGCCCGAGGACGTTGTTGATGCCCAGGTAGTAGAGGAATCGTTCGTCCGCCACCTCGTCGGGGACGAAGGTGTCCGACAGCGCACCGATGCCGAGGAGTTGACCGGAAAGCGCCCGCCGGTGGCTCTCGCGGAAGTAGTAGCCCTGGTTGTCGCGGTACCAGCCGCCGTCGGGCAGGCCGTCGGCGTCGAGCCGCACCACGGTGTTCTGCTGGTGCGCTTCCAGGGCGATGCCCCCGACGGCGTCGAGCCACAGCGCGGGCCGGACCACGGTCTCCAGGTACCGGCCGAACCACTCCACGGCCACCTCGGTGCGCGACCGGCCGGTCGCGGCGGCGCGGTCGGCCACGAGGCGCGCCAACCGGGAGGTCAGCCGACCGGGCTCGGTGTCGCTCCACGGCCGGGGGGCGGTCAGCGCGGCGACGCACTGCGCGTCGGTGGCGGGGCCGAACGGGTTGTCCCGGATGACGAGGTCGAGGCCGGGAACCGGGTTGCCGTCCGTGTCGTCGACCGCTGCCCACGCCGGGTCGCGCAGCACGTCGAACCCCGGGCCCGCGGGCTGCGCGGCGTGCCAGCGGGCGCCGAGCCCCGTCTCCAGCAGCCGGTGGACCTCGACGCCCCGGTGCAGTTCCTTGCGGAGGTTCTCCCGGCGGGAGTTGGTGATGCGGAGCCCGAGGGAGAGCTTGAGCATCACGGCGGCCTCCTCCCGGTGGACGGTGCGCACCGAGGAGGTCGGTGACCAGGGCGCGCCGAGCGGGCCGAGGTCGTGGAGCAGCCCTGCGTGCAGCAGGCGGGCCGTCTCCGGGCGGCGCACCACGTCGCGGGCCTGCCAGGGGTGGAGCGCCAACGGCAGGGTGTCGGGCGGGAGCGGCAGGTCGACACCGGCGGCGTGGGCGAGGAGTTCGCCGGGCCCGATGGCGGTGCCGGCCGGGGCCGTCAGCGCGCTGTCCCCGGCGTACACGGAGCGGTGCACCGCGAACCAGTGGAGGGTCAGCGTGCCGCGCAGCTCCGGTGAGCTGTCGGCGGCCTCGTGACCGGTGAGCCCCTCGCGGCTCTTGGGCGTGGGGTGCAGCGGGTGGCCGAGCAGCAGACTCTGTTCACCGTCGAGGAAGGGCACCGTGCCCGGCGGGGGCTGCGGGTCGGCGCGGCGGGCGGCGAGGAACTCGCCCACCCGGCGGGTGGAGTCGGCGACCCGGGCGAGGAGTTCGGTGTGGACGACCGCCGGAGGGCGTCCGCCGGCGTGGTCGGTGCCCTCGCGCACCAGCAGCGCCGCGAGGGTGACGGCGTCCACGGGCGCGGCACCGGCGGGTGCGCCGGTCAGGACGGGCGGTCCGAACCGGTGGTGCCCGGTGGGCGACCAGTAGCGGACGGCCACGGTCAGGGTGGTGCCGCTGGCCGGGAGCGGCACGGTCAGGCGCGCGGCACCGCCCCCGACCCCCGGCGCGTGGGCCGGGGGTGGGTCGGGGGTGAGGCCCGTCTCGCGGACCCAGCAGCGCAGGAGGTTCTCGGTCGCCGCGCTGTCGGCGACCCGGTCCGGCTCGGGGTGCTCCAGCGGGTCGGGCCCGGCCGGATCGGTCGCGGGGGGTGCCGTCGGGGCGGGGGCGACCGGGCCGCGGCCCGCGGTGGGCGGCGCGGTGGTGGCGGCCGTTTCCGCCGTGGGGACGACGCCGGAGGGGGCCGGGGCGTCGGGGAAGGCCTGCGGGGTGGGTCCCGGCTCGGGGCGTAGGTTCATGGGTGTGCGGCACGGCCGCCGCGCCGGCCCGGGGCGGGGGTCGGCGGGGCAGTCCGCGCCTCCCTCCTTCATCGACTGGTGGCGTGTGCGCGGACGCAACTGGCCCGTACCCGGCGGGGGACGGTTCAGCCGGGCAAACGACGCTCCCGGCGTCCGAACACGGCCCTCGGCGAAGTTCTTCTCCGGACGTGGCAGCGGGAAACGGGAACCGGGGACCCGGCTGCGGCCGTCCCCTGGGAGACCGGCATAGTGGGGGCATCCCACAGCCGCTGGACCTGCCGCCCGTCGCCAGGCCCGCACACACGTACACCTCAGGGGGAGTTGGCTCATGTCATCGATTCGCAGGGGACCGGGGCGCCGCCGGGCGGCCGGGGCCGCGATCGCCGCGGTGACCGTGCTCGCGCTGACCGCCACGGCGTGTGGGCCGGGCGACGACTCGGGCGACCAGGGCAAGAACCCCACCGAGGACGCGGCCGGCGAGCGGCCCGGGGGCGGCGACCGCCTCGGGGAGCTGCTCGACCGGCTGCCGATCGAGGTGGACGTCGAGCAGTGGAAGGACGGGGCCTGGGCCGACTGGGACTCCGAGAACTGGCTGCGCGAGGCCGGCGAGTACATCGGCATCATCATCGAGGACTTCTGGGACCGCGAGCGCATGGAGGAGGCGGGCGGCCAGGAGAACTCGGTGGACGAGGACGACATCGAGGAGGAGGAGTCCGCCCCCGAGACCGGTGACCCCGCGGACGACCGCGGCGTCACCGACCCGTTCCCCGCGCCGTACCAGGCCGACCGTGCCGCGACGCCGTACAGCCAGAACAACCCCGGCGTCGGGAAGCTGTTCTTCGAGACCCCCGAGGGCACCGGCGTCTGCTCGGCGGCGGTCGTGCAGGACCCGGACAACCCGGGCGCGTCCAACCTGGTGGCCACGGCCGGGCACTGCGTCCACGCCGGCGTCGAGGGCGGCTGGTTCCGGCAGGTGATGTTCGTGCCCGCCTACAACGACGGCGGCCAGGACTTCGTCGACCAGCCCGCGGAGAACCCGTTCGAGGAGGTCGCGCCGTTCGGTCTGTGGTGGGCCGCCGACGTGGCGACCACCAACTACTGGATCGAGAACGGCACCATGGACGGCGGCAACGGCGCCCACCAGGACTTCGCCGTGATGCGCGTCGAGCAGGAGGAGGGCGACGGCAGCTCCCTGGAGGAGCAGACCGGCGTCGCCTACGAGATCGACTTCGACGCCCCGGCCGTCGCCGGCCTGGGCACCCTGCAGAACTACGGGTACCCGCAGTCCGAGCCCTTCGACGGCGAGGTCATGCACAGCTGCACCGGCGACCCGACGCGGCTGTCGCTGGATGCCGTCGAGCCGGTGATGTACGTACTGGGCTGCACCATGACGGCCGGCTCCTCCGGCGGCCCGTGGCTGACGGCGGACGGCGGCGAGCCGCGGCTGGTCTCCGTCAACTCCATCGGCCCGGTGACGAGCACCTGGCTGGCCGGGCCGCGGCTGGACGCCTCGGCCGAGGAGGTCTTCGACGTCGTCCGCCGGGGCTGACGCCGGGAACCCGGTGCGCAGGGCGCACCTCGACGACAAGGGCCCGCGACGTGCCACTCGGTCGAGTGGTGGTCGCGGGCCCCTGCCGTTCGCGGGAAGCGGCGCCGGGCGCCGTCCCGGGGAGCGTCAGACGCGTGCGACGGACAGCGGGCTGCGCTCGGTGCCCTCCGTCGGGGCGGAGGGGTCGGCGCCCAGTTCGACCACCTTGTTGCTGCCGTCGACGTGCACCACGCGCGGGCGCAGCCGCCGCGCTTCCGCGTCCTCGACCTGTGCGTAGCTGATGAGGATCACGAGGTGGCCCGGCTCGACCAGGTGCGCGGCGGCGCCGTTGATACCGATGACCCCGCTCCCGCGCTCGCCCTCGATCACGTAGGTCTCCAGGCGGCTGCCGTTGTCGATGTCGACGATGTGGACGAGCTCACCGGGCAGCAGGTCCGCCGCGTCCATCAGATCGGCGTCCACCGTCACCGACCCCACGTAGTGGAGATCCGCGTGGGTCACCGTCGCCCGGTGGATCTTGGACTTGAACATCGTGCGCACCATCGACCTACTCCTACTGCTGGGCTCCCTGCCTGCTCGTGCGGGTCAGGGGCGTTCCGTCGCCTCGCGGGCGGGAGCGCGAACGGAGTTCGCCGCATCCCGCGGGGCACGTGCCGACCACTTGTTGACGGCCCCGGCGCGGCGTCGGGGCGGCGGAGGACCGTCGTCGTCCGCCGTGCCGAGCCCCGCCTCGGCGTCCCCACCAGCCTACGCAAGCCCGCGGCCGGGCGGCCGTGACCGCGGTCACTCCGCGGCCGGTGACGCCGCGTCCGAGCGCCGGTGGTCGCACACACCGGTGGGGGCGTGCCGTGTGGACCACGGCGCGCCCCCACCGGGTGAAGGGTCCCGTCAGACGACGACGCCCGCCGCGGAGCGGAGCTCCGCCGCCAGCTCCTCGTGGACCCTCGCCCGCAGGCGGGTGCCCTCCGTGGTGTGCTCCTCCCCGAGCACCTCGCCCTCGGTGTGGGCGCGGGAGACCAGGGCGCCCGAGGTGTAGGGCACCACGAGGTCCAGTTCGACCGCGGGCCGGGGCAGTTCGTCGTCGATCCGGGCGAGCAGTTCCTCGATGCCCTCGCCGCTGTGGGCGGAGACCACCATGGAGCGGCGCTCGGCGCGGACCAGTCGCTGGAGGACGAGCGGGTCTGCGGCGTCCGCCTTGTTGATGACGACGATCTCCGGCACCGACTGGGCGCCGACGTCCCGGATGACCTCCCGTACCGCGGCGAGCTGCTCCTCCGGCACGGGGTGGGAGCCGTCCACGACGTGCAGGATGAGGTCGGCGTCACCGACCTCCTCCATCGTGGAGCGGAACGCCTCGACCAGATGGTGGGGCAGGTGGCGGACGAACCCGACGGTGTCGGCCAGCGTGTACTGGCGGCCGCTGGGTGTCTCGGCGCGGCGGACGGTCGGGTCCAACGTGGCGAACAGGGCGTTCTCCACGAGCACCCCGGCGCCGGTGAGCCGGTTGAGCAGCGAGGACTTCCCCGCGTTGGTGTACCCGGCGATGGCCACCGAGGGCACCTTGTTCCGGCGGCGTTCCTGCCGCTTCACGTCGCGGCCGGTCTTCATCTCGGCGATCTCCCGGCGGAGCTTCGCCATCTTCTCGCGGATGCGGCGCCGATCGGTCTCGATCTTGGTCTCACCGGGACCGCGGGTCGCCATGCCGCCGCCGGACGAACCGGAGCCGCCGCCGCCCATCTGCCGGGAGAGCGACTGACCCCAGCCGCGGAGCCGCGGCATCATGTACTGCATCTGCGCGAGCGCCACCTGCGCCTTGCCCTCACGGGACTTGGCGTGCTGCGCGAAGATGTCGAGGATCAGGGCGGTGCGGTCCACCACCTTGACCTTGACGACGTCCTCCAGGTGGATGAGCTGGCCGGGGCTCAGCTCACCGTCGCAGACGACGGTGTCGGCCGCGTGCTCCGCCACGATGTCGCGGAGTTCCTGCGCCTTGCCGGACCCGATGTAGGTGGCGGCGTCCGGCTTGTCGCGTCGCTGGGTGACGCCCGCGAGGACCATCGCGCCTGCGGTCTCGGCGAGCGCCGCGAGCTCGGCGAGGGAGTTGTCCGCGTCCGCCGCGGTGCCGGAGGTCCACACGCCGACGAGGACGACGCGCTCCAGCCGGAGCTGCCGGTACTCGACCTCGGTGACGTCCTCCAGCTCGGTGGAGAGTCCCGCGACGCGGCGCAGCGCGGCGCGCTCCTCGCGGTCGAACTGGTCGCCGTCACGCTCGGCGTCCAGCGCGCTCCAGGAGACGTCCTCCTCCATCAGGGCGTCGGCCCGGCGGTCCGTGGTGCGGGGCTGGTTCTCCTGAGGGACTGAAGAGAAGGTCAACGGGGTCCTTTCGTCCGATCGAGCCACGCCGCCGCGGCCCGGTCGGGCCGACGGTCAGGGGCGTGTCCCAGTGACAACGCGTGGCCGGTCGGTGGGATTCCCTCGTCGGCCCTGGTCCTCCATGGTGGCACGGCGCCGATCGGTCGTCACCCGGTTTCCCCCGTGGCGGACGGGGCTGTCGCGTCCGGCGACGCCCCGCGGGCGTCGCGGGCCGGTCGGCCGCAGCCCCGCCGCACGGCGGCGGTGCCGCCACCCTGGGTCACCGGATGCGACACCGGGCGCACCACCCGCCGCCTCCCCCGGCGGGGCGGCCGGTTCAGGCGCGGCCCGCCCCCGCGGGCAGGGGCCGCGAGACGTCGTAGACGCCCGGTACCCCGCGCATCGCCCGCATGAGCCGCGGCAGCCCGGTGGCATCGGGCAGGACCAGCGTGTAGGTGTGGCGCACCCGGTGCTGCCGGGGCGGCTCCACGTCGGCGTGCACCACGGCGGCCCCCTCGTCGGCGAGGGCGTCGGTGAGGTCGGCCAGCAGCCGGGGCCGTCCGAGGGCCTCCGCGCGGAGCGTGACGCGACAGCCGGAGCTGGACGACCGCCACGCCACCGCGACGGCGGGGCGTCCCCCTTCCGCCATGCCGGCGGCGACGGGGCAGTCGGCCCGGTGGACGGCCACCGTCCCGCCGCGGACGACGAACCCCGTCACCGTGTCCGGCGGGATCGGCGTGCAGCAGCGGGCGAGGCGCGGCGTGCCCCCGTGTCCGTCGCGGATCTCCACGGCGTGCTCGGGCCGGGGCCGGCGGGCCGCCGGCGGGCCCTGCGGGCGTCCCGCGGGCAGGCCGCCGACGGCCGCACCGGGCGACACCGCCTGCCGGGTCCGCTCCCGGCGGGCGGCGAGCTCGCGGCGGATCGCGATCCGGGCTGCGGGAGTGACGGCGGAGTCCAACCAGTCGCCGGACGGCTCGGAGGCGCCCTCCGGGGCCAGCAGCAGCCGGACGGTGTCGCCGTCGCGGAGCACGGTGCCGAGGGTCACCAGCCGGCCGTTGACCCGCGCGCCCACACAGCGGTGGGCGTCCTCGCCGTGGCGGGCGTACGCGGCGTCCACACAGCCGGCGCCGGAGGGCAGCTGGAGCGCCCCGAGACCGGGTTGCTCGGCGAAGACCGTGATCTCGCGCGTGCGGCGCAGGTCGTCGCGGAGCTCCGCCCAGAACGTGTCGGGGTCCGGGGCCTGGGCCTGCCACTCCAGAAGGCGGGAGAGCCATCCCGGCCGGGTGGGGTCGGCCCGTTCGGCGTCGTCGCCGGCGGGGCCGGGCTGCTCGGCCACCGTCCGGTGGGGGTCGCCCAGAGCGATCACCCCCGCCTCCGCGACCCGGTGCATCCGGCGCGACCGGACGAGCACCTCCGCCACGCGGCCCTCACGGTCGGCCACCGCCGTGTGGAGCGACTGGTAGAGGTTGAACTTCGGGGCGGCCACGAAGTCCTTGAACTCGGAGACGACGGGGCTGAAACAGGTGTGCAGCTCGCCGAGGGCGGCATAGCAGTCGGCGTCCTCGTCGACGACGATCAGCAGCCGCCCGAAGTCGCACGGGCCGAGGCCTCCGCGTCGCACCGAGGCGCGGTGGACGGAGAGCAGATGGCGGGGCCTCACCCGCACCGTCGCCTCGATGCCGGCCTCCCGGAGCGTCTCCGACACCGCCGCGGCGACGGGCTGGAGCGGGTCGGGCATACGACCGTGCTCCTGGACCAGGCGCGCGGCGCGGGCGTGCTCCTCGGGGTGGAGGATGGCGAAGACGAGGTCCTCCAGTTCGGTCTTGACCGCCTGGACGCCCAGCCGTTCGGCCAGCATGATCAGCACATCGCGGGTGACGAGCGCGATCCGCTTCTGCTTCTCGGGCCGCATCACGCCGAGGGTGCGCATGTTGTGGACGCGGTCGGCGAGTTTGATCGACAGCACCCGGACGTCGCTGCCGGCCGCGACCAGCATCTTGCGGAAGGTCTCGGACTCCGCCGCGGCCCCGTAGTCGACCTTCTCCAGCTTGGTCACGCCGTCGACCAGGTGACCGACCTCCTCGCCGAAGTCACGGCGGACCTGCTCCAGGGTCACGTCGGTGTCCTCGACGGTGTCGTGCAGCAGCGACGCCACCAGGGTGGTCGTCCCGGCGCCCAACTGGGCGAGGATGAGGGTGACGGCGACGGGATGGGTGATGTACGGGTCGCCGCTCTTGCGCATCTGTCCGCGGTGCGCCTGCTCCGCCACGTCGTAGGCGCGGCGCAGCGCGTCCAGCGAGGCGCCCGGATGGTGGCGGCGGTGCGCGCGGGCGAGGTGTTCGATGGCGTCGGGGAGGCCGTCCCGTGACGGACCGAACATGGCCGCGCGACCCAGGCGGCGGAGTCGGCCGCCGTCCCGGCGGTGGACCCGCTCGCGTACGTGGCTGCTGCTGACTGTCTCTGCGCTCACCGGGCACCTCCGCGGCCTGGTCGTGGACCGGCTCAGGGCTGGTGGACCGCGGTGGAACGGCCCCCGGCGCGCCAGGGCGCCGCACGAACCTCCCGCCGACTCCCGCAGTGGTGCCGGTGCTTGATGCTACCGAGCCCAGCACGGCGCGCCGTACCGGGGCATGGCCGACGGATGCGGATCACCCCATCGGGCGACGGGAGTTCGGTCGCTTCTCGGGGTTGGAGGCATACGCAATCGGGGAGTTGGCGCGCCACAGCGACCGCACGGCGGACGGGGCCGGTCGGCGCGGAGGGCGCGGACGGCCGACGGGCCGGGCCGCCGGCCGGTGGTCAGCCGAGGGCTGTCGCCCGCAGCTCCGCGGGGTCGAGCCAGGACGGGTCGAGGGAGCCCTCGGCGACGATCACCGCCGGGCCGGTCATCTCCACCTCGCCGTCGGCGCGTTCGGTGATGACCAGCCGCCCGCCGGGTACGTCCACCGTGTAGGTCGCGTCGCGGCCGTCCGCCACGGGGTCACGGCCGTCCCGGCGGGCGGCGGCCACCATGACGGCGCAGGCGCCGGTGCCGCAGGACCGCGTCTCGCCGGAGCCGCGTTCGTGGACCCGCAGGGCCACATGGGCGGGACCGCGGTCGACGACGAACTCCACGTTGGTGCCGTGCGGGTAGGCGGCGGCGGGCGCGACACCCGGGGCGTCCAGCAGCGGACCGGCGTGGGCCAGGTCCTCGACGAACGCGACGGCGTGCGGGTTGCCCATGTCGACGTGGAGCGCGGGCCAGTGGCGCTCCCCCACGGTCACGGTGGCCGTCGCCTCGCGTCCGGAGGGCAGTCCGGCCCGGCCCATGCCGACCGTGACGCCGCCGTCCGCTTCGCGCCGCGCCCACCGCACCCCGGCACGGGTGCCGACGGCGACCATGGGGTCGTCGGTGAGCCCGGCGTGCCACAGGAAGCGGGCGAAGACCCGCACCCCGTTGCCGCACATCTCCGCGACACTGCCGTCGGCGTTGCGGTAGTCCATGAACCAGGTCGCCTCGTCGGCGAGCGTCCTGCCCTCCGGCAGGGCGTCGCTGCGCACGACGCGCAGCAGGCCGTCGCCACCGACGCCCGCGCGGCGGTCGCACAGCCGGGCGACGGCCGCCGGAGTCGGCGCCAGCGCGCCGTCCGGGTCGGGAAGGATGACGAAGTCGTTCTCGGTGCCGTGCCCCTTGAGGAACGGCAGCCCTGCCGGTGCGGTGCTCACCTGCCCGATCGTACGACCTGCCGGGCGGGGCGCCCGCCGCGGCCCGGTGCGCCGCGCGCCGCGACGTCACCCGTGCGCCGGTACGGCCGCACGCCGCGTCGGTCCGCGGTGGCGGCGCGCAGCGCGGGAAGGTGCCGCCGGCCGGGCGGCGCCGGCGGTCGGGGGGGGGTGGTGCGGTCGGGGGGGGTGGTGCGGTCGGCGCGCGGTCAGCGCAGTCCGGCGACGCGCCAGACCGCGAACAGGCCGACCAGCACGAGCCCCACGGCGTAGAGCGCCAGCATCCGCCAGTCGGGGCGGGCACCGGAGCCCCGCGACGGCAGTCCGGGCCAGCTGTACCCGACGCGGTGGGCGGCGAGGACGCCCCAGCCGGCCGCGCTGGAACCGATCAGCAGTCCCAGCATGGCGACCACCGCGCCGCTGTCGCTGAACGCGAATGCCAGGGGGAACGCGAACATCAGGGAACCCAGCAGGCTGAGCGCGACGATCGGCGCCATCTGCAGGATGCGCAACCGTCGCTGCGGTCGGAGTTCCTCGTACAGCTCCGTCTGCTCGTCCTCGCCCGGTGGCCGGGTGGACCCCGGGTCGGAGGGGTGCACCGCGTCGGGCAGCGGCAGGGGTTCCAGCGCGCCGGGGCGCAGCGGCTGCGCCCGGCTGCCGTCGTCCCTGTCGCGAGGGCCGGCCTCCATCGCCACGCGCCCTCCCAACGTACGGTTCCACGGCTGTAGCACGTTCGATGATGGCACGCCACGGCTCGCCCGCAGGGCTTCCGGAGCGTCCCGATGCCATGACGTGACCAGGATGTGACCGTCCGTTCGAGTCGTGGGACGGCCCGCGCGCGACCCGTTCCGCGCGCCCCGACGGCACGCCCCCACCGGTGGTGTCGCCGTGCTCCGGCGCCGTCCGCCGTCGCCGGACGGCCCGCGCGGCGGCCCCGGCCGAGCGGTGCCCGCGGCCGCGCCCCGTCAGCGGGCGGCGGACTCCCGGACCAGCTCCCAGGCACGGTCGGCCAACTTCGGCCGGTCCACGTCGGCGCCGCTGAGCCAGTGGACCCGTCCGTCGCGACGGAACCAGGTGTCCTGGCGACGGGCGAAGCGGCGGGTGGTGCGCACGGTCTCCTCGCGGGCCGTCGCGTCGTCGTACTCACCGGCGAACGAGGCGAGCAGCTGCTGGTAGCCGAGCGCGCGCGAGGCGGTGCGGCCCTCGCGGAGTCCGGCCTGTTCGAGCCGCCGCACCTCCTCGGGAAGGCCCGCCTCCCACATCCGGTCCACCCGCGCCGTGATCCGCGCGTCCAGTTCCGGCCGTGCGACGTCCACCCCGAGCTGCAGGGTGCGGTACACGCTCTGCTCCTCGTCCGGGCCCGGCAGCTGCGCGGTGAACGGCCGGCCGGTGAGGGCGATGACCTCCAGCGCCCGCACGATGCGCCGGCCGTTGCTGGGAAGGATGGCGACCGCGGCCGCCGGGTCGGCCGCGGCGAGCCGCGCGTGCAGCGGCCCGCTGCCCCGCGCGGCCAGTTCCGCCTCCAGCTCCGCGCGCACCTCGGGGTCGGTGCCGGGGAACTCCAACCGGTCGACCGCGGCACGGACGTACAGCCCGGAACCGCCGACGAGGACCGGCACCCGGCCCTCGGCCAGCAGTCCGTCGATCGCGGTGCGCGCCAACCGCTGGTACTCGGCGACGCTGGCGGTCTCCCGCACGTCCCACACGTCGAGGAGGTGGTGCGGCACCCCTCCGCGCTCCTCCGCGCCGAGTTTGGCGGTACCGATGTCCATGCCGCGGTAGAGCTGCATGGAGTCGGCGTTCACCACCTCGCCCCCGAGTCGGCGGGCGAGCTCGACGCCCAGGTCGGACTTGCCGGCGGCGGTGGGGCCGACCACGGCCACAACCTGGACCTGCGGGGACGGGGTAGCGCTGCTCATCGCGTCAGTCTCCCAGACCGCGCGCACGCCGCGGGCCGGGCGGGGTTCAGTGCCAGACCGCGACGAGGTAGCCGACGCCGTAGGGCGCGGTGTGGTGGAGCAGCGAGCCGGCGAGGGGAGCCGCGTCCTGTCGCTGCGCGGCGCCTGCGAGGACCTGCCACGGGGCGGCGCCGTCCGCTCCGAGGTCCGCGGCCGCCGCACGGTCGAGGGCGGCGAGGCTCGCGTGGTCGGCGGCTGCCAGCGCCCGGGCCACGGAGTCGTCGAACGGTTCGCCGCGAGGGTCGAGGTAGCCGGGCGCCTTCAGGGTGCGGCAGTTCGATCCGCCGCCCACGACGAGGAGCGCGGTGCGCTCCGGATCGTCGGCGAGCTGCCGGCCCAGCTCCGCGCACCGCTCGGCGGGAAGGTCGTCCGGCATGCCCACCGCGGTGACGGGTGCGGCGTCCCAGCGGGCGTCGGCGAGAAGCCAGGCGGCCACCGCCAGCGGGGTGGCCAGCGGCTGCGCCGTCTCCCCGGTCCGCTCGGCCCCGGGCAGCCGCACGGCCAGCGGGACACCGAACCCCCGGAAGGACCCGGCAGCCCCCGGGCCGTGGTGGGTGAGGGCGGCGGCCCCGGGGCCGACCACGACCAGGCGGTCGGGCGCGGTGGCCGCCACCCGCGCCAGCGCCCGGCGGCAGTCCGCACGCAGCGCGTCGAGCTCGGCGGCGGCACCGGAGGCCACGGCGGGCACCAGCAGGGGCGGGGCGGGGCAGACCGCTGCGGCTACGAGCATGGTCGGCACCCTACCGGCGTGGCCGGGCACACCGCCGCGCCCGGCCCGGGGGCGCGGCGTCCGACGGTCGCGGGCCGGTCAGCGCGCGGCGCAGCCGCCGGTGGCGTCGGGCAGCGGGGGCGGGGCGCCGACCCCGGGCAGACCGAGGGAGACGGTGGGACGCCCCGACGCCCCGGTCGGCTGCGCCTGCCGTGCCTCCCAGGCGTCACCGGAGCGGGTACGGCGGACCGCGGTCACCGTGTCCTCGGCCAGCAGGTGGTGCGGGGCGGCGTAGGTCACGGTGGCGGTGACCATGTCGCCCGGACGCACCGGCTGTTCCGGGCGGGTGAAGTGGACGAGCCGGTTGTCGGGTGCCCGACCGGACAGGCGGCGGGTGGCGTCGTCCTTCCGGCCCTCGCCCTCGGCGACCATGATCTCCAGGGTGCGGCCGACCTGCTTGCGGTTCTCGGCCCAGGAGATCTCCTCCTGCAGGGCGACGAGCCGCTCGTAGCGCTCCTGGACGACCTCCTTGGGGATCTGGCCGTCCATGGTCGCGGCGGGGGTGCCGGGCCGCTTGGAGTACTGGAACGTGAACGCCTGCGCGAAACGTGCCTCGCGCACCACATGGAGGGTCTCCTGGAAGTCCTCCTCCGTCTCGCCGGGGAAGCCGACGATGATGTCGGTGGAGATCGCCGCCTCCGGCATGGCGGCGCGGACCTTCTCGATGATCGCCAGGAACCGCTCCTGGCGGTAGGAGCGCCGCATCGCCTTCAGCACCGTCGAGGAGCCGGACTGCAGCGGCATGTGGAGCTGCGGCATGACGTTGTCGGTCTCCGCCATCGCGGCGATGACGTCGTCGGTGAAGTCGCGCGGGTGCGGCGAGGTGAACCGCACCCGCTCCAGGCCCTCGACGCGGCCGCAGGCCCGCAGCAGCTGGGAGAAGGCATCGCGCTCGCCGATGTCGGAACCGTAGGCGTTGACGTTCTGCCCGAGCAGCGTGATCTCGCTGACGCCGTCGGCGACGAGCGTCTCGATCTCGGCGAGGATGTCGCCGGGACGGCGGTCCTTCTCCTTGCCCCGCAGCGCGGGCACGATGCAGAAGGTGCAGGTGTTGTTGCAGCCGACGGAGATGGAGACCCAGGCCGCGTAGGCGCTCTCACGGCGGGTGGGCAGCGTGGAGGGGAACGCCTCCAGCGACTCGGCGATCTCGACCTGCGCCTCGCGCTCGACCCGGGCCCGCTCCAGCAGCACCGGAAGCTTCCCGACGTTGTGGGTGCCGAAGACGACGTCCACCCAGGGGGCGCGCCGCACGATCGTGTCGCGGTCCTTCTGCGCCAGGCAGCCGCCGACGGCGATCTGCATGCCGGGACGGCTCGCCTTCTTCGGCGCGAGCTGCCCGAGGTTGCCGTAGAGGCGGTTGTCGGCGTTCTCCCGAACGGCGCAGGTGTTGAAGACCACGATGTCCGCGGCGTCGGCCTCCTTGGGCGCCCGCGTGTACCCCGCCGCCTCCAGCAGTCCCGACATCCGCTCGCTGTCATGGACGTTCATCTGGCAGCCGAAGGTGCGGACCTGGTAGGTCCTGGGCTCGGCGACCGGGAGGCTCCCGTCAGTGCTGCTCATGCCCACCAGGGTAGGCGCTGCCGACGACGCGCCGAACCCGGTTCCCTGCCGGGCGCCCGCGGGCGGGCGCGACGCCGCCGCGGAGCGGCCGGTGGGGACCGCTTGGGGCCGGGGCGGGCGTCCGGCACACTGTGCGCATGGCTTCGCGCGCGCTCCCGCCGATCCCCCGCCGCCACCTGCTCGGCATGGGGGCGGCCGCGGTCGGGAGCGGAGCGCTGTGGTGGCTGGCCGCGCGCGACGGGGAGCCGCCGCCGAGCGGCGAGGTGGTGGTGAGCACCGGTGTGCCGAGCGGCGTGTACGCCCAGTACGGCCAGCTCCTCCGGTCGCAGCTGGCACGCGATCTGCCGCAGGTCCGGGTGGTGCTGACACCCAGCGCGGGCTCGGTGGAGAACATCGAACGGCTGCTGTCGGGCGAGGCCGACTACGCCATCGCGACCGCGGACTCACTGGCGTCGCACCGCGCCACCGACGGCACCGGCGCGCTGACCGCGTGCGCCCGGCTGTACGACGACTACATGCAGCTGGTGGTGCCCGCGGCGTCGCCGGTGCGGTCGGTGGCGCAGCTGGCGGGGCTGCGGGTGGGGGTCGGCCAGGACCGGTCGGGGGTGCAGCTCGTCACGCGCGAGCTCCTCACCGCCGCCGGGCTGGACATGGACCGGGACGTGACCGCGGCGCGCGAGGGCATCCACACCATGCCGCGGATGCTGGAGCAGGACCGGCTCGACGCCTTCTTCTGGTCCGGCGGCCTGCCGACCCGGGCGGTCGAGCAGCTGGCCTCCCGCCACGCGATCCGCCTGGTGCCGCTGGGTGAGCTGCTGCCCCGGCTGCGGCAGCAGGGCGAGCACACGGCGTACTACCGCGCGGCCGTCGTGCCGCCCGACGCCTACCCGGAGGTGAGCGGCACCACGGGCGTCGACACCGTCGCGGTGGCGAACCTGCTCGTCACCACGGCGGGGGCCGACGTGACGCTGACGGAGCGGCTGACGGCCTCGGTGATACGCGGCCGCGACCACATCGCGACGGTGGTGCACGCCGCCCAGCGGGTCGACCTGCGGACGGCCATCTACACCCAGCCGCTGCCGCTCCACCCCGGCGCCGCCCGCTACTACCGGTCCGTCAAGTCCTGAGCGCCCCCGTGGCCGGACCGGCAGCGCCCGGCCGGCCGTGACACGGCGGCGACGGACGGGGCACCCTGGCCGGTGCCCCGGGTCGCGGTCCGACCCGCAGCCGGGGCGACCGCGCACCGCAACCCCACGGAGGACTCATGCACGACGACCGCCGCATCGTGGAGGACCGCCTGCGCCGCGTCCTCGGCGAACGAATCGCCCCCGCCGTCCACGGCGCGCGGACCCCGCTGACGGTCGAGCGCTGGGACGCGCCCGGCGAACCGGTGCCCGCAGCCGAGGGCCTCGCCGCGCCGTACCGCGCGGCGGCCGTGGGAGAGCGCTGGGGTCCCGCCTGGGGCACCACCTGGTTCCGGGTCACGGGCACGGTGCCCGCCGCCTGGCGGGGATCGACCGTGGAGGCGGTGCTGGACATCGGGTTCGACCGGGCGATGGCCGGGTTCCAGTCCGAGGGGCTCGTCCACCGCCGCGACGGCTCCACCGTCAAGGGACTCAACCCGCACAACGACTGGGTGCGCGTCGCCGACCGGGCCGAGGGCGGGGAGGAGGTGGAGCTGTACGTCGAGGCGGCGGCCAACCCGATCCTGCTGACCCCGCAGCTCCCCGGCCCGCTGGGCGACCGGCTGACCGCCGGCGACGAGCCGCTGTACCGCGTCGAGCGCATGGAGCTCGCCGTCTTCCACCCGCAGGTGTGGGAGCTGGTCCGGGACCTGGAGGTCCTCGGGCAGCTGATGGCCGAACTGCCGCTGGAGGACGCCCGGCGATGGGAGGTGCTGCGCGCGGTGGAGCGGGCCCTGGACGCGCTCGACCTGACGGACGTGCCCGGCAGTGCCGGGGCGGCCCGCGCGCCGCTGGCCGAGGCCCTCGCCTCCCCCGCCCGGGCCTCGGCCCACCGGGTGAGCGCCGTGGGCCACGCCCACATCGACTCGGCCTGGCTGTGGCCGGTGCGGGAGACGGTGCGCAAGGTCGCGCGGACGTCCGCCAACACGGTGGCGCTGATGGACCGCGACCCCGACTACCGGTTCGCCATGTCGCAGGCCCAGCAGCTGGCCTGGCTCAAGGAGCACCGGCCGGAGCTGTTCGCGCGGGTCCGCGAGAAGGTGGCGGCCGGGCAGTTCCTCCCGGTGGGCGGCATGTGGGTGGAGTCCGACACCAACATGGTCGGGAGCGAGGCGATGGCCCGGCAGTTCCTGTACGGGAAGAAGTTCTTCCTCGACGAGTTCGGCATCGAGACGCGGGAGGTGTGGCTGCCCGACACCTTCGGCTACACCGCCGCGCTGCCGCAGCTGGTGCGGTTGTCGGCCTCCGACTTCTTCCTCACGCAGAAGATCTCCTGGAACCAGACCAACGCTTTCCCGCACTCCACTTTCTGGTGGGAGGGGATCGACGGGACCCGGGTCTTCACGCACTTCCCGCCGGTCGACACCTACACCGCCGAGCTGACCGGGGCGGAGCTGGCGCACGCGGCCCGGAACTTCCGCGAGAAGGGCCGCGCCAGCCGCTCCCTGGTCCCCTTCGGGCACGGCGACGGCGGGGGCGGCGCCACCCGCGAGATGCTGGGGCGCGCCCGGCGGTTGCGCGACCTCGACGGCTCCCCCCGGGTCGAGGTCGAGGCGCCGGCGGAGTTCTTCCGCAAGGCGCTCGAGGAGTACCCGGCGGCACCGGTGTGGGCGGGCGAGCTGTACCTGGAGTTCCACCGCGGCACCTACACCTCGCAGGCGAAGACCAAGCGGGGCAACCGGCGCAGCGAGTCCCTGCTGCGCGAGGCCGAGCTGTGGGCGGCGACCGCCGCCGTGCGGGAGGAGGGGTACGCCTACCCGTACGAGGAGCTGGAGCGCATCTGGAAGGAGGTGCTGCTCCACCAGTTCCACGACATCCTGCCCGGGTCGTCCATCGCCTGGGTGCACCGCGAGGCGCGCGAGACCTACGCCCGGCTCCGTGAGGAGCTTCAGAGCCTCGTCGCCGTGGCACAGCGCGCGCTCGCCGGGGAGGCGGGCGAAGCGGGCGGCAGCGTCGTCTTCAACGCCGCGCCGCACGCGCGCCACGGCGTCCCCGGGGGCGGCGCCGCGCCCCGCACGACAGCACCGGCCGGGGAAGCGGAGGTGACGCTGACCGCGTTGCCCGACCGCAGCGGCTGGGTGCTGGACAACGGTCTGCTGCGGGTGACGGTGGACTCCCGCGGGCTGGTGGTGTCGGCCGTGGACGCGGCGTCGGGCCGCGAGGCGGTGGCCCCGGGCTCCGCCGCCAACCTGCTCCAGCTCCACCCCGACCTGCCCAACAAGTGGGACGCCTGGGACATCGACGCCTTCTACCGGCACACCGTCACCGACCTGACCGACGCCCGGGAGGTCGTCCCCGCCGCGGAGGCGGGCTCCGCGAGCGTGCGGGTGGTGCGCGAGTTCGGGGAATCGTCGGTGACGCAGACACTGACGCTGCGCGCCGGCGACCGGCTGCTGGAGATCGACACCGAGGTGGACTGGCACGAGACCGAGAAGCTGCTGAAGGCGGCGTTCCCGCTGGACGTCAAGGCGGACCGTTCCGCGGCGGAGACGCAGTTCGGGCACGTCTACCGCGACACGCACACCAACACCTCCTGGGAGGCGGCGAAGTTCGAAATCTGCGCCCACCGCTGGCTGCACGTCGCGGAACCGGGGTGGGGCGCGGCGCTGGTCAACGACTCGACCTACGGCCACGAGGTGACCCGCGACGTCCGCGAGGACGGCTCGCAGACCACGACCGTCCGGTTGTCGCTGCTGCGGGCGCCCCGCTACCCCGACCCGGAGACCGACCAGGGCCGGCACCGGATGCGGTACGGACTGGTGCCCGGCGCGGACATCGCGGACGCGGTCCGCGAGGGCCATGCCATCAACCTGCCCGAGCGCGTCGTGCCCGGGTCGGCCGAGGTGCGACCGCTGGTCGCCTCGGACACCGACGCCGTGGTCGTGGAGACCGTCAAACTCGCAGAGGACCGTTCGGGCGACGTGGTGGCGCGGATCTACGAGGCCTCGGGAGGCAGGTCCGCGGCGACGCTGTCGCTCGGCTTCGCGGCGGGGTCGGCGACCGTCACCGATCTCCTGGAGCGCCCGTGGCCCGGCGCCGCAGCGCCTCCGATCGAGCGGGGCGGGGCGGCCGGCGGGGCCGCGGACACGGTACGGCTCTCGCTGCGGCCGTTCGAGATCCTGACGCTGCGGTTCGCCCGCGGCTGAGCCGTCCGGCACGAGCTCGGCGCCGCGCCCGCGGGTGCGGCGCCGAGCCGCCTCACTCGGTTCCGGGATGCCCCGGGTCCTCGCGCGGCAGGCGGACAGTGGCCCGCAACCCCCGCGGCGCGTTGTGCCCGTAGGAGATGTCGGCCCCGCCGGAGGTCAGCAGCGCCCTGACGATGGACAGCCCGAGGCCGGAGCCGGAGACGTTCTGGTGCCGCCCGGCGCGCCAGAAGCGGTCGCCGACCCGCGACAGCTCCTCCTCGGAGAGGCCGGTACCGGTGTCGGCGACCTCGATCCGCACGACGTCCCCCGCCGCCCGGCAGGACACCTCCACCGTGCCGCCGGCCGGGGTGAACTTGATCGCGTTGTCGACCAGCGCGTCGAGCGCGCTGGAGAGAGCGATCGGGTCCGCCCACGCGGTGACGGCGCTGGGCCCGACGGTCCGCAGGGCGACCTCCGCGCGGTCGGCGACCGGACGCCAGGAGTCGGCACGCTCGGCGGCGAGCGCCGCGACATCGGTCGTGCGCAGGTGGACCGTCGACTGCTCCGCGACCGCGAGGTCGAGCAGATCGTCGAGAACGCGGGCGAGGCGGGTCCCCTCCGCCCGCACCGAGGCGAACTCCTGGCTGCCGGGAGGCAGCTCGAGACCGAGCAGGTCGATGCGGAGCAGCAGCGCGGAGAGGGGGTTGCGCAACTGGTGCGAGGCGTCCGCGACGAAGGCGCGCTGCTGCTCCAGGACCTCCTCCACGTGGTCGGCCATCTCGTTGAACGACGCCGCGAGCCGGCGCAGTTCCGGCGGGCCGCCCGCCGCGGCCACACGGGAGTTCATCCGCCCGGTCGTGATCCCGTGGGCGGCGCGGTCCAGGTCGCGGACCGGGCTGAGCACCCAGCCCGTCAGCCGGAAGGCGGCCGCCACCGCCAGCGCCATCGCCGCGGCCTCCCCCAGCGCGATCGGCAGCCAGCCGCGAAGGATGCGGGCCCGCAACGCCCCGGTCGGGGAGTCGGTGAGCACCACGGCGACCACGTCACCGTCCCGGACCACGGGTGAAGCGACCACCAGGCGGCGCTCCGCCTCCCAGGGCCAGATCTGGCCGGGGCCGTGGCTGCGGCGCCCCGCGAGCGCCTCGTCGAACGCGGTACGCGCCTCCTCGTCGGCCACCCCCGCCCAGCGCACCGGGGCGGAGGCGAGGGGGCGCCCGTCACGCCGGAACACGCCGGCCCGGATGCCGTACAGCTCGTGGTAGCGGTCGAGCTCCTCCTTCAACTGGTCGAGTGCGCCGGCGGGCGCCTCCCGCTCCGCGCCGGTGGCGAACTGGGCGAGGGAGGCGAAGCGAGCGGTGTCGTCGATGCGGTCGACGACCAGCCGCTGCTGCTCGGTGGCGGCCTGGCTGGCCGCGAGCGGGACGCCGAGGGCGAGGAGGACGCCCGCCTGGAGAAGGATGAGGAGGAGGAGAAGCCTGGTGCGCACGGTGGGGTCGGCCGATCAGGGTCGGGGGACGGCGAGGCGGTAGCCCACGCCGCGGACGGTCTCGACCAGTTCACCCCGGCGGAGCTTGGACCGCAGCGACGCCACGTGCACCTCCAGCGTCCGGCCGGTCCCCTCCCAGCTGGTGCGCCACACGTCGCTGATGATCTGCTCCCGGCGGAAGACGACACCGGGGCGCTGGGCGAGCAGCGCGAGCAGGTCGAACTCCTTGCGGGTCAGCTCCACGGGCTCACCGTCGACGAGGACACGGCGCGCCGACAGCTCCACGGTCAGCGGCCCCGCTGACAGCACGTCGCCACCGGGCGCGCCACCGCCGTCGGTGTCGGCGCGTTCGGGGGCGGGACGGTCGGGCGCGGCGCGCCGGCTGACCGCGTGGATGCGCGCCAGCAGCTCACCCGTGTCGTAGGGCTTGACGACGTAGTCGTCGGCGCCGAGGTTCAGACCGTGTATGCGGGACCGGACGTCGGCCCGCGCCGTCACCATGATCACCGGTATGCGCGCCAGTCGTCTGATCTGGCCGTACACCTCGAACCCGTCCGCGTCGGGCAGGCCGAGGTCGAGCAGCACCACATCGTGGCCGCCGGCCTGCACGCGGTCGACGGCCTCGGCACCGTTGCGGGCGTGGGTGACACGGAAACCGTGCCGGCCGAGTATCGCGACCAGCGCCGCGGCGACGTGTTCGTCGTCCTCCACCAGCAGCAGTCTCATGCGACCTCCTTCCGCCTGCGCGGCGGTCTCGTCCGTCCGCCGGGCGGGGGCCGTACCGAGGCGTCGCACGCCCGGCACGACGGTGGGCCGCGCGCGCCGTCCGGCCTGCGGCCGTGCCGACACGCCGCGGGGCGGTCTGTACGTGCGGTGCGACCGTCCTCGCCGACCCCCGGGGGGGGGTCGGGCCCGGGGGCCGCCGGGGGTGGCCGTGGCAGGCACGGCACGGGTCCACCGGCTGCACCCCCGGTGAAAAGTGAACTCCGGACGGGCCCGGAAGTCCACTCCCGCGGGCCGGTCGGCCCGCCCTGCGCCCCACCGGGCCCCACCCGCCACACGGGGGCCACCGCGCCGTGACCCACCGCTACCACCAGCGGCGATACGTAGTACAGAGACATCAGATCGTTATCCTCAATTTCAGCTCAGATCGGCTGACGTCCATTCGGCCGCTGGCTAGGGTCCCTGCAACCGACGAGGACGGAGCATGACCACGATGAGCGATGTGCCGCTGACCAAGGACGTCGAGGGCGACGCCGCGCCGCTGGCGGAGGACCTGGTCGTCCTGGACGGCGTGAACAAGCACTTCGGTGCGCTCCACGTGCTCCAGGACATCAACCTGACGATCAAGCGCGGCGAGGTCGTCGTGGTGATCGGGCCCTCAGGCTCCGGCAAGTCGACGCTCTGCCGGGCCATCAACCGCCTGGAGACCATCGACGGCGGGACGATCACGATCGACGACGAGCCCCTGCCCGCGGAGGGCCGCGGCCTCGCCCGCCTCCGCGCCGACGTGGGCATGGTCTTCCAGTCCTTCAACCTCTTCGCCCACAAGACCGTGCTGCAGAACGTGATGCTCGGCCCGATCAAGGTGCGCAAGCAGGAGAAGGCCGAGGTGGAGAAGCGGGCCCGGCAGCTCCTGGACCGCGTGGGCGTGGGCAACCAGGCCGACAAGTACCCCGCGCAGCTCTCCGGCGGTCAGCAGCAGCGCGTGGCGATCGCGCGGGCGCTGGCGATGGAGCCGAAGGTGATGCTCTTCGACGAGCCCACCTCCGCGCTGGACCCCGAGATGATCAACGAGGTCCTGGAGGCCATGAAGCAGCTGGCCCGGGAGGGGATGACGATGGTGGTCGTCACCCACGAGATGGGCTTCGCCCGCTCCGCGGCGAACCGCGTGGTCTTCATGGCCGACGGACGGATCGTCGAGGAGGCCGAGCCGCAGCAGTTCTTCGACAACCCGAAGAGCGACCGTGCCAAGGACTTCCTCTCGAAGATCCTGCACCACTGACCCGCACGACCTCCGGCGCCGCCGGCCCCCACACGTAGTCCCTCACCCCGTTAACCAGAGCAAGGAAATGATCATGAGAGCTCGTAAGTCCGCCACGCTGGCCGCCTCCGCCCTCGTTCTCGCCCTCACCGCCACCGCCTGCGGCTCCGACGACAGCAACGGCGGCTCGAGCGACGGCGGCGACAGCAAGGACACCCTGACCATCGGCATCAAGTACGACCAGCCGGGTCTGGGCCTGCAGACCGCCGACAACGACTTCACCGGCTTCGACGTCGACATCGCCCGCTACGTCGCCGCCGAGCTGGGCGTCGAGGAGGACGACATCACCTGGCGCCAGGCGCAGTCGCCCGAGCGCGAGAACATGATCAAGAACGGTGACGTCGACTTCATCGTCGCCACCTACTCCATCACCGACCAGCGCAAGGAAGAGGTCAGCTTCGCCGGCCCCTACTTCGTGGCCGCGCAGGACCTGCTGATGCGCAGCGGTGAGTCGGTCTCCAGCGAGGACGAGATCGGTGACCTGAACCTCTGCTCCGTCTCCGGCTCGACGTCCGCGCAGAAGATCCAGGAGGACATCGCCCCCGACGCGAACCTCCAGCCCTACGGCGGCTACTCCGAGTGCCTCACCGGCCTGGAGAACGGCGCCGTCGACGCGCTGACCACGGACAACACCATCCTCGCCGGCTACGCCGCGCAGGACGAGCACCAGGGCAAGTTCGAGCTCGCCGGCCTGGACCTGGGGCCGGAGAACTACGGCATCGGTATCCCCAAGGACGACACCGAGCTGCAAGAGAAGATCAACGCCGCGCTCGAGAAGATGTTCGAGGACGGTGCCTGGGCCGAGGCCGTCGAGAAGAACCTCGGCCCGGCCGGCTTCGAGGTCCCGGACGCCCCGGAGATCACCGAGGGCAAGTGATCCATGGTGGCGGGGGGGGGGGGGGGGGGGGGGGGG
>NZ_JAAVJC010000001.1:87300-117156 GCF_012033785.1 Streptomyces bohaiensis
CCCCCCCCCCCCCCCCCCCCCCCGCCACCCTTTTCTGTCCGTCACGGCGAGAATTCGAGACCTACGTGTTCGACTTCCTTGATCTACAGCGGTACGACCTGTTCGGGGCCTTCTGGGTCACCGCGCAGCTCGCGATCTTCTCCGCCATCGGGTCGCTCATCCTCGGCACCATCCTGGCCGGCATGCGCGTCAGCCCGGTGCCCCTCATGCGCGTCTTCGGCACCGGCTACGTGAACATCGTCCGGAACACCCCGCTGACCGTCATCATCCTCTTCACCTCCCTGGGCCTGTTCCAGACGCTGGGCATCGCGATGGGAGGGGACACCTTCACGGAGACGAACTTCCGACTCGCCGTGCTCGGTCTCACCGCCTACACCGCCGCGTTCGTCTGCGAGGCGCTGCGGTCCGGCATCAACACCGTGCCCGTCGGCCAGGCCGAAGCGGCCCGCGCCCTCGGGCTGAGCTTCACCCAGGTCCTGCGGCTGGTGGTCCTCCCCCAGGCGTTCCGCTCGGTGGTCGCCCCGCTGGCCAACGTGCTCATCGCCCTCACCAAGAACACCACGGTCGCCGCGGCGATCGGCGTAGCCGAGGCCGCGCTCCTGATGAAGACCATGATCGAGAACGAGGCACAGGTGTTCCTGATCGGCGGCATCTTCGCCCTCGGATTCATTCTCCTGACCCTGCCGACCGGGCTGCTGCTCGGCTGGGTGAGCAAGCGCGTGGCGGTGAAGCGATGAGCAACCTCTCCGTTCTCTATGACGCCCCCGGCCCCAAGGCCAAGGCGCGGAACGTCCTCTACACCGTGCTGTTCCTGATCGGGTTCGCCGCCCTGGTGTGGTGGGTCCTGGCCGCAATGGCGGACAAGGGCCAGCTGGACGCCAACAAGTGGAGCCCGTTCGTCACCGACTCCCGGGTCTGGACGACGTTCCTGCTGCCGGCGCTCGGCAACACCCTCAAGGCCGCGGCGCTGTCGATCATCATCGCCCTGCCGCTCGGCGCCGCCCTCGGCATCGGCCGCATGTCGGACCACCGGTGGGTCCGCGTCCCCAGCGCCGCAGTCATCGAGTTCTTCCGTGCCATCCCGGTGCTGCTGCTCATGCTGTTCGCGAGCGCCGTCTACGTCGAGTTCACCAACATCAGCTCCGACATGCGCCCGCTCTACGCGGTCGTCACCGGCCTGGTGCTGTACAACGCCTCGGTCATCGCCGAGGTGGTCCGCGCGGGCATCCTGTCGCTGCCGCGCGGCCAGAAGGACGCGGCGCAGGCCATCGGCATGCGCAAGGGCCAGATGATGACCCAGGTGCTGCTGCCGCAGTCGGTCACCCTGATGCTGCCGGCACTGGTCAGCCAGCTGGTCGTCGTCGTCAAGGACACCGCCCTGGGCGGCGTCATGCTCAACTTCGACGAGCTGCTGCGTTCGGTCCGCACGATCAGCGCCAACTACGGCGCGAACACCATCGCGGCGTTCACCGTGGTCGCACTGATCTTCATCGTGCTGAACTTCCTGCTCACCTCCGCCGCCACCTGGCTGGAGCGCACCATCCGCCGGGGCAAGCGCACCGCCGGCGCGGTGGTCACCGCGGACCCGCACGACCAGATGGAGGCCCAGCCGGCGACGGCACCGGCCGCCGAGGCCGGGGACCCCCCGGCCCCAACCGGCAAGGACTGACTTGACGGTTGATCACCTGCTGGGTTGCATACTCCTGTGCTGCCCGTGATCATCGTCGGCGCGGGCCCGACAGGGCTCGCGCTGGCGCTTGCCCTGGCCCGCCAGGGCGTCCCCAGCCATGTGCTCGAACCAGGTGACGGGCGGGTCGACCAACGACCCGCCCGCAGCTGTGTGCTGCCGCCGGACGTCGCGCACTGGGCGGACCTCCCCGGGGCCGCCGACCGGGCGACCATCTGGCGGGCCTGGCGCACCACGCTGCGCGGGCGCACCCGCGACCACGTGGAGTACCCCGTGGGCCAGGCGCCCACGCACCTGCCGTTGGACGCGCTGGAGCACGCCCTGCGCCTGGCCGCGGCCGGCAGGCGGCTCATCAGGATCGAGCACCGCTCCCGGCTCAGCGGCGTCGAGCAGACCGAGCACTCCGTGACCGCCTACGTGTACCGCGGGGACCGGGGCGCCGGCGCCGGTCGCGAGGAGAAGGTCACCGGCAGCCACCTCGTGGGGTGCGACGGCGCACGCTCCACCGTCCGCAAGCTGCTGCGGGTGCCCTTCGCCGGACGCACCTCGGTGGAACGGCACGCCGTGGCGGCCCTGCTGGCCGACCTGCCGGATGCCGGGACGGCGTCGCTCCACCGAGCGCTCCCCGCGGCGCACGGGCCGGTCGAGGAGGTGGTGGTCCGCCCGCTCGGCGAACGGCGCTGGCGCCTGGACTGGCCGCTCCCGGCGGGCGAGGAACTCGTCACCCCGGAAGCACTGCTGGACCTGGTCAACCGGACGCTGGCGGCGTGGCACGACGGGGAGATCCCGCCCTACGACCTGCTCGACACCGGCGTGTACCTCTGCCACCAGCGGCTCGCCCGCCACTGGCGGGCCGGGCGGGTCTTCCTCGCCGGCGACGCCGCCCACCTGCTGGGCGCCCTGGGCACCCAGCAGACCGCCGAGGGGCTGCGCGACGCGGACAACCTCGCCTGGAAGCTCGCCCTGGACTGGCACCACGGTGATGCGGGCCCGCTGCTGGACACCTACGAGCGGGAGCGGCGCGGTGCCGTCGGCGCCCGGCTGCGCGCGGTGGACCAGGCCCTGCCACTGGTGCGGGGCCGGGGAGGCATCGGCGCGCTGCTGCCCGGGCGGGAGCACAGCAGGTTGACGCTGCTGGGGGACGCGCCGCTGGGACGCGGGGCGCTCGGCGAGCCGGGCATCTATCCGCAGCCCCGGTCACGCCACGCGGTGGGGGTGGAGACCGAGCCGGGCGACCTCGTCGACGACATCCCGGTCACCGCGCTCAACGGCGCCCGCGGGCGTCTCCACGACCTGCTCGGCGGGCCGCACCTGCTGGTGCTGACCGCTCCGGGAGCGGGGGTCTGGGACGCCCGGCACTGGCTGTCCGCCGGACTCATGCCGGAGCTGGCCGGTGTGGTGAAACGACTGCCGGTCGAGGCCGACCTGCTGGTGACCGACAGCTACCCGGGCGCCCCCGCCCATACGCTGCTCGTGGTGCGGCCCGACGGCCGGCTGGCCGCCGCTCTGCCCGGCTCGGCCGTATCGGAACTGGTGCGCTACGCGCAGACGTTGCGGGGGCCGGAGCCCGAGCAGTCCCCTGCGGTGACCGGGCGGAACTGATCGCCCGTGCCGCTCCGCGGCAGGCCGCCGCACCGCGGTGACTCCGCGCAGCGGAGAGACGGGGCCGCTACCGGCACCGTGGCGTCACGTCCATGACGACGCGCGGGGACGGGCGAACCGCCGGGAGCGACGCGGCCCGCGGCCGCCCCCCTGGCCGGCGGACACGCGTCGACCGGTGCGCCGGGAGCGACGGGACATGCCCGCGTCCTCAGCGGTCGGTGCGGCAGGGCAGCCCCGCGTCCTCTCGACCGACCGACACGTCCCACCCCGTCGCGGCCATCGGCGGCCGACCCTCCGCCCGGCCGACCCTCCGCCGGTCGGCCGCACCGCGTCCCTGGCCGCGCCTGCTCGGTCCACCGGGCCGCGGGAGAAGCAGCGGCGCCGTCTCCCCCGCCCACCGGACCGGCTCGGCCCGTCTCTCCCGCGCGGCCCCGCCTCGCGACTGCGGCGCGGCCGGCCGGGTCAGTCGGTGGGAAGGTGCCGATCGAGTTCCTCCGGGTCCTCGCCCTCCGCCTCCAGCGCCTCACGCACCACCCGCAGCGCCAGCCCCTCGGGGTAGCCGCGGCGGGCGAGCATCCCGGCCAACCGGCGGACCCGCCGCTGGCGGTCGAGCCCCCTGGTCGCATGCATCTTCCGCTCGACGAGAGCCCGCGCGGTCTCCTCCTCCTGCTCGGGGTCGAGCCGCGCGACGGCCTCGTCGATCACTGCGGGTTCCACTCCCTTGGTGCGCAGCTCCCGTGCGAGCGCACGCCGGGCGAGACCGCGCCCGTGGTGCCGGGAGTCCACCCAGGCGCCGGCGAACGCGGCGTCGTCGATGAGACCGACCTCCTCGAAGCGCGAGAGCACTGCCTCGATCGCTTCCTCGGGGATCTCACGGCGCCGCAGGGCGGTGGCCAACTGGCTCCGGGTGCGTGGGGTCCCGGTCAGCAACCGCAGGCAGATGGCCCGCGCCTGCTCCACCGGGTCCTTGGAGCGACCGCCCCCCGACCGGTCGTCCCCACCCTCGGAAGCGGGGTCGCCCTCGGTGCCGTGTCGACGCTGCGCACGGCGGCCTCTCCCCGCGCCCGCTTGGAACGGCACAGGTCAGCTCTTGGCCGCTGCGGACTTGGCCGTCTTGGTGGCCTTGGCCGGTGCGGCTGCCGTCGCCGGGGCGGGAACCGACGGCGCGGTGGTTGCCGCCGCGTCTGCACCCGGCTCCGGCGCGGGCGCCTCGGCCTTCGGGCCGATGCCGAGCTTCTCCTTGATCTTCTTCTCGATCTCGTTGGCGAGGTCGGGGTTGTCCCGCAGGAAGTTGCGGGCGTTCTCCTTGCCCTGCCCGAGCTGGTCGCCCTCGTAGGTGTACCAGGCGCCCGACTTCCGAATGAAGCCGTGCTCCACGCCCATGTCGATGAGGCCGCCCTCCCGGCTGATGCCGATGCCGTAGAGGATGTCGAACTCCGCCTGCTTGAACGGCGGGGCGACCTTGTTCTTGACCACCTTGACGCGGGTGCGGTTGCCGACCGCGTCGGTGCCGTCCTTGAGGGTCTCGATCCGGCGGATGTCCAGGCGGACCGAGGCGTAGAACTTCAGCGCCCGACCACCGGTGGTGGTCTCCGGGGAGCCGAACATGACGCCGACCTTCTCACGGAGCTGGTTGATGAAGATCGCGGTCGTCTTCGACTGGTGCAGGGCACCGGTGATCTTTCGGAGCGCCTGGCTCATCAGGCGGGCCTGCAGACCGACGTGGGAGTCGCCCATCTCGCCCTCGATCTCCGCACGCGGCACCAGGGCGGCGACGGAGTCGATCACGATGAGGTCCAGCGCGCCCGACCGGATCAGCATGTCGACGATCTCCAGCGCCTGCTCCCCGTTGTCGGGCTGGGAGAGGATGAGCTGATCGATGTCGACGCCGAGATTGCGGGCGTACTCGGGGTCGAGCGCGTGCTCGGCGTCCACGAAGGCGACCGTGCCGCCGGCGCGCTGCGCGTTGGCGACGGCGTGGAGGGTGAGGGTCGTCTTGCCGGAGGACTCGGGGCCGTAGACCTCGACCACCCGGCCGCGCGGGAGGCCGCCGACGCCGAGGGCGACGTCCAGGGCGGTGGAGCCGGTGGCAATGACCTCGATGGGCTCGTTGCTCCGATCGCCCATGCGCATCACGGCGCCCTTGCCGAACTGTCGTTCAATCTGCGCGAGGGCGGTGTCCAACGCCTTCTCGCGGTCCGTACCTGCTGCCATGGGTGCCACCGGTTTCTGATTCGTTCGCTTCACGTCCACCGACGCTAGCTGCTGCCACTGACAAACGCGTCCGACCGCCGGCCACGACGGACCGACACCCTTCATAAGAATGCGTGTTCGATTTTCCTGTCAAGTGGCACCCCACCCCTGGGGACAACTGAAAACAGCAGGTCAGACGGCACATGCCACCCGCTGTGGAAAACTTCCTCACCCGAAGGGATGAGCTCAGGACGCATCCGCCCCGCTCCGGAGTGGCGCGGCCCACCCGTCCGCGTCGGCCGCGCCGTCCCCGCTCACCGCCGCTCGGGCGGGACCTCCATCGCCACGCAGACCGCCCGCCACACCGTCTTGGCGTCCCAACCGGCGTCGAGCGCCTCGTGCACCGTCCGCCCGCCGAGCTCCGACATCACGTGGTCCCGCGCGAACGTGTCCGCGTACCCGCTGCCGAAGTGCTCCGCCATCCGCCGCCAGAAGTCCGTCAACCGCATGGCCCCAGTATCGCGCCCCCGCGCCGCTCCCCGACCGCCGAGGGCCGGGACGTGGGTCGGACCGGCAGTGGAGCGGGCGGCCGAAGGACCGCCCGCTCAGCCGCCGAACGCGCGGGCAGCCGCCGTCCCCACCACCGCGACCGCGATGACCAGCAGGAAGGGTGCCCGGAGCAGCAGCGCGACGGCCGCCGCGGCCAACCCGACCGCACGGGCGTCGACGGTGAGTTCGCCGGTCCCGCCGCCGAAGGTCTGCAGGGCGGTGAGCGCGGCGAGCAGTGCCACCGGCAGCAGCACGGCCAACCGGCGGACGAGCGGCTTCTCCAGCATCTCCGCCGGTACAGAGAGCCCCAGCAGTTTGACCAGGTAGCACCCGGCCGCCGTCAGCCCGATCGCGAGCCACACGGTCATCGTCCCGCCTCCCCGCGGCTCCCGGACCCGGCCTCCGGGCTCTCGGGCTCCGGACCCTCCTGCTCCGCCGTCGCGGCACCGGCACGCCGGGCCCGGAAGCCCGACACCAACAGCACGAGCGGCGCTGCCGCGGCCGCCGCCAGCACCGGCACCCCCGCCGGAAGGAACGGCACACAGGCCACGGCCAACAGGACCGCCAGCATCGCGGTGGCCCGCTCCCGGACGCCGTCGAGCATGGGGGCCAGCAGCGCCAGGAAGACGGCCGGCCCCGCCGCGTCCAGGCCCCATGCCCTCGGGTCGCCGAGCGCACCGGCGCCCAGGGCACCCAGCAGCGTGGTGAGGTTCCACAGCACGTAGAGCGTGACACCCGTGACGGCGAACCCCGTCCGGGCGGCCCTGGGGTCGGCCTGGGCCAGGGCGACGGCCGAGGTCTCGTCGATCACCCAGTGCGCCGCCAGCGGCCGCACGCCGCCCCGCAGGCGGAGGAGTCCGGCGAGCCGCAGTCCGTAGAAGGCGTTGCGGGCGCCGAGGAAGAAGGCGCCCGCCGCTGCCGTGAAGGGGTTGCCGCCGGCGGCGAGTGCACCGACCAGTGCGAACTGCGACGCGCCGGTGAAGACGAGGAGGCTCAGCGCACAGGCCTGGAGCACGGAGAGCCCGGCACCGGCCGCGGTCACGCCGAACGCGAAACCGGAGAGCCCGACCGCGACACCGACACCGAGCCCGTCGCGGACCGCGGTCCGTCGCGCTTCACTGCGGGCCGGCTCCGCGGGCGGGGCCCCGTCGGTCGCGAAGGGCGGGTGCCGCGGGTCGGTGGCGGCCCGGGGGCCCCGCCGCGGGGCCGTCGGCACGGGTGGTTCCTGCGCTGTCACGGCCTCACGGTAGTCCCGTGCGCCCCTCCGGCCCCGGGCCGTCCTCCTGGTGGACGCCCCGCGCCGACGCCCCGCGCCGACTCGCCGCGCCCTCGGCGCCCCGGCCGCACGGGACCGCCGGCCGGTGCGGCGCCGTCGCCACGCCGGTGTCGGTGGCAGGGTGCACGATGGTCGCATGACCGATCGCGCCACCGCGGTGCCCCAGCACTTCTCACCGGCCGTGCGGGCCTGGTTCTCGGGGGCCTTCGACGCGCCCACCGCAGCCCAGGCCGGCGCCTGGGAGGCCATCGCGGCGGAGTCGGACGCACTGGTGGTGGCCCCCACCGGGTCCGGCAAGACTCTCGCCGCGTTCCTGGCCGCCCTCGACCGGCTCTCCTCGGTGCCACCGCCCGCCGAGCCGGAGAAACGCTGCCGCGTGCTGTACGTCTCGCCGCTGAAGGCCCTGGCGGTGGACGTGGAGCGCAACCTCCGATCCCCGCTGACCGGGATCCGGCAGGAGTCCGTCCGGCTCGGCCTTCCGGAGCCCGAGATCCGCGTGGGCATCCGCTCGGGCGACACTCCGGCGGCCGACCGACGGACGATGGCACGGCGGCCCCCGGACATCCTCATCACGACGCCCGAGTCGCTGTTCCTCATGCTGACCTCCGCCGCCCGGTCGGCGCTCGCCGGCGTGGAGACCGTCATCGTCGACGAGGTGCACGCCGTCGCGGGGACGAAGCGGGGCGCCCACCTCGCCCTCACCCTGGAACGGCTGGACGAACTGCTCCCGCGTCCGGCCCGGCGCATCGGCCTCTCCGCGACGGTCCGTCCGGTGGAGGAGGTGGCCCGCTTCCTGTCACCACGGCGCGGAGCGCGGGTGGTGCAGCCGCCGTCGGGCAAGGAGTTCCGCCTCTCGGTGGAGGTGCCGGTCCCCGACATGAGCGAGCTGGGCGGGTCGCGGCTGCCGGAGGCCGCGGACGACCCCGCGGACCCGAGCGCCGCCGACCGACCGTCGATCTGGCCGTCCGTGGAGGAGCGGATCGTCGATCTCGTCAGCGCCCACCGCTCCACCATCGTCTTCGTCAACTCCCGGCGGCTCGCGGAGCGGCTCTGCAACCGCCTCAACGAGATCGCGTACGAACGCGAGACCGGCGAGGCGCTGCCCGAGGAGCACGGCCCCGCCGAGCTGATGGGCGGCTCCGGTGCGGGCGTGCCAGCACCGGCGGTCCTGGCACGCGCCCACCACGGCTCGGTGTCCAAGGAGCAGCGGGCGCAGGTCGAGGAGGAGCTCAAGGCCGGCAGGCTGCCCGCCGTCGTCGCCACCTCCAGCCTGGAGCTGGGTATCGACATGGGCGCCGTCGACCTGGTGATCCAGGTGGAGTCGCCGCCCTCGGTCGCGTCGGGACTCCAGCGGGTGGGGCGCGCCGGCCATCAGGTGGGCGCCGTCTCCTCGGGGGTCGTGCTCCCGAAGTACCGGGGCGACCTGGTGCAGTCGGCGGTGGTGACGGAGCGGATGCGCTCGGGCGGTATCGAGGCGCTGCGGGTCCCCGCCAACCCGCTGGACGTCCTGGCGCAGCAGCTGGTCGCCATGACGGCGATGGACAGCTGGGACGTCGACGAACTGCTGCTCCTGACGCGGCGCGCGGCGCCGTTCGCCTCGCTCCCGGAGTCCGCCTACCACGGGGTGCTGGACATGCTGGCGGGACGTTACCCGTCGGACGCCTTCGCCGAGCTGCGCCCCCGGCTGGTCTGGGACCGGGTGGCCAACACCGTGACCGGCCGCCCCGGGGCGCAGCGGCTCGCGGTCACCTCGGGCGGCACCATCCCCGACCGCGGGCTGTTCGGCGTCTTCCTGGCCGGGGAGGCCGGGCCGCGCGGCGGCGGCCGCCGGGTCGGCGAGCTGGACGAGGAGATGGTCTACGAGTCCCGGGTGGGCGACGTGTTCACCCTGGGCACCACCTCCTGGCGGATCGAGGACATCACCCGGGACCAGGTGCTGGTCTCCCCCGCGCCGGGGGTACCCGGCCGACTGCCGTTCTGGAAGGGCGACCAACTGGGTCGGCCGCTCGAACTGGGCCGGGCGCTCGGCGCGTTCCTGCGCGAGGTCGGAGCGCTCCCCGCCGAGGACGCGCGCCGCCGCCTGACCGCGGCCGGCCTCGACGAGTGGGCCGTGGACAACCTCCTCGCCTATCTCGTCGAGCAGCGGGAGGCGTGCGGTCACATCCCCGACGACCGGACGATCGTGGTCGAGCGGTTCCGCGACGAGCTCGGCGACTGGCGGGTGGTGGTGCACTCCCCCTTCGGCGCGCAGGTGCACGCGCCGTGGGCGGTCGCCCTGGGCGCGCGGCTCAGCGAGCGCTACGGGCTGGACGCCCAGGTGCTGCACGCCGACGACGGTCTGGTGCTGCGACTGCCCGACGCCGACCTGCTCGGCATGGAGGACGGCGACGGCGCCCTGCCGGACGCCGCAGGGGACGAGGCACCGCTCGGCGCGGAGGACGTGCTCTTCGGTGCGGAGGAGATCGAGCAGGTCGTCACCGACCAGGTGGGCGGCTCCGCGCTCTTCGCCGCGCGGTTCCGCGAGTGCGCGGCGCGCGCCCTGCTGCTGCCGCGTCGCAGCCCCGGGCGGCGTACACCGCTGTGGCAGCAGCGGCAGCGGGCGCATCAGCTGCTGTCGGTCGCAAGCGAGTTCGGGTCGTTCCCCATCGTGCTGGAGGCGGTCCGCGAGTGCCTCCAGGACGTGTTCGACCTCCCGGGACTGCGCGAGCTGATGGCCGACGTCGAGTCACGCCGGGTCCGCACGGTGGAGGTGACCACCCGGGAGCCCTCGCCGTTCGCACGGTCGCTGCTGTTCGGCTACGTCGCCCAGTACCTCTACGAGGGCGACTCGCCCCTGGCGGAGCGGCGGGCAGCGGCCCTGTCGCTGGACTCGCGGCTGCTGTCGGAGCTGCTGGGACAGGCGGAGCTCCGGGAACTGCTCGACGCGGACGTCCTCGTCGAACTGGAGCGGGAGCTGCAGTGGCTGGCGCAGGATCGCCGGGTCAAGGACGTGGAGGGGGTCGCCGACGTCCTGCGGGTGCTCGGGCCGTTGACCGACGAGGAGTTGACGGAGCGGGGCGCCCGCCCGGAGTGGGCCGCGGAGCTGGGGGCGGCCCGCCGGGCGATCAGGGTGCGGATCGGGGGCCGGGAGCACTGGGCGGCGATCGAGGACGCCGGCCGGCTGCGGGACGCCCTCGGGGCGGCGCTGCCGGTGGGTGTCCCGGAGGCGTTCACCGAGCCCGTCGCCGAGCCGCTGGTGGACCTGCTCGCGAGGTTCGCGCGGACCCACGGCCCGTTCACCACCTCCGAGGCGGCGCTGCGGTTCGGGCTGGGGCGCGCGGTCGCCGAGGGTGCGCTGGCGGGGATGACCGCCTCGGGGCGACTGGTGCGTGGCGCCTTCCACCCCGCACGCCCCGAGGGGGACGCCGGTCAGGAGTGGTGCGACCCCGCGGTACTGCGCCGCCTGCGGCGCCGGTCGCTGGCCGCGCTGCGGGAGGAGCTGGAGCCCGTTCCCCCGGCCGCGCTCGCCGAGTTCCTGCCGCAGTGGCAGCACGTCGCGGCCGCATCGGGCGACGGCGGGCTGCGGGGTCTGGACGGCCTGGTCCGGGCCGTCGAGCAGTTGCAGGGCGCACCGGTGCCGGCCTCGGCTCTGGAGCGTCTGGTGCTGCCCGCGCGGGTCCGCGGGTACGCCCCCGCGATGCTGGACGAGCTGATGGTGTCGGGTGAGGTGGTGTGGGCGGGGGCGGGGGCGCTGGCGGGCAAGGACGGCTGGGTCTCGTTGTTCCCGGCGGACACCGCGCCGCACCTGCTGCACGATCCCCGCCCGCTGGAGCTGACCGAGGCGCACCGGGCGGTGCTCGACGCGCTGGAGGGCGGCTACGGCCTGTTCTTCCGCGACATCGCCGCCCGGGTGAGCGCCGCCGGCGTGACGGCGAACGACGCCGCGCTGGCCGAGGTCGTCTGGGAACTGGCGTGGTCCGGGCGGTTGACCAACGACACCCTGGGGCCGCTGCGCTCGTTGCTGGGTTCGGGGCGGACGGCGGGCGCCACAGCGCACCGGGCGCGCCGGTCGCCACCGCGCGCCCGCTACGGCGGGCGGGGCGGCGTCCCGGGCGCGGGGCGCACCGCCTCCCGGACGGGACCGCCGACCGTCGGTGGCCGCTGGTCGCTGCTTCCCCCCGTGATCGCCGACCCCACGGTCCGGGCCCACGCGCTCGCGCACACCCTGTTGGACCGGCACGGCGTCGTCACCCGGGGCGCCGTCGCCGCCGAGGGGGTGGAGGGCGGTTTCTCCGCGGCCTACCGGGTGCTGTCCGCCTTCGAGGACAGCGGCCGGGCGCGCCGCGGCTACGTGGTGGAGGGCCTGGGGGCCGCGCAGTTCGCGGTGGAGGGCGCGGTGGACCGGCTCCGGGCGGTCAACAACGTGCGGGAGCGCGGCGAGCTGCGCCAGGTGACGGAGCCCGTGCTCCTGGCGGCCGCCGACCCGGCGAACGCGTTCGGGGCGGCGCTGCCGTGGCCGGAGCCGCCGCCCGGCGTCACGCAGAAGCCGGGGCGCAAGGCGGGGGCGCTGGTGGTACTGAACGCCGGGCGACCGGCACTGTACGTGGAGCGCGGCGGTCGCACCCTGCTCGCCTGGCCGGCGGAAGGCGACGAGGACGGCGACTCGCTCCGCGCACCGGTCCGGGCGGTCGCGGACGCCGCACGGCGCGGGCTGCTGGGGACGGTCACGGTGGAGCGGGTCAACGGCTCCTCGGTGCTGGGCGACCCGATGTGGTCGCGGTTGCTGGAGGAGGCGGGCTTCCACCCGACCCCTCGTGGGCTGCGGATGCGCCCCTGAGCGCGTGTGGCAGACCGCACGTCGGATCGTCTCGCGGCCTCGGACGGGTCAGCCGTACGACGGAGGGGCGCCCTCGTGCGGGGTCGCGTGCCGGCGTTCCCCGACCACGCAGCAGCGGGCCGGCGCCGGCGTCGCGGGCCCGGCGGGGGTCTCACGCCCGCTCTGAGCCCGGCCCGCGCCCGAGGGAACGCCCGCGCCGGAGGGAACGGCGCAAGGGCCCGGCCGCAGCCCGTGAGCTGCGGCCGGGCCCTCCCGGTACTGGTTCGGCGACGGTCCTCGTCGCGGCGGCGGCCGACGGCCTCAGGCCGCGAAGACGTCCACGGCCTCCGCCGGTGCCTTGATGGTGACGCGCTCCTCCGGGCGACCGGTGACCGACGTGACCCGGAGCGGGTTCAGCATCGGGCGCATCGGCGGCGGAACGGCGTCGCTGGCGGCGGACTGGGCCAGTTCGGCGAGCGCCAGCTCGTCGCTGACCTCACGCAGCAGCTCGGACATCCGCACGTCCAGCGCATCGCAGATCGCGGCCAGCAACTCGGACGAGGCCTCCTTCTGTCCGCGTTCCACCTCGGAGAGGTAGCCGAGCGAAACCCGGGCGGACGAGGAGACCTCACGCAGAGTGCGGCCCTGACGTTGGCGCTGCCGACGCAGCACGTCACCTTGCAGGCGACGGAGCAGGATCATCGGTGGCTCCCTCCTCGGACCGTTGGCCTCGCTACGTTCATGCCCAACCGTACCGCTTCGGACTCCCGACGCGACGGGAAGCCCTTCGTGTTCGCTGAAGGCGCATGGTGCGGTCTCATTCCCCCAACCGCCTGACCGAGCGGCTCCTCCACCGTACACTCACCGCGCGGCGGGGCCGTTTTCCTGCCCAGTGGGCGCATCTTCCTCATTTCCGGATGAACCAGGCACAGCGGACCGATCGGTCCGCCCCGGAGGCGTGACAGCCGCCTCCACCAGCGCTTCGTGCAGCGCGGCCAGAGCTGCGGCGACGGTCTGGGCGCGGATCGCCTCCCGGTCCCCCGACGCTTCCACCCGTTGCGCGACCGCCCGCCGCGCGCCGGGGGGCGCCACCGCAAGGAACACCGTGCCCACCGGCTGACCGTCCTGCGGGTCAGGACCGGCCACTCCCGTCGTCGCCGCGCCCCACTCCGCGCCGAGGAGGTCACGCACCCCGGTCGCCATCTGGCGCGCGACCTCGGGATCGACCGCTCCGCGCTCCGCGAGCAGCTCGGCGTCGACACCGAGAAGGTCGCGCTTGACCTCGGTGGCGTAGGCGGTCACGGAGCCGCGGAAGACGGCGGACGCGCCCGTTACCGCGGTGAGGGCGGCGGCGAGGGTGCCACCTGTCAGGGACTCGGCCACGGCGAGGGTGTGACCGCGGGCGGACAGCAGGTCCAGCACCGGAGCGGCGGGCCGCGGGGCGCCGCGCTCCGCCCGGTTCCTACGCACCGGTCCGCTCGCGGGCGAGACCTGCCCGGCGCAGCCGGACCGCCTGCCGCACGTAGTCCAGCCCGGTGGCGACCGTCAGCACCACGGCGGCGGCCATCGCCCACCACCGCAGCGTGGCAAGCGGTCCGGTGAGCACGAGGATGTACATCCCGACCGCGACGCCCTGCGCCAGGGTCTTGGCCTTGCCGCCGCGGCTCGCGGGGATCACGCCGAACCGGATCACCCAGAAGCGGATCAGAGTGACGCCGAACTCGCGGGCGAGGATGACGAGGGTGACCCACCACGGCAGGTCGCCCAGCAGGGAGAGGCACACCAGCGCCGTGCCCATGATCGCCTTGTCCGCGATCGGGTCGGCGATCTTGCCGAAGTCGGTGACCAGTCCGTACCGCCGGGCCAGCTCGCCGTCGAAGAGGTCGGTGATCATGGCGATGGCGAAGGCGGACCACGCCAGCGACCGCCACACCGGGTCGTCGCCGCCGCCGACGAACATCAGCACCGCGAAGCCGGGCACCAGGGCAAGCCGCACCATCGTCAGGATGTTCGCGATGTTCCACAGCCCCGCCTGCGGCAGCAGGCTCGCCTCGGCGGCGATCGTCTCCGCGCCGGAGGGCGGGCGCCGCCCACCGTCCGCCGCGGAGACGGCCGACGTGCCCGTCATCCGCGAGCCCCGGCGGCAGGACCGCCCGAGGGGACCGGGGTCCGGACCGCGGCGACGAGGTCCACCCCGTCGGTGTCGACGATCCGTGCGTCCACGTAGCCGCCGACCTCGAAGGCGCCGAGCGCGTCCTCGTCGTCGACGTGCTCCGGGTCCGGCAGCAGCAGGATCTGGCCGTCGGTCTCCGGGGCCTGGTGCACACCGCGTCCCAGCGCGACGGGGCCGCCGTCGGGGCCGCCCTCCGGGTCGAGCGACTCGACCAGGACCCGGGCGTCCTCGCCGATCCGCTCCTCGGCGCGCTGCGCGGTCAGCTCGTCCGCGAGCCGGCTCAGCCGCTCGACCCGCTCGGACACCACCTCGGGAGCGTGCTTCCCGTCGTACCCGGCCGCCTCGGTGCCGTCCTCGTCGGAGTAGCCGAAGACACCGATGGCGTCGAGCCGGGCCGATTCCAGGAAGCGCTCCAGCTCGGCGACGTCGGCCTCGCTCTCCCCGGGGAAGCCGACGATGAAGTTGGAGCGGACGCCGGCGAGGGGAGCCTTGGCCCGGATGGCCTCCAGCAGCTCCAGGAACCGGTCGGTGTCACCGAAGCGGCGCATGGCCCGGAGCACCCCGGGGGCCGAGTGCTGGAAGGACAGGTCGAAGTAGGGCGCGACCTTGTCCGTACCGGTCAGGACATCGATGAGGCCGGGACGCATCTCGGCCGGCTGGAGGTAGCTGACCCGGATGCGCTCCAGACCGTCGACGGCGGCCAGCTCCGGGAGCAGCGACTCCAGCAGCCGGATGTCACCGAGGTCCTTGCCGTAGGAGGTGTTGTTCTCGGAGACGAGCATGATCTCCGAGACACCTTCGCCCGCGAGCCAGCGCGCCTCGTTGAGCACGTCGGACGGCCGACGGGAGATGAACGAGCCGCGGAAGGAGGGGATGGCGCAGAAGCTGCAGCGGCGGTCGCACCCCGAGGCGAGCTTCACCGAGGCCACCGGGCTCGAGTCGAGCCGCCGGCGCAGCGGCGGCCGGGGACCGGAGACCGGCGCGACACCCTCGGGGAGGTCCGCCGGAGCGCCGTGTCCGGGAAGCGCCACCTCGGCGGCCCCCTGCTGGCGCTCGGCCGGGGAGATCGGCAGCAGCTTGCGGCGGTCGCGCGGGGTGTGGGAGGCGTGGACACCGCCGCCGAGGATGGTGCGCAGCCGGTCGGAGATGTCCGCGTAGTCGTCGAAGCCGAGGACCCCGTCCGCTTCGGGCAGGGCCTGGGCCAGCTCGCTGCCGTACCGCTCCGCCATGCACCCCACGGCGACGACGGCCTGGGTGCGGCTCTCGCCGCCCTTGAGGTCGTTGGCCTCCAGGAGGGCGTCGACCGAGTCCTTCTTCGCGGCCTCGACGAAACCGCAGGTGTTCACGACGGCGACGTCGGCGTCGGCGGCCTCGTCGACGAGGTCCCAGCCGTCCGCGGCCAGCCGCCCCGCCAGCTCTTCGGAGTCCACCTCGTTACGGGCACAACCAAGGGTGACGAGGGCGACGGTGCGGCGTTCAGACATGGTCTCAGCGTACTTCGTCCCGGGCCGTGGCTCGGCCCGGGACGGGGGAAGTGCGCGCGAGGTGCCGGTCAGCCCTCCTCGGGGTCGCCCGGGGTGAAGGTCAGCCGCTGGACGGCACCGGGGTCGCCGATGTCCTCCAGGTGCTTGCCGTTGACGTACAGCTCGATGGCGCCGGCGTTGCCGGTCACCAGGTCCAGCTGGTCGTCGTCGGTGAAGGTCTCGGAGTCGCCGTCCTGCAGGGTGCCCTGGAAGAGCTGGCGCCCGTTGGCGTCCGTCACCATCACCCAGCTGGCACCGCTGGCGACGACCTTCATGGTCACCTTGTCGGCGGGGGCGCCGGCGACGGCGCTCTGCGAGGGGTCCGGCTCGCCCGCCGCGTCGTCCGCGGAGTCGTCGCCGCTCGCCGCGTCGTCGGGGACGGCGTCGGGTTCGGCATCGGGGTCGGGCGACTCCGACTGGGCCACCGGACCGGCGGACCCGTCACCGGAGCCGCTGACCAGTGTGAAGCCGACGAAACCCACCACCGCGACGATCGCGGCCACCATCGCCGCCGTCCAGTTGGGCCGGCGCGGCTCGGAGCGGATGCGTTCCGCCTCGAAGACGGGGGCGGCCGGTTCGGGAGCGGGGGCGTCGCCCCGGCCCTCGTTAAACCGCGCCACGAGCTCCGCCGGGTCGAGGCCGACGGCGCGTGCCAGCGCGCGGATGTGGCCGCGGGCGTACACGTCGCCGCCGCAGCGGGAGTAGTCGTCGTTCTCGATGGACTGCACGATCGGGATGCGCACACGGGTGGTCGCACTGACCTCCTCGACGGTCAGTTTCGCTGCGATGCGCGCCTGTTGGAGGGAGCGGCCGACGGAAGGGGGCCCGTCCTCGGCCGAGAAGTTGCCGTTGGACACGGAGACGCCTTTCGAGCGTGAAGGCCACGTGTTGTGCGGGCAATTCTAGGGTGCGTCGGGCCGGCCGGGGCATCCGGGCCGTGTGAACGACGGATGGGACCACGGTGTCGCTCCTGTGCGCCACACCGACCCGGCACCGGACGGTCCTCCCGCACCGGCGGGCGCGGAACCCCGCCCGCCGGCGGGGGCCGCCCCCGTCGCCTAGGACGGAGTCTCCCCCCGAATCACCGCCAGCACTCCTGCCAGCTCGTCGGGTTTGACCATCACGTCCCGCGCCTTGGACCCCTCGCTGGGGCCGACGACGCCACGCGACTCCATGAGGTCCATCAGCCGTCCGGCCTTCGCGAAGCCCACCCGCAGCTTGCGCTGCAGCATCGACGTGGAACCGAACTGGGTCGACACCACCAGCTCCGCGGCCTGGCACAGCAGATCGAGGTCGTCCCCGATCTCCTCGTCGATCTCGCGCTTGGGCCCCTTCCCGGCGACGACGTCGTCCCGGAACACCGGCTTCATCTGGTCCTTGCAGTGCGCCACCACCGCCGCGATCTCCTGCTCGGTGATGAAGGCGCCCTGCATCCGCACCGGCTTGTTGGCACCCATCGGCAGGAAGAGCCCGTCGCCCTTGCCGATGAGCTTCTCGGCACCCGGCTGGTCGAGGATGACCCGGCTGTCGGCGAGCGAGGAGGTCGCGAAGGCCAGCCGGGACGGCACGTTCGCCTTGATCAGGCCGGTCACCACGTCCACGCTGGGGCGCTGCGTGGCGAGCACCAGGTGGATTCCGGCGGCCCGGGCGAGCTGGGTGATCCGCACGATCGCGTCCTCGACGTCCCGGGGCGCCACCATCATGAGGTCGGCCAGCTCGTCGACCACCACCAGCAGGTAGGGGTACGGCGCGATCTCCCGGTCCGAGTCCTCCCCCGTCGTCACCTTCCCGGCGCGCACCGCCGCGTTGAAGTCGTCGATGTGGCGGTAGCCGTAGGCCGCCAGGTCGTCGTAGCGCAGGTCCATCTCGCGGACCACCCACTGCAACGCCTCGGCGGCCTTCTTGGGGTTGGTGATGATCGGCGTGATGAGGTGCGGGATCCCCTCGTAGGCGGTCAGTTCCACCCGCTTGGGGTCGACCAGCACCAGCCGGACGTCCTCCGGGGTGGCCCGCATCATGATCGAGGTGATCAGGCAGTTGATGCAGGACGACTTGCCGGACCCGGTGGCGCCCGCCACCAGGACGTGCGGCATCTGCGCGAGGTTGGCCATCTGGTAGCCGCCCTCGACGTCCTTCCCGAGCCCGACCAGCAGCGGGTGCTGCTCCTCGGCGGCGTCCGCCGTGCGCAGGACGTCGCCCAGGTTCACCATCTCCCGGTCGCTGTTGGGGATCTCGATGCCCACGGCCGACTTGCCCGGGATGGGGCTGATGATCCGCACATCGGGACTGGCGACCGCGTACGCGATGTTCTTGGCCAGTGCCGTGATCTTCTCCACCTTCACGGCGGGGCCGAGTTCCACCTCGTACCGCGTGACGGTCGGCCCCCGGGTGAAGCCCGTCACCGAGGCGTCCACCTTGAACTCGGTGAAGACGGTCGACAGCGAGTGCACCACCTGGTCGTTGGCCGCGCTGCGGCTGCGCCCCGGGCCGCCGCGCACCAGCAGGTCCAGTGCCGGCAGCGAGTAGGTGACATCGCCCGCCAGCTGGAGCTGCTCCGCGCGCTGCGGCAGCGACGGGGGCGGCTCGGGCGCCTGCCGGGTCAGGTCGGGCACCCCGCCCGAGTGGTGCGCCGCCGACCGGCTGCCGCCGTCCATCGGCACCTGCTCGGCGAGGGCGGGATCGCCACCGCGCATCCGGACGCGGCTGCTGATGCCGGCGACCAGCGGCGAGGGCTGCACCCCGTGGGTGACCGCGCCGTCCAGCGCGGCGGCGTCGGCGGCGATGTCCACGGGGTCGGCGGAGCGCCGGCGGCCGACGCGCGACCGGCTCCGCGGGGGCGGTTCCTCCTCGTCCTCCGGCGCGACGCGGACGTACTCCTCGTGCGGGGACTCCTCGGCCCGCGCGGCAGCGGGCCGTCGGCGGGGGCGGGCGACCCGCGGGGCCGGCTCGGGCTCGGGGTCCGGGTCGGGGTCGTGGGAGTAGGGCTTGGGGGCCGCCTCCACGACACCGAGCCGCACACCGATCGCGCGCAGCCGGCGCGGGATCGCCGTGACGGGGGTCGCCGTGACCACCAGCAGTCCGAAGACGGTC
This sequence comes from Streptomyces bohaiensis, assembly GCF_012033785.1. Lineage (GTDB taxonomy): Bacteria > Actinomycetota > Actinomycetes > Streptomycetales > Streptomycetaceae > Streptomyces > Streptomyces bohaiensis. The sequence continues at coordinate 106,189 of NZ_JAAVJC010000001.1, forward strand.
ACCAGGACCAGCAGCGCCACGGCGAGGGGCTCGCCCACCAGGAAGATCACGGGGCGCGAGAAGAACCAGCCGATGAGCCCACCGGCGTTCTGCATCGCCTGGGCGCCGTCCTCGTGCCCCGGGGCGCCGGTGGCGATGTGGACGAGGCCCAGAACGCCGCCCACCAGGAACGTCAGTCCGATGACGATGCGTCCGTTGGCCTCCGGTTTCTCCGGGTGGCGGATCAACCTGACCGCCAGGAAGAACACCAGCAGCGGAAAGACCAGGTCCAGGCGGCCGAGGGCGCCGGTCACCAGCAGCGTCACCAGGTCTCCGACCGGCCCCTGCAGGTTCGACCAGGTGCCGGCGGCGACGACGAGCGCGATCCCCAGCAGGAGGAGCGCCAGACCGTCCTTGCGGTGGGCAGGGTCCAGACCCTTGGTGCTCTTCCCTATGCCCCGCAGCAGCGCGGCGACGGGGAGCGCGAGGCCCATCCAGATCCTGCGCAGCGCCCGGGCCGGGAGCGGGGGCGGCGGCTTCTTCCGCGAGGCGGGACGCCGGCCCTTCGCGGGCGCCCCGCGCTTGGCCGGCGGCTTCTTCGCAGCGGACTTCTTCGCGGTGGCGCCACTCCGCCCGGATCGCGCGCTGCTGGGACCGGTTCCGGACGTACGTGAGGCCATGGGGGTGAGATTACCGGTGCGGGCCGCCCCAGGCACGGATGGCAGCGCTCCGAGCTCTCCTCAGCGCGCCGCGCCGGGCCGGCGTCGGCCAGCCTGCGCCCACCGGCGCGTCACCGGCGGGCGCTGAGCGGGCGTCAGCCGTCCGCGGTCTCGGGGGTGGGCGCCGTGGAACCCGGCTCCAGGGCGTCCAACGCGCGGCGCAGCGCACCGAGTTTGCGCTCCAGGTGCCCCGCCGTCGACACCGCTGCGGCCCCGGCGCTCTCCTCCAGCTCCTTGGTGAGCGCCTCCGCCTGCTCCTCGACGGCGGCGAGACGGGCGGAGAGCTCGGGCAGCAGGCTGCCCGGGACCGCCTCGCCGGTTCCGCCGTCGAACTCCCGCCGCAGCAGCGATGCCTGCTCACGGAGCATCAGGTTCTTCTCGTAGAGGTCGACGAAGACGCTGACCTTCGCCCGCAGCACCCAGGGGTCGAACGGCTTCGAGATGTAGTCGACGGCGCCGGCGGCGTACCCCCGGAAGGTGTGGTGCGGTCCGTGGTTGATGGCCGTCAGGAAGATGATCGGGATGTCGCGGGTGCGTTCCCGGCGCTTGATGTGCGCGGCCGTCTCGAAACCGTCCATGCCCGGCATCTGCACATCGAGCAGGATCACCGCGAAGTCGTCGGTGAGCAGCGCCTTCAGCGCGTCCTCCCCGGACGACGCCCGCACCAGCGTCTGGTCCAGCGCGGAGAGGATGGCCTCCAACGCCAGGAGATTCTCCGGCCGGTCGTCGACCAGAAGGATCTTGGCCTTCTGGGCCATGCCCGTCCTCCTCCGCCCCGGCGGCGTGGCTGACCACCGCCCCTGTCGGGCGACATCCTCGCCGCCCGGTGAACCGCTCTTCTCGTCCCGCACATGGTAGCCCCAGCCACAGCCGGACACACCCAGTCACGAGGAAGTCACTGTCTCATACTCGCAACGCGCGCCGCACCCAGGGGGTTCCCGCACGGTACACCCCCGGGCGCGGCCGCGTCGCGATCACTGCGGGTTCATCCAGCGGTCCATGACCTCCAGCAGGTAGTCCGTGTCCACGGGCTTGGTGACATGGTCGGAGGCGCCGGACTCGATGCTCTTCTCCCGGTCGCCCTTCATCGCCTTCGCCGTGAGCGCGACGATCGGCAGCCCCGAGAACTGCGGCATCCGTCGGATCGCCGTCGTCGTCGCGTACCCGTCCATCTCCGGCATCATGATGTCCATCAGCACCAGGGCGATGTCCTCGTTGGACTCCAGCACCTCGATGCCCTCCCGCCCGTTCTCGGCGTAGAGCACCTGCAGGCCGTGGCGTTCGAGCACGCTCGTCAGGGCGAACACGTTGCGGACGTCGTCGTCCACGATCAGCACCTTCTCGTTGTGGAAGGCGATGCGCCGCACCGGCTTGTCCGGCTCCTCCGACCGCCCCCGCGCCGAGTCGGCACGCGATGCGTCGTCCCCGCCCGGCTCCCGCTGCGGGGTCTCCTCCCGACGGCGCCGGGTGAGCTGCTCGGCCGCGGCCTCGGCCGCCTCGCTGGCGGACGCCCGCCCGCCGCCGGGCGCCGGTGCGCGGGGCGGCTGCTCCTGCGGCTCCTCCTGCGACGGGGAGTCCGCGCCCGGGTCGGGCTCCTGGTCGTCGCTCTCGGCGGCCGCGTCGGGCGCCTCGACCGATTCGCCGCCCGGGGACCCGGGCGCAGCGCCGCCCTCGATCTCCGCGGGCGCCGAAGCGGCCGACGCGGTCACACCGCGCGGCGGCTCCAGCGCGCCCAGGCCGCCGGCCTCGGCGACCCGGTCCTCGGCAGCCCGGTCGGCGGCCTCTATGGCCAGGGCCCCGGCCGCCAGCTCCCCGTAGCCGGGAGGCGGCAGCTCCGCCGGGTACAGCGGCAGGTACAGCGTGAAGGTCGAGCCGCGACCCGGTTCGCTGGCGGCGTCGATCTCCCCGCCGAGGAGCCGCGCGATCTCCCTGCTGATGGACAGCCCCAGACCGGTGCCGCCGTACTTGCGGCTCGTCGTACCGTCGGCCTGCTTGAACGCCTCGAAGATCACCCGCATCTTGCCCGGTGCGATCCCGATGCCCGTGTCGGTCACCGCGAAGGCGACGAGCGGAGCCGACCGGTCCAGCACGGCGCCGATCTCCATCATGTGCTGCCGGATCTCCTCCGGGACCCCCTCCGAGGCCGGCCTGATCACCAGCTCCACCGAGCCTGCCTCGGTGAACTTCACCGCGTTGGAGAGCAGGTTCCGCAGCACCTGGAGCAGGCGCTGCTCGTCGGTGTGCAGCGTCGCCGGCAGTTCCGGCGAGACCCGCACGGAGAACTCCAGGTTCTTCTCCGCCGTCAGCGGGCGGACCGACGCCTCGACGTAGTCCACCAGCTGCACCAGTGCGATCCGGGTCGGCGAGACGTCCATCTTGCCCGCCTCGACCTTGGAGAGGTCCAGGATGTCGTTGATGAGCTGGAGCAGGTCGGAACCGGCTCCGTGGATCGTCTCGGCGAACTCGACCTGCTTGCCTGTGAGGTTCCCCTCACTGTTGTCGGCCAGCAGCTTGGCGAGGATGAGCAGCGAGTTCAGCGGCGTCCGCAGCTCGTGCGACATGTTCGCCAGGAACTCCGACTTGTACTGCATGGAGACGGCCAGCTGCTCGGCGCGCTCCTCCAGCACCTGGCGCGCCTGCTCGATGGCGGAGTTCTTCACCTCGATGTCGCGGTTGGTCGAGGCGAGCTGGTCCGCCTTGTCCTTCAGCTCCAGGTTGGAGTCCTGCAGTGCGCGCTGCTGCCGCTCCAGCTCGATCGAGCGCTTCTCCAGCTGGTCGGCCAGCTCGCGCGACTGCGTCAGCAGCACCTCGGTGCGGGTGTTGACCGCGATGGTGTTGACGCTGGTGGCGATCATCTCCGCCATCTGACCGAGGAAGTCCCGCTGGATCTGGGTGAACGGCTGGAACGAGGCGAGCTCGACCACGCCGAGCACCCGGTCCTCGAAGAGGACGGGGAGCACGACGACGTGCGCAGGCTGGGCCTCGCCCAGCCCCGAGGAGATCTTGAGGTAGCCCTCCGGTGTCCGGCCGTAGAAGATGGGCCGCCGCTGCTGGGCAGCGGTGCCGATCAGCGACTCGCCGGGCCGGAACACGGTCGGCATGCTGCCGGGTGCGATGGCGTAGCTGCTGATCAGCTGCAGCTCGTAGCCGTTCTCCCCGGCGCCGGCCACCACGTCGGTGTCGCCGCCGGTCGGCTTGGCCAGGTAGAAGGCGCCGTGCTGCGCGGAGACCGCCGGGGCCAGCTCCCCCATGATGAGGTTCGCCACGTCGGTGAGGTCGCGGCGGCCCTGCATCAGCCCGGAGATCCGGGCGAGGTTGGACTTGAGCCAGTCCTGCTCCTTGTTGGCGAGCGTGGTCTCCCGCAGGTTGCGGATCATCGTGTTGATGTTGTCCTGGAGGACCAGGATCTCCCCCGCGGCCTCGGCGTCGATCTTGACGCTGTGGTCGCCGCGGGTCACCGCCGTCGCCACGCGGGCGATGTTGCGGACCTGACGGGTGAGGTTGCCCGCCATCTCGTTGACGGACTCGGTGAGTTCCTTCCACGTGCCGGCGACGTCGCGGACCCGCGCCTGACCGCCGAGCTGCCCGTCGGTGCCCACCTCCCGCGCCACCCGGGTGACCTGCTCGGCGAACGACGACAGCTGGTCGACCATCGTGTTGATCGTGGTCTTCAGCTCCAGGATCTCGCCCCGGGCGTCGATGTCCATCTTCTTGGTGAGGTCACCGCGGGCGATCGCCGTCGTCACCATCGCGATGTTGCGGACCTGGCCGGTGAGGTTGTTGGCCATGCCGTTCACCGACTCGGTGAGGTCCTTCCACGTCCCGGAGACACCCGGCACATGCGCCTGGCCGCCGAGACGGCCCTCGGTGCCCACCTCCCGCGCCACCCTGGTGACCTGTTCGGCGAAGGACGACAGGGTGGTCACCATCGTGTTGACGGAGTCGGCGAGCTGCGCGATCTCGCCCGAGGCCTCGACCGTCACGCTCTTGGACAGGTCGCCGTTGGCCACCGCGGTGGCCACCCCGGAGATGTTCCGCACCTGCTCGGTGAGGTTCCGGGCCATCAGGTTCACGTTGTCGGTGAGGTCCTTCCAGATGCCGGAGACGCCCCGGACCTGGGCCTGGCCGCCCAGTTGCCCTTCGGTACCCACCTCCCGGGCGACGCGGGTCACCTGGTCGGCGAAGGACGACAGCTGGTCGACCATGGTGTTGACCGTGGTCACCAGCGCGAGGATCTCGCCCTGCGCGTCCACGATGATCTTCTTGGTCAGGTCGCCCTTGGCGACCGCGGTGGTGACCTCGGCGATGCTCCGCACCTGTGCGGTGAGGTTGTTCGCCATGCCGTTCACGGACTGCGTGAGGTCCTTCCAGGTCCCCGCGACGCCGCGCACCTCGGCCTGACCGCCCAGCCGGCCCTCGGTGCCCACCTCCCGGGCGACCCGGGTGACCTCCTCGGCGAACGACGAGAGGTTGTCCACCATCGTGTTGATGGTGTTCTTGACCTCCAGGATCTCGCCCTGCGCGTCGACGGTGATCTTCTGCGACAGGTCGCCCCGGGCCACCGCCGTCGCCACCTGGGCGATGCCGCGCACCTGACCGGTCAGGTTGGAGGCCATGCCGTTGACGGAGTCCGTGAGATCCCGCCAGACGCCGTCCACACCGGGGACCTGGGCCTGACCGCCCAGCCGGCCCTCGGTGCCCACTTCCAGGGCGACCCGGGTCACCTGCTCGGCGAACGACGACAGCTGGTCCACCATCGTGTTGATGGTGTTCTTGACCTCCAGGATCTCGCCCCGGGCGTCGACGGTGATCTTCTGCGACAGGTCCCCCTGCGCCACCGCCGTCGTGACGTGTGCGATCCCCCGGACCTGCGAGGTCAGGTTGGACGCCATCGAGTTCACGGAGTCGGTGAGGCCCTTCCAGACCCCCGCCACTCCGTCGACGTGCGCCTGCCCGCCCAGCCGGCCCTCGGTGCCCACCTCGGTGGCGACCTGCGTCACCTGGTCGGCGAAGGACGACAGCTGGTCGACCATGGTGTTCACGGTGACCTTGAGATCCAGCATCTCGCCGGCCACATCGACGGTGACCTTCTGCGTCAGGTCACCGTTGGCCACCGCCGTCGTCACCGTCGCGATGTCCCGCACCTGAGCCGTCAGGTTCCGGAAAGCCGTGTTCACCGACTCGGTGAGGTCCTTCCAGGCGCCGGCGACACCGTCCACACGGGCCTGGCCGCCCAGCGCGCCCTCGTCGCCGATCTCCCGCGCGACGCGCGTCACCTCGAACTGGAACGAGGACAGCTGGTCGACCATCGTGTTCACGGTGTTCTTCAGCCCGAGCATCTCGCCCGCGACGTCCACGGTGACCTTCTGCGTCAGGTCACCGTTGGCCACCGCCGTCGTCACCGTCGCGATGTCCCGCACCTGAGCCGTCAGGTCGCGGAAGGCCGTGTTCACCGAGTCGGTGAGGTCCTTCCAGGTGCCCGCGACGCCCTGCACCCGGGCCTGGCCGCCCAGCTTGCCCTCGGTGCCGATCTCGCTGGCGGTCCGGGTGACCTCGTCCGCGAAGGTGCGGAGCGTCTCCGTCATCGCGTTGATCGTCTCGGCGAGCTGCGCGATCTCACCGCGAGCCGTCACGGTGATCGTCTGGGAGAGGTCGCCGTTGGCGACCGCGGTCGTCACCTGCGCGATCTCCCGGACCTGCGCGGTCAGGTTGTCGGCCATGAGGTTGACGGAGTCGGTGAGGTCCTTCCAGACCCCGGCCACGCCGTCGACCCGCGCCTGCCCGCCGAGCTGCCCCTCGGTGCCCACCTCGCGGGCGACCCGGGTCACCTCCGACTGGAACGAGGACAGCTGGTCGACCATCGTGTTGACGGTGTCCTTCAGCCCCAGCATCTCGCCGGCCACGTGCACGGTGACCTTCTGCGTCAGGTCGCCGTGCGCCACCGCGGTGGTGACCCGCGAGATGTCGCGGACCTGGGCGGTGAGGCGGTAGGCCATCGTGTTCAGCGAGTCGGTCAGGTCCTTCCAGGCCCCCGACACGCCGCGCATCTTCGCCTGACCGCCGAGGTTGCCCTCGGTGCCGACCTCGAGCGCCACGCGGGAGACCTCGTCGGTGAAGGCCGACAGCTGGTCGACCAGGCCGTTGACGGTCCGCCCCACCCTCAGGAACTCACCGCGCAGCGGCCGCCCCGTGCCGCCGTCCACCTGGGTCCGCAGGTCCATCCGCTCGGCGAGGTCGCCCTCCGCGACGGCGCTGAGCACCCGCCCGACCTCGGAGACCGGCCGCGCCAGGTCCTCCACCAGGTCGTTGGCGTCATCGACGGCCTTGGCCCACGCTCCCTCCAGGGACCCGGCCTCCAGCCGCTCGGTGAGCTTGCCCTCCCGGCCCACGACGCGCCGCACCCGGGCCAGCTGCCCGGTGAGGTGCAGGTTGCGGTCCGCCACGTCGTTGTAGACCGCGGCGATCTCCGCCATCGGCCCCTCGCCGGCCACCGTCAGCCGCCGGCGGAAGTTCCCCTCCCGCATGGACACCAGCGCGGAGAGCAGGCGGTCCAGGGCGGCTGCGTCCACTTCGACGGTGGCACCCCCCCGGGTTCCGCCCCGGCGCCCCCGTGTCTCGGGGCGTACCTCTCCTCCGTCTGACACCACTGTGTCCCTCCCGCGGTCTCGACCGAATCTGCCCAGGTCCTCGCTCCGAGCATTCCCAGTGTTTCACCCCACCTCAACCGGGCGATAACAGTTCGGCGGCATCGCATGCCAGGGATCGCCCGGTCCGGGGGTATTCAGAGGATGCGCCGTCCGCCGCGACGGCGGACCTCAGTAACCTAGCCTCGGATGCCACAGGCAGCCCGCCCACGAGAACCTTTGGGGGAGCGAAGTGATCACCGCGCGAGCTGCGGCCACCTTCGAACCGGTCGGCCGGTCCGTCGCCGCCGCGCGCGGATTCGTCCGCGACACCCTGCAGGGGTGGGGACTCGACGACCTCGTCGACGACGCGGTGGTGCTGACCAGCGAGCTGGTCACCAACGCGGTGGTGCACGCCGGCACGCCGGCGGAGGTGCACTGCCTGCGGGACGGCTCCGGTCTGCGCGTCGAGATTGTCGACCGCCACCCGGAACGCGAACTGCCGGTCGGGCACGTCCGCCGCGGGGCGGTGGACCCCGACAGCGAGGGCGGCCGCGGCCTGATGCTGTGCGCCGCGCTCTCGGCGCGCTGGGGCGTGGAGTACACCGCCGCCGACAAGCGCGTCTGGTTCCGCCTGGACGAGCCGGTGCTGCCGGTGGGGACCCGCTCCGCGGGACCGGTCCTCACCGACGACAAGCTCCCGCTCGGCGAGACCCAGGTCCACGTCGCCGTCGTCCAGGTCGACGCGGCGCAGACCATCTCCGCGTGGAACAGCGACGCCGCGGAGCTCTTCGGCTACCCGGCGGACCAGGTGATCGGCAAGCCGCTGGGCGACCTCGCCGCCTGGCCGCACACCCCGGGCACCGGGACCGGGATCGCCGAGGCATTGACGCTGTCGCGCTGGGAGGGCAGCTACGGCCTGCGCTCGGCCGACGGCAGGACGCTGCCCGTGTACGCCACCCATCTGCGCGTGCGCGACGCGCACGGCGAACCGTCCACCGTCTGCCTGCTGGTCCGCGAGCACGAACGTGCCGTGCTGCAGAGCCACACCCGACCGTCGGCCCCGGGCGACCACGACCAGTCGCCGGAAGGGTTGGACGCCCTCATCGGCTCCCCCGCCCCCGACGACCTGGACGGGCTGCTCCAGCGGATCGTGGAACGTGCCCGCGACATGCTCGACGGCGACGCCGCCTTCCTGTTGCTGGCCACGGACGACGAGACGGAGCTGGAGGTCCGCGCCTCCACCGGGCTCTCCTCCACCCGCCAGCGGTTCGCCCGTGTCGTGGTCGAGACGGGCGGCAGCCGCTACGGATCGGCCCGCATGCCGTCCGTCCACGGTGACCTGGTGGACGAGCCGGGAGCCGTGCCGCTGCTGTCCGGGACGGGGATGCACGCGGTCGTCACGGTGCCGCTCAAGGTCGAGGGCCGGCTGACCGGCTCGCTGGGGGTGGCCTCCGAGACGCCCGGCCGCTACACCAACGAGGAGGCGCTGCGCCTGCAGTTCGCCGCCGACCGGGTGGCCCTCGCGGTCGAGTCGGCGCGCCTGACCGAGCTGGAGCGACTGCGCCGCGGCTCGCTCTCCTTCCTGGTGGAGGCGTCGGAGCTCCTCGCCGGCACCCTGGACCGCGACCAGACCCTGGCGTTGATGGCGCAGATGACCGTGCCGACGCTGGCCACGTGGTGCGCCGTATACACGCTGCCGGAGCAGGTCTCCGAACCTGAGCTCGCCTATGTCCTGCACGAGGACGAGGACCGCATCGACGGCATCAAGGCCCTGCTGGAGCGGGTTCCGCCCCCGGACCCGGACGTCACTCGCGGCGTCAGCCCCTGGACGGCCCCTGCCGACGCGGCCCACGACACCGCGCTGCGGAGCTCGTTGCGCCGCCTGGCCCTGGGCGACCTGCACCGGGACCCGGCGGCACCGGGCACGAGCCTCGCGACGGCCTCCGCCGTCGGCGGTGAGACGGTGGTCCTGCCGCTGCTGGCGAGGAACCGGGTGATCGGCCTGCTGGTGCTGGGACGCGGTGCCGACGAGAGGTTCCGCCAGGAGACGCTGGAACTGGCCGGGGACCTCTCCCGCCGCGCCGCGCTGGCCCTGGACAACGCCCGGCTCTACAGCGAGCGGACCGCCATCAGCCAGTCGCTCCAGCGCAGTCTGCTCCCGCCCGAACTGCCGGAGATCGACGGGGTCGACGTCGAGGTCATCTATCGTGCCGCGGGCGCCGGGAACGAGGTCGGCGGCGACTTCTACGACCTGTTCCAGATCCGTGACGGCGTCTACGGCTTCGCGATCGGGGACGTCTGCGGCACCGGGCCGCTGGCGGCCGCCGTGACCGGCCTGGCCCGGCACGCGCTGCGCCTGCTGGCCCGGGAGGGACTCAGCGGACCGGCGGTCCTGGAGAGGCTCAACGCGGCCATCCTGGACGAGGGGCCGCGGGCCCGTTTCCTCACGCTGCTCTACGGCGAGCTGCGACCGCGCGCCGGCGGCGGCGCCGACCTCACCATGGTGTGCGCCGGACATCCGCTGCCGCTCCGGCTCCAGCAGGACGGCACGGTCACGTCGGCCGCCACCCCGCAGCCGCTGCTCGGCGTGATGGACGACCTCGAACTCCACGAGGAGACCTACGTCCTGGAGCCCGGCGACGTCCTGCTGTGCGTCACCGACGGCGTCACCGAACGACGCGAGGGCACCCGCATGCTCGGCGACGACGGCCTGGCCGAGGTGCTCTCCTCCTCGACCGGGCTGACCGCCGGGGCGGTCGCCGCGCGCGTCATGCGGGCGGTGGAGCGCTTCGCGGCGGACTCACCGTCCGACGACATGGCGATCCTGGCGCTGCGCGTTCCCGAGTGAGGTGCCGGGCTCGCGCCGTCTTCGGTGCGAGCCCGGCCCCCGCCACGCTGACGTGCCCCGGCGCCAGGGGGCCGCCTCCCGTGGGTCCTGGGCGGCTCGGCACGCCCGTACGGCGCGATACCCCACCGCGGCCCGTCCCCTCCACCGCTCCACGGGGACGAGCACGGCCCCCTGACCGGTCGGCTCACGCTGGAGAGTTCCGCCGTCGCCCGGAGGTGCGCGGACCTCTCCGAGGCCGACGCACGGCGTCCGTCGCTACTGCCGGCATTGCCGCTGAGGACGATGGCCGGGCTGGTCCTCCACCTCCGACGGGCGGAACACACCTGACCATGCCCCGACACCAGAACACCACAACGCACAAGGGAGCGGCTCCCACCTCATCGAGGTGGGAGCCGCTCCCTTGTGCTACTGAGCCCCAAAACGGAATCGAACCGTTGACCTTCTCCTTACCATGGAGACGCTCTGCCGACTGAGCTATTGGGGCAATTTGTTCGGCGGCGACCTACTCTCCCACACGGTCCCCCATGCAGTACCATCGGCGCTGAAAGGCTTAGCTTCCGGGTTCGAAATGTAACCGGGCGTTTCCCTCTCGCCATGACCACCGAAACACGGTGAAACACAACCAACCAGACCACCCCTCAAACAGGGCAGTAACCAGTTGTGGTTTCAGAACCAACACAGTGGACGCAAGCAACTCTGGACAAGCCCTCGGCCTATTAGTACCAGTCAACTCCACCCATTACTGGGCTTCCATATCTGGCCTATCAACCCTGTCGTCTACAGGGAGCCTTACCCC
>NZ_JAAVJC010000200.1 GCF_012033785.1 Streptomyces bohaiensis
GCGCTCGCCGGCGGGGCGCTCACCGTCGCGGCGCTGGCCGTGGCGGCGGGGTTCGGAGCACGGGCCGCGGTGGCGGTGCCGGCGCGGGTCCTCCGTGAGCAGGCAGCCGTGTTGCTGCGGGTCCAGGCGTCGCTGTACGCCCTCGACCTGCGGTTGGCGTGGGCCGCGGTCGGCAGCGTGGGAGGCGGCGGGCGCGGCGTGCGCATGCGGGGCGGACTCCCTGCCCCTCGCCGTGCCGCGCTGGTGGTGGCCTGGCGCGACGCGACCGGGCTGGTACGGACGCCCGCCCGGCTGCTCGCGGCGATGGTGTGGACCGGCGCGACCCTGCTGGTCGCGGCTGCCGTGCCACCGTCCTCGCCGGTGACAGCCCTGGCCGCCGTCACCGCGTACGTCGCGGCGGCGCAGCTCGCCGAGCCCGCCCGGGTCGAGGCGGGCGACCTGCGGCGGTCGGCCGCGCTGCCGTGGTCGACGGCGCGGCTGGCCGTCGCGCACGCCGTCGTTCCGGTCGCCGGGCTGGTGCTGCTGCTCGCGGCCGGGGGTGGGGCGACGGTGCTGCTCGGCGGGCCGGCGGGCGCGGTGGTCCCGCTGCTGCTGTCGGTCCCGGCGCTGGTCGGTGCCGCCCTGGTGAGCGCCTACCGGGGCGTGGTGCCGCCTCATCTGATGATCGGCTCCTCGACACCGGCGGGGGACACCGGGCCGTTCGCCGCCCTGTTGTGGCAGGTGCGCGGACCGTTGGTGGGGCTGCTCGCGCTGGTGGCGGTCGCCGCCCCGCTGCGCGGCGCCGGCGCGGGAGTGGCGAGTGCGGTGGGAACGCTGCTGGTGGGCGCGGCGATGCTGTGGTGGACCGCCGCGACGGCCCGCCGGACCGCGCGCGGCCGCTGACGGCCGGGTCCGGGCCGGGGGCACGTCTCGCCCGCCGCCGCAGTGGCCCCGGACCGGCCGGGATCGAGCCGGTCGGCATGGGCGCCCGCGGACCGGCCGAGCTGTCCGGTGCGGCAGGAGCAGCGCGACCGCCTTTGGCCCGGGCCGGGGTGGTACGCGTCACCGCGCCGACGACTGCGGCGGGCCCGCCGCGAGGTACCGCCAGTCCCCGACGGCGTCGGACACCAACTGGTCCAGGAATTCACCGCCCTCGTCCATCAGAACGCTCCGCATGCAGGCGCAGTCGAGAAGATCGATCCCCTCGCTCAGGCAAAGCCAGATTCCTGCCACCTGGAGGCCGCGCGCGGCAATGCGAACCTGATCTTCCAGGGGGAGGGGAATTCTTGTGGCCAACTCCCGGGCGAACATCCGCTCGACACCGTTGCGTCCGAGAAGAACGAGTGCCCGGTCGACGAGGTGGGCGATCAGGCTGTGGATCTTCTCGAATCCCGTGAGAATCCGGCGTGCGAGCTCGGCCATTTCCTGGCAGCCGGCGGCGCTGTGGTTGCGGCGGAGCGTCCGCCAGGTCCTCTCCGAGGCGTACTCGATCACGCGATCGGCGACCGCGGTCGCCACGTCGCCGCCCAGAGCTCTCGCGCAGCGCTCCGCGGCGGCGTCGGCATCGGGGCCTCCTCGGCGGCGGTCGCCCCTCCGGCTCACCGTCGCTCCGACGTCGCCGGACCGGGGGCGCGGTGTCGGGCTGCCTGCGGAGGAAGGCCGGGAGGGGGTGCGCGGGGCCGAAGAGCGCCGAGGTGCGGTGAGCGGGGCCGGTCGGTTCCGCCGTGGTGCGCCACGGCTTTCCGCCGTCTTCCCGGACGACTGTCGCTTGCTCGCGGCGGCTTTGCGTTTCCTCGGTACCGGGCTCACGCGGCCCGCGGGCTTTCCGGTGTGGAGGTGGCACCGCGTGTCCTCCGTGCGGACCCGGTTCTTGCACAGCTTTCCATCGGCCTTCTGAGCCCGGCATCGGTGAATCATGCGGTCAGCGTCGATGTCGATTGCGTAGTCCGCAATGACGCGAACCAGCCCGCGGTGGCGGAATTGGGAGAATGCGCCGGTGGTGCGCTGCCCCCGCACCGCGTCGCGGGGAGCGGTCTGCGGCCGGAGCGCACGAACGTGCGGCGCGTGCTCGCCGCGCCGGGTACCGGCCGGGCGGGCGGGGTGCCGCCGGCGGGCGGCCGTATGCTGAACGCGTGGCGGGCAGGATCAATGACGAGGACGTGAAGGCGGTACGGGACGCGGTCCCGATCGACGCCGTCGTCTCCGACTACCTCCAGCTCCGCAGCGCCGGCGGCGGCAACCTCAAGGGCCTGTGCCCCTTCCACGACGAGAAGTCGCCCTCGTTCCACGTCAGCCCCAGCAAGGGCTTCTACCACTGCTTCGGCTGCCAGGAGGGCGGGGACACCCTCGACTTCGTGATGAAGCTGGAGCACCTCTCGTTCTCCGAGGCGGTGGAACGGCTCGCCGCGCAGGCCGGGATCACCCTCCGCTACGAGCAGGGCGGCTACGGCCGGGCCAGCCAGGCGGGGGAGCGGACCCGGCTGGTCGAGGCGCACAAGGCCGCCGCCGAGTACTTCGCCGACCAGCTGTCCTCCCCGGAGGCCGAGATCGGCCGCCGCTTCCTCGCCGAGCGCGGGTTCGACCAGGCCGCCGCGCAGCACTTCGGCGTCGGCTACGCGCCCGCCGGCTGGGACCACGCGACCCGCTTCCTGCGCGGCCGGGGGTTCACCGACAAGGAACTGATCACCTCGGGCATCTCGCAGGACGGCCGTCGCGGTCCCATCGACCGGTTCCGCGGCAGGCTGCTCTGGCCGATCCGCGACATCACCGGCGAGGTGGTCGGCTTCGGCGCCCGCCGGCTGCGCGAGGACGACCAGGGCCCCAAGTACCTCAACACCCCCGAGACGCCCATCTACCGCAAGTCCCACGTGCTGTACGGCATCGACCTGGCGAAGAAGGACATCGCCAAGGAGGACCGGGCCGTCGTCGTCGAGGGCTACACCGACGTCATGGCCTGCCACCTCGCCGGGGTCACCACCGCCATCGCGACCTGCGGCACCTCCTTCGGCGAGGGGCACATCAAGATCCTGCGCCGGCTGCTGATGGACAACTCCCGCTCCGAGGTGGTCTTCACCTTCGACGGCGACGCCGCCGGGCAGAAGGCGGCGCTGCGCGCCTTCGAGGACGACCAGAAGTTCGCGGGCAAGACCTGGATCGCGATCACCCCCGACGGGCAGGACCCCTGCGACCTGCGGCTGGCCAAGGGCGACGAGGCGGTGCGCGAACTGGTCGACGGGCGCAGCCCGCTCTTCGAGTTCGCCATCCGCTCCGTGGTGGCGGAACACAACCTGGAGACGGCCGAGGGCCGTTCCGCCGCGCTCGAAGCGGCGGCGCCGATCGTCGCGCAGATCAAGGACGGCTCGATCCAGCACGAGTACGCCGTGCGGCTCGCCGGCCTCGTCGGCATTCCCGACGAGCAGTTCGTCGTGCGGCGGGTGAGCCTGCTGGCGCGGTGGAAGCGCGAGGGCCGCGGTGCCAAGGGCGGCGGACCGGGTGGACCCGGCGCCCCGGGGCAGGGCGGACGGCGGGGCGGCAGGGGCCGCGGCGGCCCCGGCGGTGACCCGGCCCTGGAGGAACCGCCCTACGACGACCCCGGGTTCGGCGACCCCTACGCGGAGCCCGCCGGCGGCCGGACCGCCGCGCCGCGCGGCGCCTCCGCCGGCGCCCGCGGGCCGGCGATCCAACTGCGCAGCCCGGCCCACCGCGCGGAACGGGAGCTGCTGAAGGTGGCGATCCAGTTCCCGCAGTTCGTCGCGCCCGTCTTCGACGCCTACGGCGAGGACGAGTTCACCGGGCCGCCCTACGCCGTGGTGCGCCGCGCCATCGTGGAGGCCGGCGGCACCGAGCAGGCGGACGACTCCTTCCTCGCCCGCATCCGGGAGGCCGCCCCCGACGACGCGGTGCGCGCCCTGGCCACCGAACTGGCAGTGGAACCGCTGGACCTGCCGCGGCGGCGCAAGCCCGAGGTGGGCGTCTACGCCGAGGAACTGCTCGTCAAGGTGCGGCTGGCTGCGGTGGAGGCCCGCATCACCGAACTGGAGTCGACCGCACGCCGGTTGGAGGCCCAGCGCGACGACGGTTCGGTCGCGGTGCGCCAGGAGGTGTGGACCCTCCAGCAGTACCGGACGGCGCTGCTCGACCGCGGCGCGGCCGCGCTCTACGGCTGAGCCCGCGAGGCGCGGCGCGCCCCGGCCCGCATCCGCGCGGC
Organism: Streptomyces bohaiensis; assembly: GCF_012033785.1. GTDB lineage: Bacteria > Actinomycetota > Actinomycetes > Streptomycetales > Streptomycetaceae > Streptomyces > Streptomyces bohaiensis. The sequence continues at coordinate 4,187 of NZ_JAAVJC010000200.1, forward strand.
CCGCACGGCTGAGCGGGGCCGGGGAAGGCGCCCGGTAGCGCCGGGCGGCGCGCGCCCCGCGGGGTGCTACCGGCTGTCACCCGGGGACCGCGCGGCGTGTGTCCCGAACGTTTCTGCGACATGGCACCCGGGTAATCCAAGGAATGCGCGGGGTAACTGTCCTTTCCGGGACGTGGGCGCGCGCCGCGGGTGGGCGGGGCCGGCTTTCTCTTCACCGGCGTGGCGGCAGTGCCCCCTGATCGGACGCGACGACCTGGAGGTCGCTCAGTGCAGTCCCAGATTCTGTCCGGCCCGGCCCTCGTCGACGTGCCGGACCGTCCGCCCGCCGGCCCCGCCGCCGAGCGGGTACCGCGGCAGCCCGGCCCCGCCCGGCCGGAACAGGAGGGCCCCGGGGTGCGCCCGGACGCCTCCGGCTCGGGGGACCTGCTGCGGCAGTACCTCCGGGAGATCGGCCGTATACCGCTGCTGAGCGCGGCGGAGGAGGTCGAGCTGGCCACCCGCGTGGAAGCCGGGCTCTTCGCGGAGGAGCGACTCGCCACCACGCCGCCGGCGGACGAACGACTGGCCAGGGACCTGCAACGGCTCGTCATACGGGGCCGGCTGGCCAAGCGCCAGCTCATCGAGGCGAACCTGCGGCTGGTGGTCTCCGTCGCCAAGCGGTACCTCGGCCGCGGACTGACCATGCTCGACCTCGTCCAGGAGGGCAACCTCGGACTGATCCGCGCGGTCGAGAAGTTCGACTACACCCGCGGCTTCAAGTTCTCCACCTACGCCACCTGGTGGATACGCCAGGCCATGTCCCGGGCCATCGCCGACCAGGCCCGCACCATCCGCGTGCCGGTCCACGTCGTGGAGCTGATCAACCGCGTGATCCGGGTGCAGCGCGGACTGCTCCAGGAACGCGGCCAGGAGCCCACTCCCCAGGAGATCGCCCTCCACCTGGGGCTGACCACTGAACGGGTGCGGGAGATCCTGCGGCTCGCCCAGGACCCGATATCGCTCCAGGCGCCGGTCGGTGAGGAGGACGACGTCAATCTCGGCGACCTCATCGAGGACACCGACGTCCCCAACCCGGCCGAGTCCGCGGCCTTCCTGATGCTGCGCGAGCACCTGGGCTGCGTGCTCTCCACCCTCGGCGACCGCGAACGGCGCGTCGTGGAACTCCGGTACGGTCTGGTGGACGGCCGCCCCCGCACGCTGGAGGAGATCGGCTGCCTCTTCGGCGTCACCCGCGAGCGCATCCGGCAGATCGAGCACAAGACCCTCGGCAAGCTCCGCGGCCACGCCTACGCGGGACAGCTCCGGGGTTACCTCGACTGAGCACCGCCGCCCGGCCGCGCCGAGGGCGCAGCGACGACCCGACCCGGACCGGACCGAGCGACCCGGACCGGATGACGCGAACCGGATGATCCGTACCGGATGACACGGGCCGAGCGACCCGGACCGAGCGGCGCGCCCGAGCCGGCGCGGTCAGCCGAAGGCGCCCGGGTGGTGCTCGTCGCGGACCGCGCGGAACTGCGTCCGGACCGCGACGCTGGCCTCCGGCGACTCCGGGGGGTGCAGTTCGCGACCGGTGGCGGTCGCCCACTGCGGCGGTGCGTCGGCGGTGAGGGTCCCGTCGGCGACCCCCGCCGCCCAGGCGGCCTGCCGGGCGGCGCCGATCGCCGCGTAGTCGGCGTCGACCGGGACCACCACCTCGGCGTCCAGCAACCCGGGTGCCAGCGCCTGCACGGCCGGCAGGTCGGCGGCCGCGCCCAGCAGGAACACCCGGTCGATGCGCACCCCGCGGCCGCGCAGCACCTCGGCGGCGTCCGCGAGGCCGCAGAGCATCCCCTCGAACGCGGCGCGCGCCAGGTTCTCCGGCGCCATGCTCTCCCGGCTCAGCCCGGTGAGGGTGCCGGCGGTGTGCGGCAGGTCCGGGACGACCTCGCCCGCCAGGTACGGCAGCAGCACCATCCCGTGGGCCCCGGGGGTCGAGCGCAGCGCCAGGTCGGAGAGTTCCTCCGGCGACCTGCCCAGCAGGTCAGCCGTGCCGCGCAGCACCCGGGTGGCGTTGAGGGTGCGGACCACCGGCAGGTGGTGGCCGGTGGCGTCCGCGAGGGCCGTGACGCTGCCGCCGGTGTCCTGGAGCGCCGCGTCGTGGAAGGCGCAGACCGAACCGGAGGTGCCGAGGGAGATCACCGCGTCGCCCGGTCCGACGCCCAGACCCAGCGCCGCCGCCATGGTCTCGCCGGTGCCGGCCGAGATCAACAGCCCCTCGGGGGTGCGCCCCGCCGTGTCCGCCGGGCCGAGGACGTCGGGCAGCGCGACCTCCTGCCCCAGGGCCAGTTCGACCAGGTCCCGCCGCCAGTCGTCGCGGTGCGGCGACCAGAAACCGGTCCCCGAGGCGCTGCCGCGGTCGGTGGTGAACCGCTCCGGTCGGCCCAGGAGCTGCCACACCAGCCAGTCCTGCGGCGCCAGCACGCCGGTCACCCGCGCGGCGGTCGCCGGCTCCGAACGGGCCAGCCAGCGGAGGTGGCTGACGGCGTGCGAGGGGCGGGGGACGGCGCCGACGGCCTCGATCCAGGCGCCCCGACCGCCGAACTCGTCGATCAGGCTGACGGCGGCGGAGTGGCCGCCGTGCCGTGCGTCGGTCGCCGGGCGCACGGGGTGACCCGCAGCGTCCACCGCCACCGTGCCGCGCTGCTGGGCGGTCACCCCGATCGCGGTGACGTCCTCCAGGACGCCGCCGCCCGCCGCGTCACCGAGGGCGAGCAGCCAGCCGCCGGGTGACGACTCGCCCTCCGGGTGCGGCGCGTGGGCCTGCCGCAGCACCTCACCGGTATCGGAGTCACACACGACGATGCTGGTGTAGTCGGACGAACTGTCCAGACCGGCGACGATCCCCATACCCCCGATCATGCCTTATCGGCATCCCGGGGCAGGGGCGCGGTCAGCCGTGGTCAGCGGGGTCCGGTGGGCCGTAGCGGGACCACCTCGATCACCTCGACCACCCCGGCCGCCCGCCGGGTCCGGGGCGCGGAGCCACCGCCGGAGCCGGAGCAGGGTGGTCAGTCGGCGTCGGCGCGCTGGTAGACGAGCAGCTGGGTGCCGGCCGGGCTGGTCGCGGCGGAGACCAGGGTGAGGGGGTGGTACGCACCGCCCTCGGGGAAGAGCTTCTTGCCGCTGCCCAGCAGCACCGGCATCAGCATCAGCCGCAGTTCGTCGAAGAGCCCGTGGGTGATCAGCGTGCGGGCAAGGGTGGGGCTGCCCATCACCTGGACGGCGCGGCCGGGCCGCGCGCGCAGCTCCCGCACCCGCTCCAGGACCTCCCCGCCGGGGATGCGGACGGTGTTCCCCCAGGTGAGGTCCTCCTCGCGGAGGGTCCGGGTGACCACGTACTTCGGGAGCTCGTTCATCCGGTCGGCGAACGGGTCGCCCGCCCGCTCCGGCCAGGCGGCGGCCATCGTCCGCCAGGTGCGGCGGCCGAACAGCAGCGCGTCGGTGTCCTGCATGGCCCGGTCCACGAACCCGCCCACCATCTCGGGGTCGAAGTAGGTGTGCGACCAGCCGCCGTGGGCGAATCCCCCGTCGGTGTCCTCCTCCGCGCCGCCCGGTGCCTGGACCACGCCGTCCAGGCTGACGAACTGACTCACGACGATCCGCATGGGGCTCCTCCGCGCTCGGGCCCGGGCCTCCCCGGGGCTCCGGAACGGAGCCTGCCACGGGCCGGTGGCAGCGGCCCGCCGGTGCCGCCGGACGGCGGACAGCCCGCCGCCGCAGGGGTGGCCGGGGCCGGGCGGTCGGAGGGGGGATCACCGCAGGCGGGTGACGTTCGGTGTCCGGTTTCACCCCTTCGGTGACCTGACAGGGCTTCACTTGCACTTTTCGAACACATGCTCGAAATTCGAAGGGTGTGGACAGGATCGGCATCACCCGGGACGGCCGCCGCACGTGAGGGCGAGGCCCCCGCGTCGGCGCTGGGAGCACTGCTGCCCGGCGGAAGGCTGCGCCCCGGCACGGCGGCCAGCGCCGGCGGCGACATACCGCTGCTGCTCGCCCTGGCCGCCGACGCGGTCGCCGCCGACCGCTCGGCCGGCCGCACCGGCCCCGTCGGCTGGGCCGCCGTCGGCCTCCCCTTCCTCGGCGCGCTCGCCGCCGGCGACGCCGGACTCGACCTCGACGCCGGGCTCTGGGTCGACGACCCCGGCCGCCGCTGGCCGCAGGTGCTGACCGCCGTCCTGGAGGCGGTTCCCGTGGTGCTCACCGGCCCGCTGCCGCCCGTCCCCGACCGGGTGGGGCGGCGGATCGCCGCCCTGCTGCGCCGGTCCGGCTCCGTCCTGCTGGCGGCCGACCGCTGGGAGGGCGCCCAGCTGCGGCTGCGGGTCACCGCCGCCGTCTGGGAAGGCGTCGGCGACGGCGAGGGGCTGCTGCGCGGCCGGCGGGCGACGGT
>NZ_JAAVJC010000201.1 GCF_012033785.1 Streptomyces bohaiensis
GGGCGGGCGGCCGCGGGCGTCCGGGCTCATCGCTGCTGTCCCGGGCGGAGGCGGTGCGCGGGGCGCGGGGCGGCGGCGATCTGGTGCGGTCGGTGGCCGCGCTCGCCGGGCGGCGGGGTGCCGTCGATGCCGCCGAGTCGGACGGCGGCCCCCGTGGTGACCGGTGGTCCGGCGTCGTCGTCCGGGTGGGAGGGGAACGGCACGGTGGCCACCACGTCGAGGGAGGGTTTGAGTTCGCCGCCGAGCGCGCTCCAGATCTCCGCCAGCGAGCGGGACTCCGTCTGTGAACCGCCGACGTTGAGCGGGACGCTCAGCCCCTGCCGGCCGAGCGCGCCCGGCAGCGTCGACGGTGCCAGCAGCTCGTGGGGCAGCAGGGTGGAGAGGGCCGCGGCCAGCAGGCGGTGCTCGTCCTGCGGCCGCTTGGTCCAGGCGGTGACCAGGTAGGCGAGCCGGAACCAGCGCGGCGGGCGGCGCCGCTTGACGACCAGTCCCTCGCTGTCGTGGACCGGGGTGTGGCCGCGCTGCCGCAGCGCGGTCTCCTCGCGGATGTCGTACAGGTAGCTGTTGATCACCGGGCCGTTGCGGCGCGCCGCCCAGTCCCGGGTCGGGGCGTCGAAGGAGACCTCGATGCCGGAGCCCGCGAGCGGGCCGCGGCCGAGCAGCCCCTTGAGGACCTCGTCCATCTCGTGGATCACCGGATCGGTGCCTTCCGTGTCGCCGGGCCGCGGGGCCGCCGGGGGCCGCGCGCCGCGGGCGCGATGACGTCGCCCGCCCCATCCAACCCGATGGCCACCGCGCGCCACACGGCCCGCCGGGGCGGCGTCAGGGGCACGATCAAACCCTGACCGGGCAACGGCAGTGTCCTTTCGGTCAGATCCGAACGCGTCCCATCAGATATAGCCCTCGCGCATGGCGTAGGCGACCGCATGCGCTCGGTTGCGCAGATGCAGCCGGGTGGTGAGCCCGTGGACCACGTTCTTGACGGTGCGTTCGGAGTACGAGAGCTTGGCAGCGATCTCCTGGGTGTCGCGCCCGTCCGCGACTAACCGCAGCACGTCGACCTCGCGCGTGGAGAGCCCGCCGGCGGGTGCGCCCGACCGGCCGGTGCTGACCCGGTGGAGCACCCCCACCTGATCGATGAGCCGCCCCAGCAGATCGGCGGGGAGGTCCCCCTCGCCCCGCGCGGCGGCGAAGACGGCCTGCGCCAACCGGTGCTCCGTGGCCTCGTTCCGCCAGACCACCGCGCCCACCCCGCACTCGATCACGTCGAGCAGTTCCGCCTCCCGCAACACGCCCACCACCAGCACGGCACGGCCGCCGTCCGCCCGGACGATCCGGCGCAGCCGGCCCAGCACCTCCTCGTCGAGGGAGTCCCGGACGACGAGCGCCACCGCTCCCGGCCGGGTGTCCGCCTCACCCCGGATCTCGATGTCGGGGTTACGGCGTAACTGCGCCAGCGTGCCCTCACGGGTGATGGGATCGGGCGCGTGCACGGTCACGGAGGTACGGGCCTCGGGTACGCCGGGACGGACGGTACGGACCGCCGCGGCTGACGAGCCCTGCGCGCCCGAGCCCCCGGTGAGTGCGTCCCCGTCCCGGTGAGATGCCTGCACGAATCCCCCAACCTCTCGGGCGCACCGCCGGTCGCGGCAGCGCCTGACCCGCTCGACGCTAGTGGTGCCCGCCGCCCCTGTCGTCACACCAGAGCGGGACCCGGACTACCCCTACGGGGGTATCCGAATTCCGTCCCTCGTCGTGGGCCGGGGGCGCACCCCCCGTCTACGTTGACAGGGTGCGCGCCCCGTTCGGGCAACGGTGATCGGCACGTCGGTACACGTGGGCATGGGCGTGGGGTCGGCGGACGGGCCGCACGGAACGCCCTGCTTCGCGCCGGGCCGGCCCGCGGCGCTCCCTCGGCGCGAAGCGGCCGGTGCCCCCGCCGCCGGCCGGGGCGCCCACCCGACGAGGATCGGCGGTACCGGTGAACATCTCCGTGGTCGTGGCCGACGGCCAGGCGCTGGTACGCGCCGGACTCCTGGCCCTGCTGCACGCCGCCTCCGGGATCGAGGTGGTCGGCGAGGCCGCCGACGGCCGCCAAGCGGTGCACCTGGCCACCGCGCTCCATCCGGACGTCGTCCTGATGGACGTCCGGATGCCCCGGCTCGACGGCATCGCCGCCACCCGGCTGATCGTCGGCGGGCACGCCCACCGCGGCCCCCGCGTGCTGATGCTGACCGCCTGCGATGCCCCCGAGTACGTCTCCACCGCGCTCGGGGCAGGGGCCTCGGGGTTCGTCCTGAAGGACACCCCGCCCGAGCGGCTCGTCTCGGCGGTGCGCACGGTGGCGGCCGGGGACATGCTGATCACCCCGGTCGTCACCCGTGAGCTGGTGGAGACCTACACCCGCCACCACCGCGCCCTCACGCTGGGTCTGAACCGGCTGGGACCGCTCACCACCCGGGAGACGGACGTGCTGCGCCTGGTGGCGGCCGGACTCGGCAACGCGGAGATCGCCGCACGGCTGGGGCTGAGCGCGGCCACCGTCAAGACGCACGTCAAGCGGGTCATGCAGAAGCTCGGGGTGAACAGCCGCGCGCAAGCGGTCGTGCTCGCCTACGAGTCGGGGCTGGTCGTGCCGCGGGGCCGCGTGGCGGCCGAGCTGAGCGACGGGACGTCAGCGGCCACCGTCCCGACCGCCGGGCCCGGTGGCTGCCCGGCGCCGTCCGGCCGCCGGGAAGCGGACCCGCTCCGGGGCTGAAGCCGCCACCGGCGACCGCACCGCACCGCCGCGTTGTCGGTGCGGTGCGGCATGCTCGGCGGCATGGGCGAGACGGTGGCGACGGACGCGACGGTGGAGATGGACGAGGCACGGTTCTGGCGGCTGATCGAGCGGTGCCGCCCGCCCTGGTCCGACCCGGACGCCGAGGACCTCGCGGCGGCGCTGGTCGAGCGGCTGGCGGCACGGCCCGCGGCCGTCACGGCGGCGTTCGCGGAGACGCTGTCGCGGCTGCTCTGGGAGCTGGACCGCCGGGAGCTGGGCGAGGACGCGTCCTCGGACGCCTTCCTCTACACGCGGGCCGCGGTGGTGGCCGCGGGCGAGCACACCTTCCGAGCGGTGCGGGCCGATCCGGCACGGTTCGCGCCGTTCGCCACCGGGGCGGTGTGGGCGGAGTCGCTGCTGTACGTCCCCGACCGGGCCTGGCGCCGGCTCACCGGCGAGGGCTGGGAGCGGCGGACCAGGTACAGCTACGAGTCGTGCAGCAACCGCGCCGGCTGGCAGCGCGGCTGACGGCCCGGACCGGGCCCGGCGCAGGCCCCGGACGGGGGTCGCACCGCCCGTCAGGCACCCAGGGTGCCGCCCATCACCGCGGAGACGAACGAGGACCACCCGGCGGGGGTGAGCGGGTCCTCGGAACCGGCCGTGGCGGCCGGGGCGACGGCGAGGCCGCCGATGGCGGTGGTCTCCGGCACCCGGGCATCGTCAGGACCACAGGTGAACGCGGCCCGGTCGGCGTCGGCGGTGGCCGGGACGGTCGTCATGAGGGCCATGGCAGTGCTCCTTCAGCAGCACGACAGGTACGTCCCCCTGGGATAGCCGCACGTCACCGCCGTCAAACACGCGGGAGGTAACGTTTCGGCGCGACCGATGCGCCGCCGGGGCCGCCGCCGCGTCCCGAGCCGCGCCGCACGGACCGGACCGGGCACAACGGACCGGACCGCGCACGACGGCGGGACCGGTCCCGCCTCGGGTGCTGCCCCGGCGGTTCCGGTCCCGACCGTCCTGGTGCCGACCGGCGCCAGGTCCGGCGTCAGTCGGCGGCGACGGCGCGGTAGCGGTCCGCGGTCTCCCGCAGCACCTCGCGCCCGTCGCGGGCCCACATCGCCTCGTTGAAGATCTCCACCTCGATCGGCCCCTCGTACCCGGCGGCGTCGACGACGCGGCGGAAGTGCGCCATGTCGATGCAGCCGTCACCGATCTGGCCGCGGCCGGTGAGCACCCCCGCGGGCAGCGGGGTGACCCAGTCGGCGAGCTGGAAGCAGTGGATGCGCCCGGCCGCGCCCGCCTCGGCGATCTGCCGGTCGACCCGCTCGTCCCACCACAGGTGGTAGGTGTCGACGACGACCCCGACCGTCGCGGCGTCGAACGGCTCGGCGAGGTCGAGCGCCTGGCCGAGCGTGGAGACGGCGCAGCGGTCGGCCGCGTACATCGGGTGCAGCGGTTCGATCGCGAGCCGCACCCCGCGGTCGGCGGCGTAGGGCGCCAGCTCGGCCAACGCCTCCGCGATGCGCGCCCGGGCGTCGACCAGCCCGCCGCCCTCGGGCAGACCGCCGGAGACCAGCACCAGGGTGTCGGTGCCGACGCCCGCCGCCTCGTCGATGGCGGCCCGGTTGTCGTCGAGCACGGCCTGCCGGTCGGGGGCGGTGAAGAACCCGCCGCGGCAGAGCGAGGTGACCGCGATCCCGGCCTCGGCGAAGAGGTCGTGCGCGGCCTTGACCCCGTACTCCCGGACCGGCTCGCGCCACAGCCCCACCGCGGTGACGCCCTGCTCGCCGCAGGCCGCGACCAGCTCCGGCAGGTCCAGCTGCTTGACCGTCATCTGGTTGATCGAGAAGCGGCCCAGCCCGGGGCCGGCCACTGCCGCGGCGCTCATGCGGTGACTCCGTGGACGGTGAGCAGCTGCCGCATCCGGGCGGCGGCCAGCTGCGGGTCGGGGAAGAGGCCGAGCTCGTCGGCGAGCCGGTAGGCGTGGGCCAAGTGCGGCAGCGAGCGCGCGGACTGGAGCCCGCCGACCATGGTGAAGTGGTCCTGGTGCCCGGCGAGCCAGGCGAGGAACACCACCCCGGTCTTGTAGTAGCGGGTGGGCGCCGTGAAGAGGTGGCGCGAGAGCGGCACCGTCGGGTCGAGGACGGCGCGGAACCCCTCCGTGTCGCCGGTGTCGAGCTTGCGCACGGCCTCCGCCGCGAGCGGCGCCAGCGGGTCGAAGATCCCCAGCAGCGCGTGGCTGAAGCCGTGGGCGTCGCCCGCGATCAGCTCGGGGTAGTTGAAGTCGTCGCCCGTGTAGCACCGCACGCCGTCCGGGAGGCGGCGGCGCAGCGCGACCTCGCGGCCCGCGTCGAGCAGCGAGATCTTGATGCCGTCGACCTTGTCGCTGTGGTCGGAGATGACCGACAGGAACGTCTCGGTGGCGGTGTCGAGGTCGGCGTCGCCCCAGTAGCCGTCCAGCGCGGGGTCGAACATCGGACCGAGCCAGTGGAGGATCACCGGCTCCTGCGACTGGCGCAGCAGGTGGTCGTAGACCTCGGCGTACTCCTGCGGCCCGGACGCGACGGCGGCCAGGGCGCGGGAGGCCATGAGGATGGGCTGGGCGCCCGCGGACTCCACGACCTCCAGCTGCTCCTCGTACGCGGCGCGCACGTCCTTGAGGGTGGTGCCGGCGGTCGGGGTGAGCTGGTCGGTGCCGACGCCGCACGCGATGAGTCCGCCCTCGGCCTTGGCCTCGGCCGCGGAGCGGCGGATCAGCTCGGCGGCGCCGGACCAGTCCAGCCCCATGCCGCGCTGCGCGGTGTCCATCGCCTCGGCGACGCCGAGACCGTGGGACCAGAGGTGGCGGCGGAAGGCGAGCGTGGTGTCCCAGTCCACCGCCGCGGGGTCGTCGGGGCCGGCGTCGGCGAGCGGGTCGGCGACGACGTGCGCGGCGGAGTAGACGACCCGGGAGGCGGGCGGCGGGCCCTGGGCGTCGCGCGCGACGGGCTCGGTGCGGTGCCGGTAGTGCTCCAGCGTGCCGTCCTGGGTGGGGAGTCGGAGGGTGTCCGGGGTGGGCGCGTCGGTCACAGCCGCACCTCGGGGACGTCGAGGCGGCGGCCCTCGGCGGCGGAGCGCAGGCCCAGGTCGGCGAGCTGGACGCCGCGCGCACCGGCGAGGAGGTCCCACTCGTAGGGGGCGTCGGTGACGACGTGGCGCAGGAACAGCTCCCACTGCGCCTTGAAGCCGTTGTCGAACTCCGCGTTGTCGGGGACCTGCTGCCACTGGTCGCGGAAGGACTCGCCGTTGGGCAGGTCCGGGTTCCACACGGGCTTGGGGGTGGTGGAGCGGTGCTGGATGCGGCAGTCGCGCAGGCCGGCGACGGCGGAGCCCTCGGTGCCGTCGACCTGGAACTCGACCAGCTCGTCGCGGTTGACCCGCACCGACCAGGAGGAGTTGATCTGGGCGACGACCCCGCCGGCGAGCTGGAAGACGCCGTAGGCCGAGTCGTCGGCGGTGGCGGTGTAGCGCTCGCCCTTCTCGTCCCAGCGCTCGGGGATGTGGGTGGCGGTCAGCGCCTGCACGGTCTCGACGCGGCCGAACAGCTCGTGGAGGAGGTACTCCCAGTGCGGGAACATGTCGACGACGATGCCGCCGCCGTCCTCGGAGCGGTAGTTCCAGGAGGGGCGCTGCGCGGGCTGGAGGTCGCCCTCGAAGACCCAGTAGCCGAACTCGCCGCGCACGGAGAGGATGCGGCCGAAGAAGCCGCTGTCGATGAGGCGGCGGAGCTTGAGCAGGCCGGGGAGGAACAGCTTGTCCTGGACGACGCCGTGCTTGATGCCGGCGTCCGCGGCCTGGCGGGCGAGGGCGAGCGCGCCGTCGAGCCCGGTGGCGGTGGGCTTCTCGGTGTAGATGTGCTTGCCGGCGGCGATCGCCTTGCCGATGGCGGACTCGCGCGCCTGGGTGACCTGCGCGTCGAAGTAGATGTCGACGGTGTCGTCGGCGAGGACGGCGTCGAGGTCGGTGGAGATGGCGGCCGGGTCCAGACCGTGGCGGACGGCCAGCTCCCGCAGGGCGTGCTCGCGGCGGCCGACGAGGACGGGCTCGGGCCAGATCACGGTGCCGTCGCCGAGGTCGATCCCGCCCTGCTCGCGGATGGCCAGGATCGAGCGCACCAGGTGCTGGCGGTAGCCCATGCGGCCGGTGACGCCGTTCATGGCGATCTTGATGGTCCTGCGTTCGGTGGCCGATGCGCTCATGGCCGCCACGTCCTTTCGTCGGGTGGTCCGGGCTGACGCCCTCCGCCGAGAGTAAGCGCTTTCTATCCGTCTGGGAAGCGGGCGCACAGCGCGAGATGTCGGGCGGTCGCCCACCCGCGGTACCGCGGGTGGGACCGGCGCACCCCGCGAGCGCCTCCCGGTGCCGGCCGCCCCGGCGCACGGGGGCACGACGCGGACACCCGGCGGGACCACCGGCGGGGGGCGCGCCCCTCGCCCGCCGCTCGCCCCGTCGCCGACGTCGATGTCGAGCGCCGCGGCAGCCGCCGTCGGACGGGGCGACGGCCCGGCCGGAGCCGCACCGTCCCCCGACCCCGCCGTCCGGGGCTCGCACCGGTGCCGGCCGCCGCTACGCTTCCCACCAGAGGGGACCGCACCACCCCGCCGCCCAGCCGACCGGAGGACCCGGATGACAGTGACGCTCGCCGACGTGGCGGCCCGGGCCGGTGTCTCGGCGGCGACGGTCTCCCGGGTGCTCAACGGCAACTACCCGGTCGCCACCGCGACCCGCAGCCGCGTGCTGCGGGCGGTGGAGGAGCTGGAGTACGTCGTCAACGGCCCGGCGAGTTCCCTCGCCGCCGCCAGCTCCGACCTGGTCGGCGTCCTGGTCAACGACATCGCCGACCCCTTCTTCGGCATCATCGCCGGCGCGGTGCAGGACACCATCGGCCCGGTGACCTCGGTCCCCGCGCAGGGCCGGAAGCTGGCCGTCATCTGCAACACCGGCGGCTCGCCCGAGCGGGAGCTGACGTACCTGACGCTGCTCCAGCGGCAGCGCGCCGCCGCCGTGGTGCTGACCGGCAGCGGCACCGACGACCCGGGGCACCGGGCCGCCCTCGCCGCCCGGCTGCGCCGCCTCGCCGCCGGTGGCGTCCGGGTCGTGCTCTGCGGCCGGCCGCTCCCGGCCGAGGAGCACGGCGGGGCGGACGGGGCCGACCCCGCCGCGGGCACCGCCCCGGAGGTGGACGGGCCCCGGCCGCGACCGGTCGAGGTACCGCTCGACAACGAGGGCGGCGCACGTGCCCTGACGGAGCACCTGCTGGCACTCGGCCACCGGCGCATCGGCCATCTCGCGGGGCCGGACCACCGCTCGACCACCCGGCACCGGCTCGCCGGGCACCGCGCCGCGATGACGGCGGCCGGGCTGCCGCCCACCCCGGACCACCTGCTGATCCACGGGACGTTCCACCGGGACAGCGGCTACGCCGGCGCGCTGCGCCTGCTGGACGCCGACCCGGGGTTGACCGCCATCGCCGCCGCCAACGACACCGCGGCGCTCGGGGTCTGCGCGGCGTTGCGCGACCGCGGCCTGCGGGTACCGCAGGACGTCTCCGTCACCGGGTTCGACGACCTCCCGTTCGCCGCCGACGTGGCGCCCGGCCTCACCACGGTGCGCCTCCCGCTGCGCGAGACCGGTCAGGCGGCCGGGCGGGTCGCGCTGGGCGCCGAGGTGCCGGAGGACGGCGTGGTACCGCCGGAGCCGGCTCGGGTGGTGGCCCGCGACTCCACCGCGCCACCGCGGGGCTGAGGCGGCGTCCGGCGCGTCCGCCGACCGTCGCGCGTCGCCGGCCGGGCCCGGCC